>JANXWC010000191.1 GCA_025351355.1 Hyphomicrobiaceae bacterium
AGCAGCGGATCGATGATTGCCCACTCGGCATCGCTGAGTTCGTAGCGACGTAGCTGTGCCATCCCAACCTCCCTCAGTTGGAATCATGAATCACTGTTCGCGCCGTTTGGGAATCCCGTTTATGAGTTTATGACCTAGGCCGGATCCTGCTTAACAGGGGATTGCATGATGACGCCGAGCGCGTGACGGCGCGTTCCGTCGCCATTGCAGAGCAAGCTTATAATTCCGATCCAATCAAACACGTAGAAGCGCTGGAAACGGCATTGAACTATCTAGGCCTCATCTGGCTCGAACTCGGTCGCGCCCGCGATGCGCTCGGCGTCTTCCAACGCTGTTTGGAGTTAGCCGAAAAGCGTCCCGATAGGACAATGATAAATGTCGCGGGAAGGCACCAGAATCTCGCCGCGGCTCTCGGTGCCCTCGGTCGTTACGAGGAGGCGCGCGCCAGTGTCGATCGTTACGCGGCCGCAACTCTTGCACACTATGGCGAGAAGCACCTGAACTATGCCATGGCGCTGGCGTCACAGGCCGCCCTGGCGAGGAACGTCGGCAGATATGGCGAAGCAGAAGCGCTTCAACGCCGCGCTCTGGAAATCAGCGAAGAGGTGGCGGGGCGCGATAGTGTCGTCGCTGCCGATCGGTTGGTCAATATCGCCAATCTGTTGGGGACTATCGAACGCTACGACGAGGCAAAGTCGCTCTATGAGCGTGCGCTGGTCATCTATGAGCGGTCACTGGAGAAACACCATTCTTCCTTCCGCAATGCCCTGTATCAGATGGGCGCGATGGCTTTTGCCCGATCCGACTATGCCGGCGCTGAGCAAAAGTGGCTGGACGTCTTGAAGATGGAGGAGGCGTCGCAAGGTGTTGATGGCCGCCACACCGCGTTGACATGCTACGTACTTGGCAAACTTTACAAGACGCTGAACCGGGTTCCTGAAGCGACAGCCTATCTGCAACGTGCCCAAGCGACGTACCAGAAACACTTTGGCATTACTGATGCGCGGCTTGGCGACACTGTCCTATTACTCGGCGAAATTGCGCGCATGGAAGGCCGGAACGAGGACGCGGAGGCGCTATTCCGGCGTGCGTTTGCATTAACGAAATCCGGTGTCCGAGAATTTCCCGTTTACTTCGCAACGGACCGTCAACGCGATGGCAATACGACGACACCCTCATTTTCTGGAGAACGCGGCAGCGCGTTAACCTTGGGACTTGCGGTCGTGGCGGTCACGCAAACCGCGCAACCGACGAGCGGCGGACTTGCCCAAGGTGTTGGTTCCGAAGCTGGGATCGTCAGCGATGCCGGCGGCGTCACCGACACCACGCAGTTATCAATCCGGCGTCTCGATGTGCGCGCCGAGCGGGAACTCATCGAAGCCGCGCGTGGGAAACTTGCGGCAGCAAAAGCATTCCGAGACCAGGTGTTCGTGTTCGTTCACGGCTATAATGTCGGCTTCGACGACGCCTTGAAACGAACGGCCCAGATCGCCCATGACCTGAACTTCGATGGTCCCGCGTTCTTGTTCTCCTGGCCTTCGCGAGGCCGCTTCATGAGCTACGGCTACGACCAGGAAAGCGCAGGTCTGGCAGTCAACGACTTCATAGACTTCCTCGACAAAGTGGTCATCGAGACAAAGCCTAAGAAGATCCATCTCATCGCGCACAGCATGGGCAACATGGTGCTGCTGCCGGCGCTGGAAAAAATCAACTTCAGTCGGGAGATGAGCGCACGCCTACCCGTAGGAGAGATCGTGTTGGCATCTCCCGATGTGGACAAGGATCGCTTCGCGCAGATGGTTTGCTCGATCAAGGGGCTAAAGTCGACGATGACGCTCTATGCCTCAACGGCTGATCGCGCGCTTTGGGCATCGCGTGTGCTGCGCGATTTCGTTCCGCGTGCCGGTGGCGGCGACGAGCCGGTAATCGTGCCTGGGGTCGATACGATCGACGTGACCGACGCGGGTGCCGGGTTCTTCGCCCTCAATCACGATGTCTACGCAGCAAGTCCCGTCATCGTAACGGATATGCGACGCATCTTCCAGACTGGCGAGCGCCCGCCAGAAAGGCGAAGCTCCAAACTCGTCACAGTTCAGGGCAAGGCTGGCGTCTACTGGCGTTATCGAGCCCCTGGCTCTCGATAGCTGGGCCTAGATCAATCGCTGTGACTCTGGTTGTTGTATGAGGGAGCGACGAATGACTGCATTGGGCAAAAACCACCGTCCACGGATCGATAGGCTCACGCCGGCACTTCACTTGTCAGCTGCCATTTCGGACAACCGCTCGGCAGCATAACCACCGGCACCGAGGCCCCATCAGCGAGCGCACTCAACCGGTGCGCACCGCGGCCGGCGGCGTCCAGGCTTCGGTTTGGATGCGGTCAATCACGAAGCGGGCGAGGGCTGCGTCGGCGACCGGTTGGAAGGCGCCGAACGATACGATCTTGATGAACCCGTTCCACAGCAACAGCCCGGCGAAGCGGGCCTTCGGCAAGGTCAAACGCAACCTGACGCCGTCGAAAACGATGCTGGAAATCTGATGTTCGGTCCAGGCAGCGCGGTAGTAGAGCATGAACATCAGCACCGGCGACAGGCCAACCACGAGCACCGTCAGCCCCGTCGAAAGCACACCCGGAAGCATCAGCGGCTGCAGGCTCTGCATGCCGAAGGCCGCCAACAGTTGCGGTCCAATCGTCAGCCCCAGTAGCACCATGGTCGCCACGTAGATGATGCCGCCGCCGAACCACAGCGTCGCGAATGCCCTGTAAAGCGACGCTACTTCGCTCACCGCTTCGAAGCGCTGCGCGCCCAGATGCATCTCGCGGATCTTGCGTCGCGCCAAGCGGCTGGCGCGCCAGGGGGCAGCCCAGCCGAGCGTCAATGGCACCAGGAATGCTGTCCAGAAATGCTGCAGCGCGTAGGCATAGGGTTGCCCGTCAAGATCAAAATGCTGGCCGCGCCACCAGGTTCGCCGCAACAGCTGCTTGCGCTTGCGATACACCACCGACCCCAGCAAAAAAATCAACGGCAGCGAAATGAACAGGCGCCGGAAGCGAAAATCGGACAGCGCCGCCCGCGCCTGATCGCCCGTGGCGCCGGCCTTGGTGAAAAAATAGATGAACGTCGACACCAGCACCACCGTCGTCAGGGTGCCCAGCAGGAACGCCACGAAGGCCTCCCGCCCCGTGCCCGTATAGTCGAGCGGCTGGCCGCCAATGCGAATGCAGCGATGCAATTGGCGGCGGGCCTCGGCGCGCGCCCAGAATGAGTAGAATCCCAATGTTGCCAACGTCATGCCGAAATTGCGGATGGACTGGCTGAGAAAGCTCTCGGTGGGCTCGCTGAAAGTGATGAGACGCTGGCCGCCGGCCATCTGTTCGGCTTGAGCCGCAACCCGGGGCGTTTCGTGTGGCACTGGCCGCGCCGACCACGTCATCCAAGGTTTACCTGCCGCAGCAGGTGAAGCAGTGAGCATATAACGCACTCGTACAACAAGGCCCCGTGACGCACTGAACGCCACCCTTGAGGACCGTAGCATCGGATGGTTACCGAGCAGTTAACCCCGCCGATAGCGCCGCGCGGCGATGTATGATAGCGGCACGCATCCAACCGCTCATGTCAGCCACGGCAGCGCACAGTGCCTCCTTCGACGATTGACGAAAAAATCCGACCCCTCGGCGTAAACGACGCCCTGTGGTGCCGCACCAGGCAGCAGCAGCACCCGGACGATGCTGAGAGTTGGCCGCTCGCCAGACCACTGGCCGCGCTGGTGGTGGGTTGGGCCATTATGGTGTGGCCATGGCTGTCCGGGCGGGTGACAATTCCTTGGGACGCCAAGGCGCAGTTCCTGCCGCAGATCCAGTTTCTCGCGCAGAGCCTCGGGGCTGGAGAAAGTCCATTCTGGGCACCTTACGTGTTCGCCGGCCAGAACCAGATCGCCGATCCGCAATCGATGATTTTCTCGCCGCCGTTCCTGTTGCTGGCGCTCGTCAATGCCAATCCCAGTGCCTGGGCCGTCGACGTCACTACCTTGCTCGCCGGATTGGCTGGGGCCGTCGCACTGATGGTGTGGTTCCGCGACCGCGGCTGGCATTGGGCGGGCGCACTAATGGCCGGCCTCACGTTCGCCTTTGGCGCGTCAATGGCATGGCGGCTGCAGCATACCGGACAGATCTTGAGCCTCGCATATTGGCCCATCGCGATGCTGGCGCTCGACCGCTCACTTTCGCGCCGCAGCACCATCTGGGCCATTGCACTCGGCGCTGTCTCGGCAGCCATCGTGCTGGGGCGCGATCA
Organism: Hyphomicrobiaceae bacterium; assembly: GCA_025351355.1. GTDB lineage: Bacteria > Pseudomonadota > Alphaproteobacteria > Rhizobiales > Hyphomicrobiaceae > JABFRJ01. Next base: position 4,296 of record JANXWC010000191.1, read on the forward strand.
GGTCGCGCTGCTGGTATTGTACCTGCTGGCAGCCCAGGCGCTATGGCGCTTGGCCAGCGATGATCGCTCGCTTGTCGCGTTGTGGCCGAAGTTAGCGCCGCTGGCCTTGGCCGCGTTCGTAACGGTGGCGATCGCTGTGGTTCCCGTCGCGCTGACGGCGCTGCTGGCAGCCGACTCCAATCGCCCATCCATCGATTTTGAGGGCGCCGGTCGCGGCTCGCTGCATCCGGCACTTTTAATCACGGCACTCATTCCGCAATTGTTCGGCGCTGCATTCCGCATGGAAGACTACTGGGGACCACCCAGCTTCGCCTGGCACGATACTGGACTTTTCATTGCGCAGAACATGGGACAGATTTATATCGGTGCGCTGCCGGTTTTGCTGATCGGGATCGCCGCGATGAGCGGCCAACTGTGGAGCCGCGAAATCCGCTTTTTCAGCGTGGCGCTGATCATCGTCACGCTCTATGCGCTCGGCTGGTATACCCCCGTATTTAGCGTCTTCTACACGCTGCTGCCCGGCGTCGCTTTCTACCGCCGCCCCGCCGACGCGACGTTTGTGATCGGTGCGCTCGGCGCAGTGCTGGCCGGGTACGCAGTCCACCGCGTATTTATCCGGCCCTGGGAAATGATCGCATCGCGCGGCTGGAATGCAGCTTTCGCGCTCGCCGGTGTCGCACTCCTGGGGGCCTTCGTGCTGGCGCTCAGGATCGGCCGCTTGGAGCTGCTGCCTTATCCAGCAACTGCCGCCGTCGTGGCGATGGCCGCGGCCTTCGGCGCGCTGGCGCTGGCACTGCCACGACGAGCGCTGGAACCCTGGACGGCCGCGCTCATCGTCTGTGGCACGACGACGGTGGATCTCGCCTGGAACAATGGCCCTTCATCGTCCTCTGCAATGCCGCCCTCTGCCTACGAAGTGTTCGACCCCATCACGACCAACCCCGTGATTGCGTCGCTTCGAGCCCACGTCGAGGCTGGCGCGAGCGAGACAAGACGCGATCGCATTGAACTGCTGGGGCTCGGTTTCCACTGGCCGAACGCCAGCCTGACACATCGTCTCGAAAATACGCTCGGCTACAATCCCGTGCGCTCGCAACAGTATAGCCGAGCGACGGGGGCGGGCGACAACATCGGCTCGCCCGAGGAACGCAGATTTACGCTTATGCTGCCGTCCTACCGCTCGCGACTGGTCGACATGCTCGGCCTGCGCTATGTTGCAGCCGGCGTCCCACTGGATAAAATCGATCCCAGGCTCAAGCCCGGCGACTGGCTGCCGATCGGACGGATCGGCGAGGCGTGGCTCTACGAAAATCCGCGCGCGTTGCCGCGTGTATCGTTTGTCGGACATGCGCTGCCGGCCGACTTTGAAACACTGTTGACGACCGGCGTGTGGCCCGACTTCGATCCCGCCGTGACGGTGCTGCTCGAACCCCGAGAGGCTTCAGTTGCCGGCGGTGCGGGGCCTGCGGCGACGGGCGGGAAGGCTCGTCTGATTGCCTATCACAATGCGTCCGTCGCAATCGAAACCGAAAGCACGGCCAGCGGTTTCGTCGTTCTCAACGACCTCTGGCACCCCTGGTGGTATGCGGAAATCGACGGCGTGCCCGCTTCGATCATGCGCGCCAACGTGCTATTTCGGGCCGTTGTGGTGCCGGCCGGCACGCATCGGGTGACCTTTACGTTTCGGCCGTTGCGGGGAGCATGGGAGCAACTGCGCGGCGCCATCGGATCCGTTTCTCGCACGGCGTCCTAACCGTAACCTAGAGTTCCCGCTATCAACCGCTCGGCAAACGCCATAGATTTGATGCTGCCCTGGCCAAAGTTTGCGAGCTCGGGCAAAACATCGAGGAGGAAACATCTTGGCTCGTTTTACTATTCGCGCTGGCGCGATGTGCTTGGCGCTACTGACTGGCACGGCGGCGCTCGCCCAAGTTCCCGCCGATCCTGCCAATCCGAATGAGACTTTGCCGGAAGCCATGACGCCGGCGGCCTACGGCGAAACAATCAACATCGAGACGGCCAAAAAAGCCGCCGCCGGCGCCATCGCCGAAGCCAAAAAACGCAATTGGAATGGCCTGTGTGTCGCGATCGTCGGACCGTCCGGCGACTTGGTCTATTTCGAAAAGCAGGACAATTGCCAGTATTCCTCGGTTACAATCTCCCAGCACAAGGCGCGAACGGCAGCCCGCTATCGCCGCCCGACGCTGGTATTCGAGCGGCTGATGGGCAAGGGTGCGTTTTTTACCTACCTCGGCACGCTTGACGACGTGATCGCTTCGCGCGGCGGCAACCCGTTGATGGCCGGCGGCAAGGTCATCGGCGCAATCGGGGTCAGCGGTGGCTCCGGCACCCAGGACGACGTGGTGTCGATGGCCGGCGCCGCGGCACTCAATTGAGTTGAAGACCGTCGAGCTCAGCAACATCGTCTCCGCCGGTAGATCGTCCGGCGGCGACGATGCGGCCTCGGTAATCCACTGGCTCCCATGCCCCAGTCACTGCAGATAGCGCGGCGCGACGAAAGCCTCCAGATGCGCGCGACGCGCCGTCACTTTGGCCCACTGATGGATACCCGACGCGGCCGGCCACGCCAGCACTGCTAGCCCCGCCGTCGAGTACTTGTTTTCCAGCCGCTCCGCCGCGGTCGCGTCGGCGCTGCCAAGCAGATCGTTGGCCAGTTCCTCAAAGCCCGGATTGTGCCCGACAAACATCACACGCTGCGCCCGCGTCGGCGTCCGGCGCAGCACGGCCAACAGTCGCGCCATGCTTGCTTCGTAAATAGCGGGGTCGAATACCGTTTCAATTTCGCGCGCAAGAGCTGGCATCACCAGCTGCAATGTCTCACGCGTGCGCCGCGACGGCGAACAGACGATGTAATCGGGGATCAAGTCATGCGCTGCCAACCACGCCCCCATGCGCGGCGCATCGTCGCGACCGCGCGGCGCCAACGACCGATCAATATCGGGCAGCGAGAACGAGCCCGGTTCGGCTTTAGCGTGGCGCAGCAAAAGCAGTGTGAGCATATGATCGACCTGTCACTAGAGACGCATCCGCCGAAACGACGATAAATCATCCCGCCGCGTTTAAATAGAGTAGGCCGGTCTCACACCAACCGGCTCTGTTCGATGGCCGCGGCGATAAAGCTCTTGAACAACGGATGCGGCTCGAATGGACGGCTCTTGAGCTCGGGGTGATACTGCACGCCGATGAACCAGGGGTGATCGGGAAACTCAATCGTCTCCGGCAGCAAACCATCCGGCGACATACCGCAGAAGCTCAGCCCCTTCGCCTCCAGCGCCGCACGATACTTGGTGTTGACCTCGTAGCGGTGGCGATGTCGCTCCGATATGAGCGTCGAACCATAGATCTTGGCGATGCGACTGCCGGTTGCGAGGGTCGAATCGTAGGCGCCAAGCCGCATCGTACCGCCGAGATCGCCGCCCGCCCTGCGAATTTCCAATTCGTTGCCGCGCATCCACTCTTTCATTTCACCGACCACCGGTTCGGGTGTCGGGCCGAATTCGGTAGAGCCTGCCGTCTTCACGCCGGCCAACGAACGCGCCGCCTCGATGACCGCCATCTGCATGCCGAAACAGATGCCGAAGTAAGGCGTTTTTCGCGTCCGCGCAAAACGAGCTGCGAGGATCTTGCCTTCCGAACCGCGTTCGCCGAACCCGCCCGGCACAAGAATGCCATGTACGCCTTCGAGATAAGGCGCGGGATCTTCGTTCTCAAATACCTCGCTCTCGATCCATTGCAGATTGACGCGGACGTTGTTGGCGATGCCGCCGTGGACCAGCGCTTCATTCAGCGATTTATAGGCGTCCTTCAATCCCGTGTATTTCCCGACAATGGCGATCGTGACTTCGCCCTCGGGGTTGGCGACGCGCTTGGAAATCGTCTCCCAGCGTGAGAGGTCCGGCTTCGGCGCGCCGGTGATGCCGAAGGCCAGCAGCACTTCGCGGTCGAGCCCTTCGTGGTGATAGGCGAGGGGCACGTCGTAGATCGACGCCGCGTCCAGCGCCTGGATGACGGCCTCTTCGCGCACGTTGCAGAACAGAGCGATTTTTTTGCGTTCCGATTTCGGAATTTCACGATCAGCCCGACATAGCAAAATGTGCGGCTGAATGCCGATCGAGCGCAGTTCTTTCACTGAATGTTGCGTCGGCTTCGTCTTGAGCTCGCCGGCCGACGGGATGAACGGCAGCAGCGTCAGATGCACATAGACCGCATCGCCACGCGGCAAGTCGTTGCCCAATTGCCTGATGGCCTCGAAGAACGGCAGGCCCTCGATATCGCCGACCGTGCCGCCCACTTCGACCAGCACGAAGTCAACGCCATCATTGCCGGCGAGGACGAATTCCTTGATCGCGTTGGTGACGTGCGGAATGACCTGCACGGTTCCGCCGAGGAAATCGCCGCGCCGTTCCTTGGCAATGATTTCCTGATAGATGCGACCGGTGGTGATGTTGTCCGACTTCTTTGCAGCGACGCCGGTAAAGCGTTCGTAATGGCCAAGGTCGAGATCGGTTTCGGCACCATCGTCCGTCACGAACACTTCACCATGCTGGTAAGGGCTCATCGTGCCGGGATCGACATTCAGATAGGGATCGAGCTTTCGGAGCCGAACCGAATAGCCTCGGGCTTGTAGAAGCGCTCCAAGGGCCGCAGAAGCCAGCCCTTTGCCAAGCGAAGACACCACGCCGCCGGTGATGAAGATGTACCGCGTCATGGGCTTACAGAGTACAGCTAAAGCTGATGATTCGAAGCCCTAAATTTGAGTTCTCCCGCGTCTCTAAACCGCAGGACGCAACTCACAATTGCCGAAAAATGCGATTCCCGAAGCGTTGCTGACTCCTGGCGTGCGATCCACCAAGCATAATCCCAGTGGCATGACACATCGGCGCTCATGACGCCCGCGACGCAGCCTTGCCTTTTCGAGCCGCGGGTAACGTGCGTGTCGACGGGCGGCTGAGATCACCGACCGCCTCGATTGCCTTGTGCAAAAGGCGAAGCAACAATGCCCGTTCCGGCGCGTCCAGGCCCTTCAGCATGACATTCTGCGCACGTCGAACATGCGGCAAGACGCCGTCGAGCACGCGCTGACCGCCGGGCTCCAGATGCAGTCGACGGGCTCGACGATCTGACTTTGAGACCTCGCGACTGACGAGCCCTTTGATTTCCAGCCGATCAACCACCCCGCCTGTCGTCGCCCGATCGAAGGCGATGAGCGTGGCCAGTGTTGCCTGATCGAGCCCCGGGTGTTCGGCGATCATCGCCAACGCGGCAAATTGAACTGACGTCAGATCAAAGCCTGCCGCCGCGATTTCAGTGTCAAAGATAGTCTGTGACGCCTGGTGCATGCGACGGAACAAGTGTCCCGGCATCCCGTAAAGCTCGATCGGGGTTTTGCCTGGTTGACCTGCCACGTCGCCTGCACTCGCCGTTTTGAAACCCGCTTCACCGGACCGAATCAATCGTTGCAAAGCACTAAGCGGAGAATAACCATAAGCCATCAAACGACAAGATTGGATTGTCGTCATGCTCTTGACTTGAATACTTACGGAATGAATTGATGCGTATCAAAACGGCCCCAGGGCTTTAAATAGAGAAGACGCGCATGTCGACCAAACTGGGTACGCTCGAAGAGCTGCCGCCGGACTACCGCGAGGCCATGAGCCGCGTTGGAGTGGCGCCGCTATGGCCGCAGATGCGTAACGTGCTGCCTCATGGCGGTCCGGTACCCGTCACCAAGTCCCACCTGTGGGCCTACTCGGATGTACGCCCGCTGCTGTTGCGCGCCGGTGAACTGACGCCGGTCGAGAAAGCCGAACGGCGCGTCTTGTTCCTGGCCGATCCAGGGCGCGGCAATGGCGCCATGCAGGCCACAGCCACCATCTACGTCGGGCTGCAGTTACTGCTGCCGGGTGAGACGGCACCTGCGCACAAGCACACGCCGAGTGCTGCCCGCATCGTGGTCGAGGGCGAAGGCGCCTACACAGTCGTCGACGGCGACAAGCTACCCATGCACGCTGGCGATCTCATTCTGACGCCGGGCGGCTGCTGGCATGATCACGGCCATGCCGGCACCAAACCGGTGATCTGGCTTGATGCGCTGGATTTGCCGCTGTTCGTTTATCTTGAAGGGTCCTACGCCGTCGAAGCGCCGCTGCAGAGCCCGCGCAACCGACCGGACCCATCGGAAGTGGAATATCGGGCAGCCGGCCTTGCACCCGTGCGCCGCCGTGACCGCGCGATGCCGGCGTCCTACCCGATGATGCGGTTTCCCTGGGAGCGGACCGAAGCGGCGCTCCGCCGCCTCGCCGAGCATGCCGGCAGCCAGGCCGTCGAACTCGACTATATCAATCCTGAGAGCGGTCAGAGCTGTTTGCCAACCATGGGCTTCACCGCCATGATGCTGCGGCCCGGCGAGACGGCGCGGCCACCGTTGCGCTCGACGAGTGCTGTGTTTCATGTCATCAGCGGACGCGGCACGACGACCATCAACGGCACGACACACGCATGGGACCCGAAGGACAGTTTTTCGGCACCGGTATTTGCCGCCATTGATCACAAGGCAACCGGCGATACACCGGCATTTCTGGTGCGCATTCACGACACGCCGCTGCAGGAAAAAATCGGCTATTACGAAGAGCGCGCTCGTTAAGAGGCAATACTTGGCGAAGTTACATCTGCGTTTCTCGCCACGATCCCGACTTGAGCGTAATTCAAGTGACACCGACGGTCAAAAAGAATGACCGTCGGTGTCAGATTCTTTGTTTGCACGCGGCCGCCCCACCAACCCCGCGCGCGCATACCATCGGTCAAGAATAATGACCGCTGGTATAACACGTGAACACGCGATCCGACTCGCACGACAATTTGCCGCAGCCGTGGCTCGACGAGGATGCAACTTGTGTGTCAGGGACGTTCTGTCCCCATGTCTCCGGGTCGACCAATTTGGCGTTTGGCGGAGAGGGTGGGATTTGAACCCACGATACCCTTGCAGGTATGCCGCATTTCGAGTGCGGTGCATTCAGCCACTCTGCCACCTCTCCGGTCCGTTTCGGTCCGTTTCGGTCAACCTGCGTCAAGCAGACTCCCGGGTTACCAAGTTGTGCCTGCGGCTTGCCAATGGTGAGGCATGAGGCCCAGGCGCCGCGGTGGCCAGTGGTAGACCCGTCGCGAACTCAGCGGCTGGTGATTACAGGCATTCCTCCGGGGTGGCAAGCACAAGACCACCGCAGACTGCCACGCGCCTACCAACAGGCGAAGATTTGACCAACCCGCACCAAAAAGCGCGGCGCTGCACCGAGACTGAGGCAGCCGCGAGCGCATGCCGAAGTAGCGGTTGTCGCGGTCCAGATCAGACATTTGAGGTTGCTTCATTAGCCATCGCACTTAACATTTAAAGAGCTGTCGGCGCTGTGGTATCAGCCCGAGTTATCGTCCCGAACGAGGACAGTGAAATGCCATCTCAACGCACACCGTTTACTTCGACCGACCTTTCCAATCACCAATGGGGCACGGACGACACTGTTGCAGGCACCGATTTCTCTATCAACTTCGCCATCGGAGACGCCGGCGGCAATATTACCGATCACGCGCTAGGCGGCAACGACACCTTCACGGGTGGGAGCAACAGAGCCACCAATACATTCATCGGCGACGCCGGCGGCAACATGACCGACGCGGGACGCGGCGGCAATGACGCGTTCTTCGGCGGCACCAAGGCGACTAATACATTCACAGGTGATGCTGGCGGTGACATGACCGACCGCGCCCACGGCGGTGACGACACGTTCGTCGGCGGTAGCAGCGCGACCAACACATTCACTGGCGACGCAGGCGGTAACATGTCCGGGCAGGCGCAAGGCGGTAATGATACGTTCACCGGCGGTGGGCGTGGCTCCACCGATACCGTGGTCGGCGACGCTGGCGGCACTATGAGCGACCACGCCAAAGGCGGCAACGACACTCTTAACGGCGCCTTTGCCTCGACTGCCACATTTATCGGTGACGCCGGCACCGACATGACCGACGCGGCCCGGGGTGGCGACGACACCTTCGTTGGCGGTCGCAGCGCGACCAACACCTTCATCGGCGATGCCGGCGGCACGATGACCTATCACGCGCAAGCCGGCAATGATACCTTCACCGGCGGCCTCAATTCTTCCAATACAGCCTACGGCGACGCCACTGCCATGGCAGGACACGCGCAAGGCGGTGACGACAAGCTGACGGGCGGCGACGTTACGGTGCCGACCGCTGCCGGCACGTTTGACAGCGTTCTGGTTGGCGATGCGAAGACGATGTCCGAACATGCTCACGGCGGCAACGACACGTTGATCAGCGGCACCGGCAACGACGATATGTGGGGCGATGCCGTCACTCTCGCCAGCACAGCCCGAGGCGGCAATGACACTTTCGTTTTCAAGGCCGGCAACGGGCACGACCGCATCGAAGACTTTGGCCAGGGACTGCCGGGATCGAACCTCGGTCGCGATCACATTGATGTCGCCGCCCTTGGCGTGCACACGTTGTCCGCGTTGAACATCGGCGCGGTGCACAACACTGACGGCACCTACGACAGCACCATCACCTTCAGCGCCGCCAATGACGTGGTCGTGCACAGCAAGGCCGCCCTGTCGGCGCACGACTTCTGGTTTGCATGATCTTTATTCGAACGCATAAATGGGCTCGGTCAACCATTGCCTGAGTTGCTGCCTGCTTACGCCAGCCAACGCTTGCGGCGCTTGTAGCTTTTAACGTCGCGGAAGCTCTTGCGGTCGCCGCCGCCGACGCCGAGATAGAATTCCTTGACGTCTTCGTTGTCGCGCAGGGATTTGGCGTCGCCGTCCATGACGACGCGGCCGGTTTCCAGGATATAGCCGTACGTGGCGTAGCGCAGCGCCACGTTGGTATTCTGCTCCGCCAGCAGGAATGAAACGCCTTCCTTGGCGTTGACGTCGCGCACGATCTCGAAAATCTGGTCGACGATCTGCGGCGCCAAGCCCATGGAAGGCTCATCGAGCAGGATCATGCTGGGATCGGCCATCAGCGCGCGACCGATCGCACACATCTGTTGTTCGCCGCCAGAAGTGTAGCCGGCCTGGCTCAGGCGACGGTCCTTGAGGCGTGGGAAATAGGCGTAAACTTTTTCCAGCGCAGCTGCAGTGGCTTTGCGCCCGTCCCGACGCGTGAACGCGCCTGTCAAAAGGTTTTCCTCGATGGTCAGATGACCGAAGCAATGGCGGCCCTCCATCACCTGAATGCAACCGCGGCGCACCAGTTCATTGGGCGTCAGCTTATCGACGCGCTCGCCATTGAAGTCGATCTGTCCCTTGGTGACCTCACCGCGCTCGGATTGCAGCAGGTTTGAGATCGCCTTCAGCGTCGTCGTCTTGCCGGCGCCATTGCCGCCGAGAATGGCGACGATGCCGCCCTTCGGCACCACGAGCGAAACCCCTTTCAACACCAGGATGACATGATCGTAGATCACCTCGATGTTCTTGACGGATAGAATGGGACTGGAGATGGGTGACTCTTCAGCGGACATCGGGATACTCGGAGATGAGCGAATTGCGAGTAGCGAATTGCGACTAGGAAATCCTACTCGCCCTTCGCTACTCACTACTCGCTAATTTTATTACTTCACTTCGCGTCGCAGGCTTCCGAACGCTTCGGCCAGCCATCGGTCTTGGCGTAGTCAGCGGCTGCAGCAGCGATCAACGGCAGCACCTCGTCGGTCGACGGCGCAATCCAATCGGAGGCCTTCACCCATTTAGCGCCATCCCATTCGGTAATGAACGCCTTGTTGTGACCGCTATGATCGCCGCACGTGACCTTCATGGCGGCTGCGAACCCTTCGAGGCCGAGCTCTTTCCAGCGTGCATCGGTGATCTCGAGCGTTTCAAGACCGCGCCGCATGTCCTCAGCGTTGATCACTTTCTTGCCGGTGAGCTTCTGCGCATTGCGGATCGCTTCGGTCACGAGAACGCCCTGGTAGACGGTGCGATTGTACTGCGCTTCGCCGACCTTGCTTTTCTCGGTGAGGCTCTGGCCCTTGTCGACCACTTCCTTGATGACCTCCTGGATGAGCGGGAAGTTGGTGCCGACTTGGTGCCAGGTGACCGACTTGTAGCCCTTGGCTTCCGTACCGCCGGCCTGCGCATCGTTGTCGCCGCCGGCCCACCAAACGCTTACGAAATGGTCCATCGGGAAACTGTTCTTGACGGCTTCCTTGACCGCCGTCGGACTCATGGCGCCGAAGCCTTGGCTGTAGAGATAATCCGGCTTGTCGCGGCGAATGTTGAGCCACAGCGCCCCCTGGTTCTGCATTTCGGCCGCGGGAACCGGATAAAGTTGCAGCTCGAAGCCGTGTTTCTTGCTCATGTTGGTCAGGAACGGGATAGGTTCCTTGCCGTAGGGCGCATCCAGATAGATGAGGCCGATCTTCTTGCCCTTCAGCTTGTCCATGCCGCCTTCCTTGCCGGCGATGTAATTGAGCGCGACCGACGCGCCATCCCAATAGGTGAGCGGCGGGTTGAAGACCCACGGAAATGTCGCGCCATCTGCCCCAGCCGACAACCCGTAGCTCATCGAGAGCAGCGGCGTCTTGTCGACATGCAGGCGCGGGATGGCGGCGAGCGTTGCACCAGTCGACCACGGGAGATAAAGGATGTTGTTCTTGGCTTTCGCCTGTTCATAGCATTCGACAGATTTCTTGGTGTCGTAGCCGGTCTCGCATTCCTCGAAATTGATCTTGACCCCGTTGACGCCGCCCTTGGCATTCACCAACGCGATGTAGTCGCGCATACCGTTGCCCAGCGGAATACCGGAGCCGGAGAAGCCACCTGTCCGATAGGAATTGGTGATGAGCGTGACGCTATCTTGGGCTGCAACGGGTAGCGCGGTGATAGCGGCGAGTGCCGCAAGTGCGACCGCATACTTTGTGGTGGTTGTTGGTTTCATTTTTCGTCTTCCTCCATGATTTATAGTTTGCAGTTCAGCGAACAGCATTGGCGTTTCCATCTTCAATGCGGAAACGGCCAAAGCCGGAGTTTCTCTTTGGTGATCTGCCACAGCCGCGCGAGACCATGCGGTTCGGCGATGAGAAAGATGACGATCAGCGCGCCGACAACCATGAACGTCAAATGCTCAGCCGTCGCCCCGCCAATATTAATGCCGATCGCCGGCAAACCGAACTTGAAAATCGTCGGCAGGCTGGAGATGAATGCTGCCCCCATGAAGGAGCCGACCAACGACCCGAGGCCACCGAGGATGACCATAAACAGGATGTTGAAGCTCTGGTTGATATTAAAGACGTCGTTGGCCTCGCCGCCGCCGTACCAGAGAAACATCATGCACGCCCCCGCCACCCCTGCATAGAACGACGACACGGCGAAAGCTGTCAATTTTGTGGGCAGCAGCCGAATGCCCATCAACTCGGCGGCTATGTCCATGTCGCGCACCGCCATCCAACTGCGACCGATGCGGCCATGTACGATGTTGGACGCGATCCAGGTCATGAACACGACAATGCCGAGCAACACCAAGTACCGCGTTTGCGCGCTGGCCTGCGCGCCGGTGATTGGAAAGCCGAACAACGTCCGTCGCGCCACCTCAATCGCACCGGAGGCACTGTCGTTATAAAGCCAGGGAATGCGAATGAAGCACCACTGCAGAAAAAACTGCGCCGCCAGCGTAGTGACCGCCAGATAGAATCCCTTCACGCGCAAGCTCGGCAGGCCGAACAGCATGCCGATCGCCGCCGAGAAGAAACCGGAGGCGAGGATCCAAAAGATGATGTTGACGTTTGGAAACGCCGTCGTCAGCTTAAAACACGCAAAAGCGCCCACCCCCATGAACGCCCCGGTGCCGAGAGATATCAACCCCGTGTACCCCGTCAGGATGTTCAACCCGATGGTGGCCAACGAGTACACCAGGAAAGGGATCATCACCGACGAGATGAAAAACGAATTGCCGAACAAGGGCACGCCAATCGCCGCCACGCCAAGGATGAGCGCCAGCCCGATGCGATCCTGCCGGATCGGAAAGACAGCCATATCCTCTGCATACGTGGTGTTGAACTGGCCGTTTTCGCGATAGAACATTTGACGAAGGGTCCTGGCGCTGGTGCAGTACAGCGAGAGCGAATAGTGAGTAGCGAATTGCGAATAAGGAATGGCTAGTCGTCGGTCTTAGCTTGAAGTGATCTCATCAAACCTCGCAGCATGCGTCCAAGTCCGTCAGTGGCTGCCAGTAGTGGCTCTACTTGCTCTTTGCGTACCAATTTCACCTCTGACGCCAGGATGAGATGAGTTTCAAGTTCTTTGAGTGAGCCTTGGGATACGCGAAGAAATTGAATGACGAGCTTTGTGGTCTCCCGCCCGTGGCCTTCGGCGATATTCGCGGCTACTGAAACCGACGCCCGCCGAACTTGCGACGTCATGGCGTACATCTCGTTGCTTGGGAACTCCTTCGAAAGCCGATAGCATGCAACCGACGAAGTCGTGGACTGTTGCCAGGCACCAAGATCCCGATATGATTGGATAGCAACGCTGACCACCATCTCACCCTATTCGCAATTCGCTACTCTCAATTCGCTTTCTAGATCCGCTCGATGATCTTGTCGCCGAACAGGCCTTGGGGTCGTGCCATGACAAAGGCCAGTGCGATGATGAAAGCGACCCAACTTTCCACGCCGCGACCCATCGTGGACCCAAGCAGCAGAGGCGCCAGATAGAGTTCGCCCAGTTTTTCGCCGATGCCGATAATCAGGCCGCCGGCGATGGCGCCGGGCACCGACGTAAAGCCGCCGACGATCAGCACAGGCAGCGCTTTTAATGCGATATTGGAAAGGCCGAACGAGACGTCGGAGCGCGCGCCCCACATGATCCCCGTCACCAGCGCCACAATGCCAGCCGTGAACCACACGACCACCCAGATCTGATTGAGCGTGATGCCGACTGACAACGCCGCCTTGTGGCTGTCGGCGACGGCGCGCAAAGCACGGCCGATGCGCGTGTACTGGAAAAAGAGCGCCAACGCGGCGATCATCAGCGAGGCGATGACGGTGGCGGCAACGTCGATGTGCTGGATGAGCACCAGCCCATCCTTACCGTTGGGCCCAAACCCCGGCAAGCGAAACTCGGTCGAGCCGGTCGGCAGCCCCAGTTGCTGGGTGATCATGATCTTCGGGTCGCCGCCAAAGACTGCCTCACCAAACCCTATCAGGAAATACGTGAGACCGAACGTCGCCATGAACAGAATGATGTCGGGTTGATTGACCAGATGCCGGAGCACTAACCGCTCGACCAGCCACGCCAGTGCAAACATCACAGCTAGCGAGACGACAATGGATGCCATCGCCGCTGGAAAGCCGGTGAACCCGGCCGCCGCCATTTTCTCGTAGCTGCCCACCAGCGTCAGTGCGGCGAACACCACCATGATGCCCTGGGCGAAATTGAATACGCCGGAGGCTTTGAAAATCAGCACGAAACCCAGCGCGATGAGCGCGTAGAGCACTCCCGCCACCAAGCCTTCCCAAACCACTTGAATTAGAAAGTCCATTTTGCCCCCGGCTGCGCGGCAGCAACCTACTGCCTACTGCCTACTGCCTACTGCCGACTGCCGACTGCCTAACGTCAATGCGCTACGCCCAGATACGCATCGATGACTTTTTGATCGGCCTTGACCTCGGCGGGCGTGCCGTCCGCGATCTTCTGGCCATAGTCGAGCACGACGATGCGATCGGACAGATCCATCACCACGCCCATGTCATGTTCAATGAGTGCGATCGTCGTCCCGAAGGTGTCGTTGACCGTCAAGATGAAGCGGCTCATGTCCTGCTTTTCCTCGAGGTTCATGCCCGCCATCGGCTCATCGAGCAGCAGCAGCTCCGGCTCGGTTGCAAGTGCGCGCCCGAGTTCAACGCGCTTCTGCAGACCATAGGGCAACCTGCCCACCGGGGTCTTGCGGATATGCGCGATCTCGAGAAAATCGATGATCCGTTCGGCAACGGCGCGATGCTCGATTTCCTCGGCCATCGCTGGGCCATGTCGCAGCGCCTGCCAGAACAGGCCGCGTTTCATCTTCATGGTGCGACCGGTCATGATGTTATCGAGTGTCGACATGCCCTTAAACAGAGCCACGTTCTGGAAGGTGCGCGCAATGCCTTGACTGGCAGCCACATAGGGCCGCATGGCCGAGCGCTGCTCGCCCTTGAAGGTGATCACGCCCTGCTGCGGATGATAAAAACCGTTAATGACATTGAGCATCGACGTTTTGCCGGCGCCGTTGGGCCCGATGATTGCGCGGATCTCGCCGCGGCGCACGTCGAACGACACGTCGCGGATAGCTTTAACGCCACCGAACGACAGTGAGACGTTATCGAGCTTCAGCATGACCTCGCCGATCCGGCGCGGCGCTGTCGGCTGTGCGTTGTCTAGCGCAATGATATCGGCCACCACGTTCATTCGGCGGCCTCCTTGATCGGCGCAGCAGCGGCGGGATTGATGGCGATTTCCACAACTTGCATTCGCCCCTCGATGCGACCCTTGCGGCCGTCTTCAAAGGTCACTTCAACGGAGATAGTAGCTTCCGTCGACCCGTCATAGAGCGCTGCGAGGAGGGAGGCATAGCGCTCGGCAATGAATGAGCGGCGCACTTTCTGCGTGCGTGTGAGTTCGCCGTCATCGGCGTCGAGTTCCTTATGCAGGATGATGAACCGCTTGATTTGCGAGCCCGCCATAAGCGGCTCTGACGCCAAGGCCTTGTTCAATTCCACGACCCGCCGCTTGACCAAATCGATCACGCGCGGATCGCCGGCAAGTTCCTGGTAGCTGGCATAGGAGACGTTGTTGCGCTCGGCCCAGTTGCCGACGCTCACCAGGTCGATGTTGACGAACATCGTCACGTAGTCGCGCTTGTCGCCGAAGGCCACCGCCTCCTTCACTTCAGGATAGAACTTGAGGCGGTTCTCCAGATACTTCGGCGAAAACAGTGCGCCGTTGTTCAGTTTGCCGACATCCTTGGCGCGATCGATGATGCGCAAATGGCCGCGACTGTCGATAAAACCGGCATCGCCGGTCTTGACCCACCCGTCCGGCGTTTTGGTCGCGGCCGTCGCCTCATCATTCTTGAAGTACTTGAGGAACACTCCGGGGCTCTTGAACAACACCTCACCGGTTTCGGAAATCTTGACCTCGGTTTCCGGGCCGGGCGTGCCCACCGTGTCTGACGATACCTGGCCGTCGGGCTGCATGGTGATGAACACGCTGGCTTCGGTCTGTCCGTAGAGCTGCTTCAGATTGAGGCCGAGCGACCGATAGAAGCGGAACAATTCGGGCCCGATCGCCTCGCCAGCGGTGTAGCCGAGCCGGAGATTGGAAAAGCCCATGCGGTTGCGCAACGGCGCATACACGAGCTTGTCGCCGATCCAATACAGTATCCGGTCAGTAATACCCACCGGCTGGCGATCGAGGATCTTGCTGCCCGCGCGTTCGGCCACCTTCATGAAGTAGCTGTACATGGCCCGCTTGAGGCGGCCGGCGTCCTCCATGCGCACGGAAATTTCCGTCAACATGGTTTCAAACACGCGGGGCGGCGCGAAGAAGTAGGTCGGCCCGATTTCGCGGCGGTCGTCGATGGCTGTCGCCGGGCTTTCCGGACAAGCCACGCACAGTCCGCCCGCATAGGCCTGACCATAGGTGAAAATGTGATCGCCAACCCAGGCCATGGGCAGGTAGGCGATCATGGTATCCTTTTCGGTGAAGTGATCGAAGATATTGGCATTCTGGCCCGAGCGCACGACGTTGTCATGGGTCAGCATGACGCCCTTCGGACGACCCGTCGTGCCCGAGGTGTAGAGCATCACCGAGACATCGGCGCCGCAGCCCTTAGCGATTTCTTCGAGCAACCAAGCGTCCGAACCAGGATTGCTGCGCCGCTCAGCGCGGCCCAACTCCTGCACGGCCTGATAGCTGTGCAGGCGCGTGTGATCGTAATCCTTGAGACCGCGATCCTCGTCGTAGATCATGTGCCGGAGATGCGGCAACTGGTCGGATACGGACAGAATTTTGTCGACCTGCTCCTGGTCCTCTACGATGGCGAAGCGCACCTCGGCGTGCTCGAGAACGTAGACCATCTCGTCGGCGACGGAGTCCTGGTACATCGGTACGGGAATACCGCCGAGGCTCTGCACGGCCGCAAAGGCCCAATAGAGCCGGGGCCGGTTGGTGCCAACGATGGCCACGGATTCGCCACGCTGGAAACCGAGTTTGCGCAATCCCAGTGCCAGGTCGCGCACCTGCTCGGAAACCTGCGACCAGGTCCAGCTTTGCCAGATGCCAAGATCCTTGTGGCGCATCGCCGGGCGCTGGCCGAATTCTGCCGCGTTGCGGAGCAGCAGTTTCGGCACGGTGTCAATCCGCGCGTTGCCCTCCCGAGCACTATCCAACGATGTTTGGACCGACCGAGCGGTGTCGCTCATCAAGTTCTCCGCTCCCTTCCCAGGGCTTGAGTGCGCCCTCTTTGACATGGCTGGGTTGCTCCCTGCTCATGCGTGCAACACACGTAGCTACAAATGGCGGCGCACTCAAGGCCCATCAACGAACCACTCAAACGCCCGGCTTCGAGCGTAGGCCGACGGTGTAAATCTGTGGTCGTGGAACCGCGGCTCGATGCAGGCGTCTGATGCGCGGCAGGGCCCCGACGCAGCGCAGCAGTTGCCTTCACCCCACGCGATCCTTCACCCACTTTGCCAATCCCGCCTCATCCAACTCACCCGCCGCGAGCGCCAAAATTGCCGCCGCAAGGTCCGTCTCCGGCACCTTGAATGCGTTCCCGTTCAGCGCCAGCAGCGTCACCAGCGCCAGCAGCGACGCGCACTTGTTGCCATCGACGAAGGTATGGTTCTTGGCGATACCGAACGCGTAACTGGCGGCCAATGCCGCGAGATCGGCCTCTCCGTATGTCCACTTGTACTGCGCGCGTGCCACCGCCGATTCCAGCAGCGTGCGATCGCGGATGCCCGATGGCCCGCCGAAGATGCGCAACTGTTCGTCGTGAAAGGCGATGACCAACTCGACGGTCAGCCAGACGGGCTCGCTCATTTGGCGGGCTCTTTCAGCGCCTGACTGTAGGTCTTCATGGCTTCGCGCGCGATCGCCATGCCCTTCTCGAAGGTGTCGTCGCGCTTGCCGATGACGAGCCCCTCGGCTGTCTCCGTCACAAACACCGCATCCCCCTGCTCTAACCCGAGGCGGGCGAGCAGTTCTTTGGGCAGGATCAGGCCGGTCGAGTTGCCGATGCGCTTCAGTTCGAGTTTCATGGGGTACCTTACGGGAAATAACCGTTAGACGGAATGTATAACAAAATAGTCGCACTATGTTAACGCGCCGCCGCTGCTTGGAGTCGGGCTGGCTTGCCCTTCCAGGAAAAATAGGCTCCAACGCGAACACCTTACCAGGAGACTCCACATGCCGCGCCTGACGCTTGCCCAAGCTGCCGTGATCACCGATGCGGCGCTCGCCAAGGGGCAGGCGATGAAGTTCGAACCATTGACGGTGGTGGTGCTGGACGCGGGCGGTCATATCGTTGCACTGAAGCGCGAGGACGGCTCTGGCATCCTGCGCGTCGAAATTGCCACTGGTAAAGCCTATGGCGCACTCGGCTTCGGCTTCGGCAGCCGCGAACTGTTCGAGCGCAGCCAGAAACAGCCAATATTCATGACCGCCATGGCGGCGATCGCGCAAGGCAAGTTCGTGCCCGTGCCATCGGGCGTGCTGATTCGCGATGCAGCGGGCGAGGTCATCGGCGCCGTCGGTATTTCCGGCGATAACTCCGACAACGACGAACTCGCAGCCGTTGCCGGTATTGCCGCCGCAGGCCTCCTCGCTCAACCCGGCAAGGCCACGGCCTCCTGACAAGATCTCAACTTCTCCGTTCAACCCGCGAAGGAAATGCAATGACCGACAAGATGCTGGCCCGCAAAAGCGGACATATCGGCACAATGACTTTCAACAATCCCGAACGCCACAACGCCGTGTCGTTTGAGATGTGGGAAAAGGTCGGCGCCATCCTTGAGGATTTCCGCGCCGATCCGGAGATCCGCGTGGTCGTGCTCACCGGCGCCGGCGGCAAGGCGTTTGTATCGGGTGCGGACATCTCGAAATTCGGAGACGAGCGCGGCACGCTGGAAGCACAGAACCGCTACAACGCGACGACCGAGCGCATCTACACGGCAGTCTCGACGTTTCCGAAACCGACCATCGCCATGATCCGCGGTTATTGCATCGGCGGTGGGTTGGGTTTGGCCATCGCCTGCGATCTGCGCTTCTGCACGGAGGGTTCGAAGTTCGCGCTCCCGGCAGCGAAACTCGGCATCGGGTACGGTTATCTCGGCGTGCAGCGGTTCGTGCAAACCATCGGGCCCGCGCGCACCAAGGACATCTTCTTTTCGGCGCGCCAATTGGACACAACGGAAGCGCTGCGCATTGGCTTGATCGATCGGGTTGTGGCGGATGCGGACCTCGAAGCGGTCACCACGCAATATGCCGAGACGGTGGCGGGCAACGCGCCACTGACAGTCGTGGCCGTCAAGCACATCACCACGGAACTGCAGAAGGCCGAGTCTGTGCGTGATCTCGCTGGCTGCAAGAAGATGGTCGAAGCCTGCTTTACCAGCCAGGACTTCATCGAAGGGCGCACCGCGTTCATGGAAAAGCGGAAGGCACAGTTCAGAGGTAAATGAGCGGCGAAGGCCGCTATGGGGAAAATAAACGGCGAAGGCCGCTCGCCACGAAAAAAGGCCGGCTTGCACCGGCCTTTCAGTTTCCAATGGCGCAACCCAGCAAACGACCAAGGTTGCGCCTATCCGCTTCTAAGCCGATCATGATACGGGATCGCGATCGTGTTTGCTGTGCTCGAATCTTGCGGATGACAGCAGCACCACGAGGGGCATCGTAACACTGCCGCCACTCGAAAATCCGACCGAGCGGCTATGACAATATGCTGCTCCTGCAGTGTGTGGATTGCAAGGCGCCAATACGGCGAAATCGGGAAAACGACAGCCGCTCGCAGGAAATTGATCCGCGCGCGCCCCTTAATTTCTGGCGCGGCCAGCTGATTTACCAAAATTCAAAATACCGTACTTCTGCATGGACAATTGTCGTCAACGGCGAGGACGGATACGCCATTCGAAGGCGGGATCGCCGTAGTCGAGGCGCGCGCGCACCTCCATGACGAGCAAGCGATTGTGCACAGCAAGAGCTCCTTCGTGCAGGCCGTTCCATCCATCGAAGACGGCGGGTGAGAGCGGCTCCAGCCGGCGCATGAGACGCCACGACCGGCGGCGAACGATGACGCCGTCCGCAACATACTCGACTTCGGCTGTATCGCCTTCGCCACGGGCGAACGCGGCCATGAAGGCGCCGAAGGCTGCAGCATCGTCACCGACGATGCCGAGTTGGCGGGCCGTTTCGCGATAGAGCTGCGCGCCGACGAGATGACCAGTGACACGTGCGAGATAGGCGGCGTCGGCCGGGCCGAAACACTCGACGAGGCGGGGCAGGCCGGAACGAATATATTCCATGGCGTAGTTGCGTTGCGCCTTGGCGAGGCGCGCAGCAGGCCACTGTCCAGCCGGCAGCAGGGGTGCGCCGGCGGGATCAAACCGCGGCGGCAATTCGCCGGGACGAAATTGCAACCGCTCTTCGGGTGCGAGGGCATGATCATGTTCGAGGAAATAGCCGGCCAGGCCGTGCTGGGCATCCATCGTCTGCGCGGTGCACACAAAGCCGAGCCGCGGATTACCCAGCGACACGCCATTTTGGGCATACCAACCGCGCAGCATGGCGCGTGAAACCTCGCCCGGCACGCCGCAGATCGCAGCCCCCGGATAGATCCAACGGGGCGGCACGAAATGCACCCACGCCTTGCGATCGCTCTCGCGCACGAACTCGACGGAAACACCGCCGACACCGTTGCTGAGATAATGGTAAGCGGCGCAGGCCACGGCGTCGGGCATCCCGCGCAGACCGAGCTTGTCGAAACTCGCCAGGAACTTCTCATGATGTTGATGGCGGAACAGGCGAAACATCCATTCCGCAGCGTCTGCCGCCGAACGGCGCTGCGCCAACGTCAGAATCAGGCCGGTTAAAAAAGCGTGATAAAGTTCTGCGACAGCCGACATCTCGCCGGGGCTGCTTGTTTCTGGCGGTGTACTCGCAGTCGGCATCAGCCCCCCAGCGATCGCGCCGACGCGCGCCGTAAACGGGCATGCGACGGCAGATAGAACAACAGGCCCAAGATCTGCAACACAAGGAAGGTGCCGAATGCGGCCTGATAGGCGGCCAATGGAAATCGCCCGGTCGGCGTGAGCGGGAACAGATCAATGATGGCGCCCATGGCCCATTGCGCGATGAAGGCACTGCCGAAAATCATCAGGTTCATGGCCGAGTTGGCACGGCCCGACAGCGCCACGCCGAAGTAACTCGAGAGCCACGGAAACGCCAGCACCGCCACCTGCCCCAGCATCCCGAACAGCAGCCACGCCGGCAACTGCGCGACGTTGAGAATGATCAGCGCCTCCGCAAGCATGAACATCAGCAGGAAACCTAACAGCACGTCCAACGTGCTGAGGCCACGCCGGACCAATTGGTCGGTGGCAGCGCCGGTGCCGAGAACGCCGATGAAAAATGCGACCGCCATCAGAAACAGATTTTCAGCGACGGCGGTGCGATCGAGGCCGCCGACGTCGCGCCACCACGGGCCCGCCCACAAAGTCTGCATGGCAATATTGGTGCCCGCACTGAGGCCGAGAATGGGCGCGAGCCGCAGGAAGGCCGGGTCGCGCATGATGCCTGCCAAGCTGGCAAGCTGATGCGTCAGCGGCGCCGGCTTACCGATCGCGTCAGGCCGCGGCACGACGAAGAAAACGACAACGGAACTGGTCGCGGTGATGGCGGCGAGAACGGCAAACACCGGCCGCCAGCCGGCCTGGGCGACCATCCATTGCATCGGCGCCGTCGACACCATCAGGCCTAAAGCGCCGAGCGACATGACCGCGGCACTGCCGAGCGCGCGGCGCGCTTCAGGCACCCATAAGACAACGGCCTTGAAGCTGCTCATCAGCCCGCCGGCGAAGCCCAAGCCGATCATGGCACGGGCCAAGGTCAGTGTCGGCGCATCCTGCCCGCGCGAGAACAAGTAGGCACCCAAGGCAGCGACACACAACAGGGCCGCCTGCACGCGGCGGGGGCCGAACCGATCCAGCAGTATGCCCAGCGGCAATTGAAACAACGAGAATGCGAGCAGATAGGCTGCAGTCAAGAAACCAAGTTGGCCAGCGTCGAGGTGGAGTTCGCGGATGAGGTCCGGTGCCACCACCGCGTTCACGGCGCGGAACAGGTAGGACATGAAATAAGCCATCCCGAACGGCAGCAAGGCCATCACGATGATGCCGGATCCGACGGGTTTGGCCGGCGCCAATACCGTCGCCTGTGTTTCCGTCGTTGCCATGGCGATTACGGGTCTCGTGGTTGCTAGGGTCGTTTCGATTTTAGTGGAATCGGGGAACGACCCTAGCTTTTTGTTTTGTCGTGCTTCTTTTCGGAAAACCGCTGCACACTTTATCCGGAAGCACTCTAGCCGATGCAGGAGCGCACCAGACCATTGCCGCTTCGCCGGCGCAAGGGCTGCGGCTTGCCGGTGTCGGCTTGCCGGCGCAGTCCCGCTCATTCATGGTGGCGATCGACAAGCGGTGTTGTCCTGGGATTAGCCGATGTTCGATCAGAAGATATTAAGCCGAGCGGCCGATCTGCTCGCCCGATTACGCACCGAAAATCTCAATCTGGCGACGGCGGAGAGTTGTACCGGCGGGCTTATTGCCGCGCTCTTCACCGAAATTCCCGGGGCGTCCGACGTGATCGATCGTGGCTTCGTCACCTATTCCAATGCGGCGAAGACTGAAGTGCTGGGGGTGGCTGCGGCGTTGATCGAGGGCAAAGGCGCAGTCAGCCGGGAAGTGGCTGTGGCGATGGCGGAAGGGGCCGTCGGGCGCGCGCGTTCCGGCAGTGGCGGCGCGATCGCCTTGTCGGTGACGGGGGTTGCAGGGCCGGGTGGCGGTTCGGCGGAGAAACCGGTCGGGCTGGTGCATCTTGCGGTGGCCCGGACGGGACAGGCAATCCGGCATCGCGAATGCCGCTTCGGCGATATCGGTCGCTCGGCAATACGCATGGCAACTGTGGCGGCAGCGTTGGAACTATTGGGAGAGAGCATTGGCGATTAGATCGGCGCCGTCCTGCTGGCGTCGATAGTTTGCTCGAACTCGAAGCGCGGCACGCGCCGTGAGGCTATGAGTTCCCAGTGATTTCCACGCGGAGACCGAACGTGCGAAGCAGCAAAAACCTTCTGGACCTGACGGCACATCATGCAGCCGCTTATCTCGACACGATCGATGCGCGCCCGATCGCGACGACGGCGGGGATCGATGAGTTGCGCCGCCTGCTTGGCGGGCCACTACCGGAGACACCGGCGAATGCGATGGAGGTCATCGACAATCTGGTTCGCGACACCGCCGGCGGCCTGCTGGGGTCGACCAGTCCGCGCTTTTTCGGCTGGGTGATCGGCGGCACGCTGCCGGTGGCATTGGCGGCGGATTGGTTGACGTCGACCTGGGACCAGAACGCGGCGTCGAATGTGACCGCGCCTGCTGAGGCCGTGGTGGAGGAAGTGACGGGGGCCTGGCTGAAGCAGTTGCTGGGCCTGCCAACTGAGGCCTCGTTCGCCTTTGTGACGGGATGCCAGATGGCGCATACGACGGCGTTGGCCGCCGCCCGCCACAAACTGCTGCGCGACCGGCAATGGAACGTGGAGGCGGATGGGCTGGCGGGCGCGCCGCTGCTCCGCATCTTCACGACGGAGAGCCGGCATGAATCGATCCTGCGCTCGGTACGCCTGCTCGGGATCGGCACGCGAGCGATCAGGTTGGTGGCCGCCGACACGGATGGGCGCATCGACTGCGCCGCGCTTGATCAGGCCCTTGCCGCCGAGAAGGGTGCGCCAGCAATCGTCATCTTACAGGCCGGCGATCTCAACACCGGATTGTTCGATCCATTCGAGGCCGCGATCGCCATAGCGCATGCACACGGCGCTTGGGTGCACATCGACGGAGCCTTCGGTCTATGGGCAGCGACGTCAGAGAAACATCGTCATCTGCTGGCCGGCGCGGAGAAAGCTCAATCCTGGGCGACGGATGGCCACAAATGGCTGAACGTACCGTTCGAGTCCGGTTTCGTGTTCGTGGCGGATGCCGCCGCCCATCGCGCCGCCTTCACCCAGTCCACCAGCTACTCCGTGCCATCTGCAGGGTTGCGCGATCAAAAGGACTGGAACCCCGAGTGGTCGCGACGCGGGCGGGCTTTCGCCACCTATGCCGCCATACGCGGGCTCGGCCGGCGGGGGATTGCCGAAATCGTCGATCGCTGTTCGGCGCATGCCGCGCGTCTGGTGAGTGAAATCGGAGCGCTGCCGGGGGGAGAAGTGCTGGCACGGCCGATCATCAACCAGGGCCTCGTGCGCTTCCGTGGCCCCGACGGCCAACATGACGATTACACCGATCGCGTAATCGCTGCGATCCAAACGGATGGGGTCGCCTGGTTCGGCGGCGTCACTTGGCGGGGGCAGCGGGCTATGCGCGTGTCGGTCTGCAATTGGGCGACGACCGACGCCGATATCACAGCCACCGTCGTATCCGTGCGCAAGGTTCTGGACGCCATGCACACCTGAGCCGTTGCGACGCCGCACCAACTAATTCGCAAAGGACTTTTACCGCTTCGTCCATTGGCCTCTCAATATTATTGCGACGGTACCCCGGATATGGGCTAGACTGCCGGCAAAAGAAGACCCTGGGAGGAGCTACATATGACGGGAAAGCGGATCGCGCTGGTAGCGGGATTATGGCTGGCATCAGGCGTGCTGCCGGCCTTCGCCCAGAAGCAAGGCGGGGTACTTACCATGTACCATCGCGACAGCCCGGCCAGCGCCTCCATCCACGAAGAAGCGACGTATTCCAACAACGTTGCGTTCATGGCGATCTTCAACAACCTGGTCATGTTCAAGCAGGACGTGCCGCAGAACAGCGTCGACAGCATCGTGCCCGACCTCGCGACCAGCTGGGCGTGGAGCGCCGACAACACCAAGCTGACCTTCAAACTGCGCGACGGCGTCACTTGGCATGACGGCAAGCCATTCACTTCGGCCGACGTGAAATGCACGTTCGACATGCTGATGGGCAAATCGACCAACAAGTTCCGCAAGAACCCGCGCAAATCCTGGTACGACAACGTCGTCGACGTGACGACCAACGGCGATGGCGAGGCGACGTTCAACCTGAAGCGCCCGCAACCCGCGCTGATCTCGCTGCTGGCGTCCGGCTATACGCCGATCTATCCCTGTCACGCCTCTGCCGCAGACATGCGCACGAAGCCGATCGGCACGGGGCCGTTCAAATTCGTCGAATTCAAAATCAACGAATCGATCAAACTCGTGCGCAACCCCACCTATTGGAAAAAGGGGCTGCCGTATCTCGACGGCATCGATTTTACGATCATTCCCAATCGTTCGACGGCGATCCTGGCGTTCATCGCCGGGAAATTCGACATGACCTTCCCCACCGAAGTTACGGTGCAGCTGATGAAGGATATCAAGGGGCAGGCGCCGCAAGCCGTGTGCAAGTTCGAAAGTTCGAACGTCAACACCAATCTGATCGTCAATCGCGATGCGCCGCCATTTGACAATCTCAGCATCCGCCGGGCCATGGCGATGGCGATCGACCGGAAGTCGTTTATTTCTATTCTGTTCGAAGGGCAGGCCGATGAAGGTGGCGCGCTGTTACCACCGCCGGCCGGTATCTGGGGCCTGCCGCAAGAGCAGCTGCAGACGATCCCCGGCTATGGCCCAGATGTGAAGAAGAACCGTGACGAAGCGCGCAAGCTGATGGAGGCGGTCGGCTACAGCGCCGACAAGCGACTGAAGGTGAAGGTCTCGGCGCGCAACATTCCCGTCTATCGCGATCCCGCGGTAATCCTGATCGACCAGCTCAAGGAAATTTACATCGACGGCGAACTGGACGTAGTGGAAACGGCCAACTGGTTCTCCAAGGTGGCGCGCAAGGACTATATGATCGGCCTCAATCTGACCGGCAATGCCGTCGACG
This sequence comes from Hyphomicrobiaceae bacterium, assembly GCA_025351355.1. Taxonomy (GTDB): domain Bacteria; phylum Pseudomonadota; class Alphaproteobacteria; order Rhizobiales; family Hyphomicrobiaceae; genus JABFRJ01. The sequence goes on from JANXWC010000191.1 coordinate 29,515, forward strand.
ATCCCGACCAGGCCTTCTACGAAAACTTCGCGTGCGGCTCGGAGCGCAACTACACCAACTACTGCAACAAGGATCTCGAGAAAGACTTTGATGTGCAGTCGCAGGAAACCGATCTTGCCAAGCGGCGGGCCTTGGCGTGGGCAATCGACAAGAAGTTGCAGGAAGATGTGGCGCGCCCGGTGATCTTTTATTCGCGTTATGGCTCGTGCTGGCAATCACATGTCAAAGGCGTCACCGTGATGGTCAACAGCTCCTACAATGGCTACCGCTACGAGGATGTGTGGCTGGACAAGTGATCCAGGTGGCTACCGCTTTCCCGGCCGCAGCGCCGTTCGGCGCGGAGAGCCGGGATCTTGACCGTCCAGAAGAGCTGTTGACCTTTCGCCAAATGCTCAAACCGGTAAAGTTCCCGGATATTTGGTCAGCGCAAAATCGCGCCACCCAAATTCCGGGAACGCGATTGGGGCCGGTGCGGTAAGCCTCACGATAACTGCACATGCCTCGGCCCGAAGTTTCTATCAACAGCAGGAGTGCACGTTTGCTGTCGTATCTGATCAGGCGATTGGGGTTGATGGTGCTGACGTTGTTCGGCATCTCGATCATCATTTTCACGCTACTGCGGGTGGTGCCCGGCAATATCGTCGACGTGCTGTTCGATGCGGCGGGTTTCGTCGACCCTGCAGATAAGCTGAAGATAGAACAAGACCTCGGACTCGATAAATCCATCCCCGTGCAGTACGCCACCTGGATCGGCGGCTTGCTGCGCGGCGATCTCGGTTATTCCTATGTGTCGGAAAAGCCGGCGCTGGCCGAAATCTTGCCGCGCATTCCGATCACGGCGCGGCTGGCGGCGTTGGCGTTGCTGTTTGCGGTCAGCCTGGGTGTGCCGCTGGGGGTCATCAGCGCGGTGAGGCAGGACACCAAGCTCGACTATACGCTGCGCGTGTTCAGTTTGGCGGGCTTGTCGCTGCCGGCGTTCTGGCTGGGCCTGCTGATCCTGATGGCGGCCGTCGCGCTGTTCGGCTCGATCCCCATTTACAGCGCGGCGCCGAAGACGTGGTTCGATAGCCTCGTCATGTACGCCGTACCGGCGGCGGCGGTCGGCTTGCGCAGTTCGGCCTTGATCATGCGGCTGACACGCTCGTCGATGCTGGAAGTGCTGCGCCAAGACTACATTCGCACGGCCCGCTCCAAGGGGGCCTCGGACAGAACCGTGAATTACGGCCACGCGCTGCAGAATGCCATGCTGCCCATCGTCACCGTGATCGGGGTCGAGGCGGCGTTCCTGATCGGCGGCTTGATCGTCACAGAAACCGTTTTCAATATTCCCGGCGTCGCACGCTTCCTGGTTGAAGCCATCCGCTGGCGCGATTACCCGATCGTGCAGAATCTGGTGATGTTCATTGCCGTCATCGTCGTGCTGTCGAACTTCATCGTCGACCTGCTCTATGCGGTGCTCGATCCGCGCATCAAACTGGCGGACTGACCATGAAGCCCCGCCCGGAGATCATTTTGCCAAGTATCGATATCGAGGCGGAGCTGGCCAAAGCCGGCGCCAACACGCAAGGACGCTGGGGCGAATTACGATTTTTCGCGCGGCGGTATCTGCTCGGCACCATTGGTCTAGTGATCATGATCGTGTTCGTGCTGGCGGCGTTGCTGGCGCCCTGGATCGCCACGTTCGATCCGCTGGCGGTCAATGCGCGCCACGCACTCGCGCCTCCCAACGCCATTCACTGGCTCGGCGCCGATTCATTCGGACGCGATGTCTACAGCCGCATCATCTACGGCGCGCGCATCTCGCTCGCCGTCGGGATCGGTTCGACGCTGCTCGGCGGCACGCTCGGGGTCGCGATAGGGCTGACCTCCGGTTATCTGGCGGGCTGGGTCGATCTGCTGTTCCAGCGTCTTATCGATATCCTGCAGGCGTTACCGCTGCTGGTGCTCGCCTTGGTTATGGCAGCGGCACTTGGACCCTCGCTGCAGAACACCATCTTCGCCATCGCCATTCCGCTGGTGCCGACGGTGGCGCGCGTGATCCGCGCCAACACGCTGGCGCTGCGCGAGTTGCCGTTCATCGAGGCGGCCAAGGCTGCCGGCATGAGCGAGATGCGCATCGCACTGCGTCACGTGCTGCCCAATACATTGGCGCCGCTGATCGTGCTGGCGACGGCGCAATTCGGTTCCGCCATCCTGACGGAGGCGTCGCTGTCGTTCCTAGGACTCGGCATACCCGAACCGCATCCGTCGTGGGGACGGATGCTGTCGGAGTCGGCTGCCGAATACGTGCGCACCGCGCCGTGGCTGGTGATTTTTCCGGGCCTCGCCATCAGCTTGATCGTGTTCGGCACCAACCTGCTCGGCGACGCGCTGCGCGACATCCTCGATCCGAGGCAGCGCGCCTGATGACCAACGCCGATCCCGCAAACGACACCGTGCTCAATGTCGAAAACCTCAGCACCTGGTTTTTCACCCGCGGCGGTCTGGTCAAGGCCGTCGATGGCGTTTCGCTGACGGTCAAGCGCGGCGAGACGCTGGCAATCGTCGGGGAATCCGGCTGTGGCAAGAGCGTCACCGCGTTGTCGATCATGCGGCTGGTGCCGTATCCGCCGGGCAAGATTGCCACAGGCACCGTCAAGCTCGGCGGCCAGGATCTGCTCCAACTCGATGAAAAGTCCATGCGCTCCGTGCGCGGCAACCGTATGTCGATGATCTTCCAGGAGCCGATGACGTCGCTCAATCCGGTGCGCGCGGTCGGCAAGCAGGTGAGCGAAGCCCTGCGGTTGCACCAAAACCTGTCGGCGTCCGAGGCCAACAAACGCGCCATCGAGATGCTGCAACTCGTGCAGATCCCCGCGGCAGCACAACGGGCCAGGGAATATCCGCACCAATTGTCCGGCGGCATGCGCCAGCGCGTGATGATTGCCATCGCGCTCGCCTGCCGACCCGAACTGCTGATCGCGGACGAACCGACGACGGCGCTGGATGTGACGATCCAGGCGCAGATCCTGGCGCTGATCGTCGCGCTGCAAAAGGAACTGGGCACCGCCGTGCTGCTGATCACGCACGATCTCGGCGTGGTCGCCGAAACGGCGCAACGGGTGATCGTCATGTACGCCGGCAAGAAGGTGGAGGAAGCAGGCGTAACCGACCTGTTTGCACGTCCGTTGCATCCCTACACGCGCGGCTTGATGGGCTCGATCCCGCGTTTGCCGATTGCCGGCGTGCGCATCGAGCCCGGCGAAAAACGGTTGACCGAAATTCCCGGCATGGTGCCGGCATTGAGCCAACTGCCGCCCGGCTGCGCCTTTGCCGCGCGGTGTCCGCTGGCCGACGAGCGTTGCCGACAACAATCGCCACCGTTCGCCGAACATGCGCCGGCCCATTTCGCCGCCTGCTGGCACGCCGGCGAAACGGAGAGCGCATCATGACCGGGCCGTGCGATGGGCAGCGGTCCAGATGTACGATCCGATCACTCACCCCTCCCACTGGATGGCTACGGGGTTCACACACTTTTGATCGCCATCCCCAACGCCGTTTTCCCGGCCGGAGCGCCGCTTGGCGCGGAGAGCCAGGATCTTTGCCTGTCAATTTCAGGAAATCCGTCGAACTACTCGGCCTTTTTAGAGGGGTAAAGATCCCGGATATTTGTTCAACGCGAAGGGCGTTGTTCAAATTCCGGGAACGCGGCGGGGGAGAAGCCGCAAAGAGTTTGACCACTCACTTGTGTGCATGCCGTAGCCCTTTAGAAGGCGGAGGAAAAGTGCAGCAATCGACGATCCAGCCTCGCCGATCAGACGAACCGGGAGTGCGTGACTGTGAGCTCTAGGCCGCCGCTGTTGGAGGTAACGGACCTCAAGAAGCACTATCCGATCAAGCGCGGATTGCTCAGGCGCACGGCTGGCCATGTGCTGGCCGTCGATGGCGTCAGCTTCTCGATCGGCGACGGCGAGACGCTGGCGATCGTCGGCGAAAGCGGCTGCGGCAAGTCGACAGTGGCGCGCGCGGTGATGCGGCTGATCGAACCGACGAGCGGCACGGTCAAGCTTGAAGGCCGCGACATTACCAAGCTCGGCAAGACCGACATGCGTCCCTATCGCCGGCAGATGCAGATCGTGTTTCAGGATCCGTTCGCCGCACTCAATCCACGCATGCGCGTCGGCGACAGCATCGGCGAGATATTGAAAATTCATGGTCTGGGCAACAAGCGCGAACGTGAAGCGCGGGTGGCGGAACTGTTCCAGCAGGTCGGCCTCAACCCCGGGCAGATCCGCAACTATCCGCATCAGTTTTCCGGCGGACAGCGGCAGCGGGTGTGCATCGCGCGCGCGTTGTCGGTGCGGCCCAAGCTGATCATCGGCGATGAACCCGTATCCGCGCTGGATGTGTCGATCCAGGCGCAGGTGATCAATCTGCTGATGGACCTGCAGCAGCAGAACGGGCTTTCGTATCTGTTCATCGCGCACGATCTCGCCGTCGTGGAGCACATCAGCCATCGCATTGCCGTGATGTATCTTGGCCGCATCGTCGAGTTCGCCGACAAGCACACGTTGTTCGCCAATCCTCGTCATCCCTATACGCAGGCCTTGCTGGCAGCGGTGCCGGTGCCCGATCCGACGATACGGCGCGCCAAGCAGGTGCTGCAGGGCGACGTGCCGAGCCCCGTCAAGCCACCGCCGGGTTGCCCGTTTCATCCGCGCTGCCCGAGTGTGATGCCGCATTGCAAGGTCGATGTGCCGCGCCAGCGCATGGTGGGCGCGGGCCACGCCGTCGCCTGCCACCTTTACGACGAGCAACTTCCTGCGGCGGCGCCATCGATTTGATCCCGCCGACGCATCAGAGTCAGTCCGTACTGAGCGCCGTGAGCTGATCGGTGTCGAAGCGGCGACGCACCGGATCTTGCCGCAGCGCCGACCGCGCCTTGCAGCAAGTGGACTTGCCGGAATAGGCGAAACTTGAGTTCGTAAACACCATCGCGGCACGGCGCCTGGTTAAAATTCGAGCGAACGAAGTTAATGCAAACCTTGCGTCCAAATTTGCGGTTTGGCGGGCATTTGCGTGTTTTGGCTGCAGCCATACGTCCAGATAAAATCCGGCCGCCAGCGCGCAAACCTGACCACGCAATCGCTATGCGGACGACGCCTTGACGAGCAACGCGTCGGCGAGGGTGAGGCCCCGACCGGCAGCATGGACGATGACAGGGTTAAGATCGATCTCGGCGATCGCCTGCGCATGGTCCGCCGCAAAGCGCGAGAGATTAACCATGGCTTCGACCAGCGCTGCGACATCGGCAGCTGGGCGCCCGCGTACTGGGCCGAGCAGCGCCGCGCCCTTCAGCCGCGCGATCATCGTCTCCGCGTACTGGGCCGTCAGCGGCACGGGTGCGAACACCACGTCGCCCAGCACCTCGACGTGGATGCCGCCGAGGCCGAGCATCAGCAGAGGACCGAATTGCGCATCATGGTGAATGCCGAGAATGACTTCCAGCCCCGGCGCCGCCATCGGCTGCACCAGCACGCCGTCGATGGCGGCAGATGGCGCGTAGGCCCGCGCGTTTGCCAGGATGCGGTCGTAGGCCGCCGCGACCGGCGCGCCGCCGACGAGGCCGAGGAGCACGCCGCCAGCCTCGGTCTTGTGCGGGATGTCAGCCGACTGAACCTTGAGCGCCACGGCACCACCCAGCGCATGGGCCGCTGCCACCGCTTCCGCGCGCGACGTCACCATCCTTTCGGCGGCAGCGCTGCCGATGCCATAAGCCGCGAGCAACGGCTTGGCGCGGGCTTCCGTCAGAACGCGAGGCGCAGCAGCCAGAGCTGCGGCTACGAAAGCGAACGCGGGCGACGGTACAAATTCGACGTCGGCGGTCGCAAGAAACCGCTGCCGATGCGCCTGCCAATCCGCCATATGCCGCAACGCCGAGACCGCGCTGTGCATGTTGGTCATCATCGGCAGACCGGCTTGGGCCAGCAGTGCCACAGAAGCAGCGACCGGCTGCGTATAACTCCACAGCACAACCGGCTTCGGCGATGTCAGCTTGAGGGCGGCGAGCTTGTCGCGCTCGTGCGCCAGGTGCTCGCTGGCGCGACCGCTCATGACCACCAGCACCGCATCTATGGCGGGCGAAGCGGCGACCATCTCAGCCATGCCAGCGTAACCGATGGCACGGATCGCCTGCGCCGTGCCGTCAACGGGATTTTGCGAGGTGCCGTAGGCGGGCAACACTGCATCGATGCGCCGGCGTGTGTCGGTGTCCAGCGTCGGCACTTCAAGTCCGTGCTCGACGCAAACATCTGCGACCCAGCCGCCGCCACCACCCGAGCCGGTGCAGATCCCAACGCGGCGACCGACCGGCAAGCGATCCTTCCAAGCGAGAAAGCCTTGCGCGATATCGACCATTTCCTCGATGTGGCCGCCTTCGATCACACCATAGTGGCGCGCCATCGCCTGGAAACTTGCGTATGAGCCCGCCAGCGCGGCGGTATGCGAGGCTGCTGCGCGCACACCCGCATCGCTCTTGCCGATCTTGTTGACGATCAGCGGTTTGCCCAACCGCAGCGCTTTTTCCGCGACGCGGCGAAAAGTGGCCGGCGTCTTGATGTCTTCGAGCAGCAGGCAAAACACGTCGGCGCGGCCTTCATCGAGCAGATAGTCGACGACGTCGAACACCTCCATGCAAACTTCATTGCCGGTCGTGACAATGTGGCTGAAGGCCAGCTGCTTCGGCCGTCCGCGATCGTAGAACGCAAAGCCCATGCCGCCGGATTGGGCGACGACGGCCACACGCCCGGGCAAACCGTCGGACGGAAGCAAGGGGATCATCGTATCGGCGACGACGGGGCTGAAGGTCGGGCACAGCGCGGCATCGAGGTTGGCGAAGCCTTCCGAGTTCGGACCGTTGACCGCCATGCCGTAGCGTTTTGCAACCGAGCGGATCTCTGCCTGCATCTGCTCTCCGCCCGCGCCCGCCTCCGCGAACCCGGAACTGAGAATCGCCGCAGCCTTGACGCCGGCGCGCCCGCAACGTTCCAGTTCATCGACCACGAACTCGGCGGGGATTATCAATACTGCAAGATCCACCGGTCCCGGCACGGCGGCGATATTGGGGTAGGCTTTGAGACCCTGGACTTCGGTGCTGGACCGACTGACCGGATAGATCCGTCCGGCATAGGGATGCGATGTCAGCACTTCGAGAATGCGGCCGCGCAAACCCTGTCCGCGCGGGGCGGCGCCGATTACCGCCACTGACTTCGGCGACAACAGCGCAGCAATCGCGTTCACCGGTACCGACATCGCCCGCCCCCTTCGTCTTGCTCTGACCGCTCAGCGCGTGTGAAGTGCTTATTTCTCGGCCTTTTCGTAGCCGTCGGCGACGAAGCGATCGAGCAGGCGCACACCCCAGCCGGACGCCCAGCCTTGCGAAATGTCGGTGCGGTTGGAATCCATCGCGGTGCCGGCGACGTCAAGATGCGCCCAGGGCGTGTCCTTAATGAAGCGCTTGATGAACTGCGCGGCCGTAATCGCGCCACCGTAGCGTCCGCCGATATTTTTCATGTCGGCATTCTTGCCGTCGATCAGTTTGTCGTAGGCCTTGTGCAGCGGCATCCGCCAGACTTTTTCGCCGACCACCTCACCGGCAGCACTGAGTTCGGCGGCCAGCTTATCATCGTTGGAGAACAGGCCAGCATACTCCTTGCCAAGCGCGACCATGATGGCGCCGGTGAGCGTCGCCAGATCGACGATCAGCCGCGGCTTGAAGCGTTCTTGCGCATACCACAGCACGTCGGCGAGCACGAGGCGGCCCTCGGCGTCCGTGTTGAGCACTTCGATGGTCTGCCCGGACATCGAGGTGACGATGTCGCCGGGGCGCTGCGCATTGCCGGACGGCATGTTTTCGACGAGGCCGATCAGTCCGACGGCATTGACTGCCGCCTTGCGTCCAGCGAGCGCCAGCATCAGTCCAGTGACGCACGCAGCACCTCCCATGTCGCCTTTCATGTCCTCCATGCCCGCCGCCGGTTTCATGGAAATTCCACCGGTGTCGAATACGACACCCTTGCCGACGAAGCAGACCGGTTTCGCCCGTTTGGATTTGGCGCCATGCCATTGCATGACGGCGACCCGCGCCGGCCGCACGCTGCCCATCGCGACGCCGAGCAGCGCACCCATTTTCAACTTTTCAAGAGCTTCGACATCCAGGATCTCGACCTCGACGCCGACCTTCGTCAACTCCCTCGCGCGCTCCGCGAATTCGACGGGCCCGAGAATATTGGCCGGTTCGTTGACCAGTTCGCGCGCCAGATTGACGCCTTCGGCCACCGCGCGCCGCGCCTTGAAAAGTTCGGCTGCCTGGTCCGGTTTGGCGACATGGAAAATGAGTGTCTTGAGACCGCTGGCGCGACCGTTGGCGCTGCCTGCGTCGTCGCCGTTGCTTGAGCCATTATTTGATTCATCCTGGACGTGCGAGCGATAGCGCCGGAATTCATAGCTTCGCAGCATCGCGCCTTCGGCCATCGCACAAGCAAACTCAACGGCCTGCGCCGGGGTCATGCCCGCCACATCCGCCAGCACGCTGGCCTCCTCGACGCGGCGCGCCTTGATGGCTGCCAGCACGCGGCCGCCGAGATGGATCTGGTCGAGTTCACTCATGCCGGCGGCGGTGCCCAGGATCAACAGGCGCGAGCTTTCCAAATTCGGTGCGGCAAAAACTTCAATGGCCTGCTTGGCCTTGCCGGTGAAGTCGGCAGCCGTGGCGGCGCGGGTTATGAAGCCGCCGGACTTATGGTCCAACTCCTGCGCAATCGGCGACAAGGCGAATTCGGCGCCGGCGAAAATCACGGTAGTCGCAGTAACGGGCGCGGTCAGGGCGGCGAAACGGATGTCGAGTTGTTGGTTCATGCAGAAGATCCTTGAAGACCGAAAACGGGTGCAAGCGTGCTCGCCGAGAATGCAGAGGCATCGGCGGCTAAAACCGCACAATGCCCTTGCGGTTACGACGGCGAGGCCGCACCACTTGAAGAAGCTGCCCGATTACGCAGGATGAGACGACGCGAATCCAGCCAACAATCGTAACGCTAGCTGGTTTCATGTTCTACGAAAAGCGGAAGCAATTGATCAGTATTGCATGGGGTGGCATGTCGCACGGGCCAACTGCCGGGCGACAGCGGGTCTCAGACACGGTTCAGCCATGTTGCTATGGGAGCCGGGTTATTGGCGGCGCGCGGGGTCAATCGTGTCGCCCATTCAGACGCACAACCGGGACTGATACCTTGGGGATCGCAGCACGATCGTTACAAAATCACCCGGGCCTACGGCGGTGGGCGGCATGAGCATTCTTGGTCGCTATATCTTCCGCCAATCGATCGGCGCCGTGGTGCTGATCCTGGTGTCATTGACTACGGTGACGTGGATCGGCGTCGCGTTACGACAGATCGACGTGATGACGTCGCAGGGTCAGAATGCGTGGGTTTTCCTCAGGTTAACGGCTCTGGTGTTGCCCAGCCTGATTGCTTTCATCGCGCCGATCGCCGTGCTGATTTCGTGCCTGCATGTGATCAACCGGCTGAGCGGCGACAGCGAACTGATCATCATGACGGCGAGCGGCGCGCCCACGTGGCGGTTGGTGCGTCCGCTACTGGTCACGGCGCTCCTGTGCTCGCTGATGCTCGTGCTGATCAACAATTTCGTCGCACCGTGGGCCAATCGCGATTTACGCGAAAGCGCCATGCAGGTCCGCACCGAATTGATTTCGCAGGTGCTGCAGCCCGGCCGCTTCAACGCACCCGAGCCAGGCTTAACGATCCATATCCGTGACCGCGCCGCCGATGGGCAATTGCTGGGACTGTTGATGCACGACGGCCGCGACCCCCTGCAGATCAGCTCGTATCTGGCCGAATCCGGTTATATCGTGAAACAGGGGACGAGCGCCTACCTGTTGATGCACAAAGGAAATATAATTCGGGACAACGCCAACGGCGGGGCGCCAGAGCTGATCGCTTTCGATAGCTACGCCGTCGATATCAATCGCTTCGAGCAAAAGGCCGAACAAAGCTTCACGCTGCGCCCGCGCGAATGGTTCACAACTGAGCTGCTACGGCCCAATCTGGCAGATCCGCTTTACAAGGCGACGCCGCAGCGCTTTGCCGCCGAGTTGCATGACCGCCTCTCCAATCCGCTCTATCCCATCGCCTTCGTGCTGATCGCGGCGGCCTTCGCCGGGCAGGCACAGACGACCCGGCAGAACCGCACGCAGGCGCTGCTGTTTGCGTTTGCAGCTGGCGTCGGCGTGCGCGTCGTCGGCATCAGCGCCGTCAACAGTGCCAATGCCAAGGCCTCCGCGGTGCCGATGATGTACGCCGTGCCGATCGCCGCGATCGTGCTGGCAATGATTGCTATCCAGTTGAATATGAAACCGAAACGCACACCCCGCGTGGTCTTGGCGGCAACCTCGGCGATGCGGCGCGGCGGGCAGCTGCTGGCGGCTCCGTTCCGCCGCGCTGCGCTGCGCGGGGGCACCCGATGACCCGCGCCCGTACGCTCCGGTTTTACATCGGCAAACGCTTTTTGATGATGATGGTCGGCGCACTCGTCGTGTGCATGGCGCTGATCTTCATGATTGATATGGTCGAATTGCTCAGACAATCGCGTAGCGCCGCTACTGTGACGGTATGGCAGCTGATGTGGATCGGTTTTCTGCGCATGCACGCGTTTACCGAAATTCTCATTCCTTTCGCCGTGCTGGTCGGCTCCATCGGCGCACTGATGAGCCTCAGCCGAAAGTCGGAACTCGCCGTGATGCGCGCCGGCGGCATGTCGGTGTGGCAATTCCTGCGGCCAGGCATCACCGTGGCGCTGCTGGTCGGCATCGTCAGCGTGGCAGTCTATAACCCGCTGGCGACGCGCGCGACCGAGTTGGCAATCGAGCAGATGACCACCCATTTTGGGAATGAAACGTCGTTCAACAATAGTGGGTCCGGCAATTGGCTGCGTCAGGATGGGGCTGACGGCCCGTCCGTTATCTCGGCCCGTGCGGTCGGCGAACAAGGTTTGGCGCTGGCCGGCGTGACCGTCTTTCAATACGATCCGGCCGGACGCTTTATCGCGCACATCCGCGCCGACAAGGCCGCCCTTGCCGATGGCTATTGGGAATTAAGTCGCGCAGCCGTTGCGCAGGCCGGGAAGGAAACCGTGCGCTACGACACGTATAAGTTGAAGACCAACCTCGACCGCGAGCGGGCGCTGGATGCCTTGGGCTCGGCCAATACGGTCTCCATATTTGAATTGCCGGGCGTCATTGCGATGGCGGAGCGCAACAGGCTGCCGGCCGCCCGGTTCCAGATCCAGTACGAATTGCTCAGATCTCGACCGCTTCTTTTGGTGGCGATGGTTCTTTTGGCGGCCACTGTGTCTTTGCGGTCATTCCGGCAGGGGGGCATCCAGACTATGGTCGCTACGGGGATCATCGGCGGTGTGGGGTTCTTCCTGCTCACGGAGGTTTCGCGACAAATCGGTTTGGCCGGTTTGGCGCCGGCCTTTGTCGCGATTTGGTTGCCGGTGGTGATTGCGTGTCTGGGGTCGATAACATTGTTGCTCCACCAGGAGGATGGCTGAGTGAGGCGTAGGGCGCTGACATCGCACGCGACGTGCGGTCGGGAGCGTATCCAAGCCCTTGAGGGAAGGTTCCAGGGACGCGTGTTCGGGGAAGCAGCCACAAGTGCGGAAGATACGATCCGGGCCGGATGGCAGCGTGTTGCTGGCAGCTTCCAGCGCGTGGCCATCGCTTTCATCTGCGTTGTCGCCGTTGCGATGATGTTGCTCGGCTTGGCTGCGGCTCCGGCTGCGGCACAAGACCCCGGCATCAAAAATCAAATCAGCTCCGACCGCTACTTCAAGCCCGTGCCCGGTGGCCCATTGGGGCCGCAACCGAAAATCAATAACGCCGCGCCCCTTTACTTGCAGGGCGACGATCTGGTTTACGACACCAAGAACGGTCGCATCATTGCGCGCGGCAACGTGCAGATCTTCTTTAACAATTTTCTGCTGACGGCCGACCAGATCACCTACGATCAGAACGCCGCCAAGCTGCTGGCCGAAGGTAACGTGCAATTGCGCGACCCCAACGGCAATATCACCCGCGCCGAGCGCCTCGAGACAACCGACGATTTCCGCGATGCTTTTGTGGAAACGCTAAGCCTGGTGGCGCGCGACGAAACGCGCATTCAGGCGCGCCGCTCGATCCGCCGCGACGGCAATGTGACCGAGTTCCAGCAGGGCAAATTCACGGCCTGCAAGAACGATCCGGGCCAGCCGCCGCTGTGGTGCATCAGCGGCCAGCGCATCATTCACGATCAGCAGGCGGCGACACTGACTTATCAGGATGCGTCGTTCGACGTGTTCGGCGTGCCGATTCTTTACCTGCCGTACTTCACGATGCCTGACCCGTCGGTTAAACGCCGCTCGGGTTTCCTTGCGCCGACCTTCGGATCATCGAGCACGCTCGGCATCATGGCCGAAATTCCGTATTACGTGGCGCTGAACAAGAGCTATGATTTTCTCTTTCATCCATCGATCCTGTCCAAGCAAGGTATCCTCTATAAGGGCGACTGGCGTCAGCGCCTGGAGAACGGCGAGTACTCAATCAAGTTTGGGGCCATCGACCAGAACCTCGACAATCTCGGCGGCGCCGCATCGCCTGATCTGAAGGGCTGGCGCGGCACGGTCGAAACCAAGGGTGTGTTTTCGCTCAGTTCTTGGTGGCGCGCAGGTTGGGACGTCACGCTGCAAAGCGATAAGAGCTTCCGCAATTTCTACGGTTTCGACAGCGTCATTCAGACCGATCGTGTCAACACCGCCTACCTGACCGGGCAAAGCGAGCGCAATTACTTCAACATGTCGCTCTATCAGTTCGGCGGCCTGCTGCCGCGCGACACCGACGTGACGAAAGCGCGAGCACTGCCGGTTATTGATTACAACTACATCGCGGCGCAGCAAGTGCTCGGCGGTGAGCTGAGTATCAATGGTCACCTGCGCAATCTGACGCGGCTTTCGGGCTTTAATGCACCCGCGTTGCCGAACCAGCCGCAATATCTGGCCGGCACCGACTCGACCCATTTCGTCTCGGACATCAATTGGCGGCGCAAGATCGTTGATGGTATCGGTGAGACGTGGACGCCGTTCGCCAACGTGCGGGGCGATGTCTATCAGTACAATAACACGCGCGATTCAGTCACCGGCCTCAACGTACCCGGCGATGCCGTTTATCGTGGCGTGACGACTGTAGGCCTTACGTATGCCTACCCGTTCGTCGCCCACACCGAGACCGCGTCGCATGTCATCGAACCAGTGGTGCAGGTCATCAATCGGACGGTCATCGGCAAGCAGGATCAGACGTTGTTGCCGAACGAGGATGCGAAAAGCGTCGTGTTCGACGATACATCGCTGTTCTTCGAGAGCAAGGCGACGGGCTTCGACCGCATCGACACGGGCACGCGGCTGAATATCGGCACGAAGTACAATCTGCAATTCAATACCGGGCTCAACATCCGCGCTGTCATGGGCCAGAGCCAGGTGCTGTCGGGGACCAATGTATTCGCCAACCCTGGCGTTGACGTGGCGTCGACTGCTGCACCGGGCCAGTTCGCCTCAGCCTTCTCCGAAAACAATGGTTTGGCGACGCGGCGCTCCGACTACGTCGCCGGCTTGTACGTCTCGCCGCTGGCAAACTTGAGCCTGGTGGCACAGGGCCGCTTCGACACCAACACACTTGCGCTGCGGCGTCAGGATACATTGCTGTCTGCCGGCTTCGGGCCGTTTTCGACACAGCTCGCCTACGCTTTCACGCGGGCAGACTCGCAAGCCATTTCCAATACCGGCAGCTTCATCGGCCAACAGGAAGTGCAGGCGACGTTGGGCGTAAAGCTCACCGACAAATGGAGCGTGGCGGGCTCGGTACGTTACGATATCGACCAGAAGCAGATGCTGCAGGACCTGTTCCAGGTGCGCTACGCCGACGAATGCTTCGTGCTGACGACGACCTACACCGACACCCGCATTGCCAACCCGACGCTGGGTATCGTGCCGGATAGAACGGTCATGGTTCGCTTCGAGTTGAAGAATTTGGGTGGTTTTGCGGCCAAGACCGACGTTACCAGCTTCCTGGGCGGCATCGACAATCAGACCAACCGCAACTGAGTTTCTTAGGCGTTTTACTGACGACGGCATTCGGGCCACGGTAACCTGAGGCGTGGCAGTCTGAAAAGCGTGTCCGTAAAAATGGTGCTTTGGCACGCATGCCGGTCATATGCAGCAACGCCACAGCAAAGTAACGCCATGGGACTGCCATCGTTGGTGTGGATAAGCGACCCTTACAGGTCGCAATCGCGCTAAGATGGCGATCCGGGAATCAGTCGCAGGCGACCGTCATGCTCAAGTCCAGCACTCATCGATCGTCTCCGCGAGGCCGACTTAGCCGCCGCCGGCCGCGGCATGCAATCGTTTCTTATCCGCTTATGACCGCGTGCATCATGGCGACTATCGGCGTCGGTTCTGCGTCGGCGGTAGCGCAGCAGTTTCCCGGTTTGGTCTTGTCCCAACCCGGGCCGCCGCCGCAACAGACGGCGCCGACACCGCCGCCTGCCGCATCTGCCGCAAAACCTAAACCAAAACCGAAGCCTAAGCCGGTTGCCGCCACCGAAGATGAGGTCGTCCCCAAAACCGGCGAAGCCCCGAGCAAGGGCGGCGGCGAGCGCATCATCATGCTTGTCAACGACGAGGCGGTGACCGCCCGCGAGGTCGATCAGCGCGCGCGGTTCCTCGGTGCAGGTTCCAACGTCTCCCAGCAGGCGCGCGAGATTTTCAATCGGCTGGCCCAGTCGCCTGCGGTCAATACCAAGTTCCGTTCGATGGCCGAAGAAATCATCAAGCAAAATCAGGGCAAGTCGAAAGAGCAGATCATGGCGCTCATCGAGAAGCGCAAAGGTGAACTCGCGCAATCGCTGCAGATTCAGGCCATGGAACAGGCCCGCAGCGCCGATACTCCGAAGCATCGACAGCTTGCGACGGAAGAAATCATCGAGGAAAAGCTTAAACTGCAGGAAGCAAAGAAAGAGGGTATCGAAATCAGCGATGACGAGACTAACCGGGTGATCAAGGGGATTGCCGAGCGCAACAAGCAAACCGAAGCGCAGTTCGCAGCCGGACTGAAGAGCATCGGTGTCGACATTGCCACGATGAAGGCCCGCTTCAAGGCGAGTTTCGCGTGGCGTGAAGTCATCCGCCGCAAGTATGGCGCCCAGATCCAGGTCAACGAGAAAGAAATCGAGCGCGTCATCGCTGCGCAACCTGCCGCCGCGGGCAAGGCTGCTGTTGATACGCAGGAGCTGCAGGTGCAGCGCATTGTCTTCACGCTGCCGAGCAAAATAGACCAGAGCGCGATGGCGCGGGCGCTGGCCGACGCCGACGCGCTCAAGCGAAAGTTCGCTGGCTGCAAGACGATGGAGACGCTGGTCAAGGATCAGGCCGGCGCAAAGTTCATCGCCGCCGCATATACCAAGCCGAGTTCGATAGGCGAGCCGTCGCGCAGCATGCTGCTGGGCACCAAGGATGGCGAAATGCTGCCGCCGCAGACATCGGCGGATGGCGTGGAGCTGATGGTCGTGTGCGCGCGGCGGGGCTTGCAGATCGATGACAAGCAACGCCAGGAAGCCACGCAGGAACTGCAATCTCGCAAGTTCGAAGAGTTGGCCGTCAGGCGCCTGCGCGAATTGCGCCAGGAAGCGCAGATCGAGATGCGCGGATGACGGTTACGCCGGGCCCCGGCGCGCCTCTGACATTGCTTGAGCAATTGCCGCCGCTGCGAGACGTGATCCGCACGCACGGTCTGGCAGCCGACAAGCGGTTGGGACAGAACTTCATCCTCGATCTCAATTTGACACGGCGGATCGCGCGTGCCGCCGGGTGGCGTGGCGACGCCGCCCTTGGCAGTGCGGCAGGTGCGCTGCCACTTGCCGGTCGGACAGTGATCGAAATCGGACCCGGGCCGGGCGGCCTGACGCGCGCACTGCTGCTGGAGGGCGCCGCATGCGTGGTAGCCATCGAACGTGACCCGCGCTGTCTCCCGGCTCTCGATGAAATTGCAGTGTCGAGCGATGGCCGGTTGCGTGTGATCGACGGCGACGCACTGGCGATGGATTGGCGCGCGCTTGCAGCCACCCTGCCGACACCGCCCGTCATCGTCGCCAACCTGCCCTACAACATTGCGACGCAGTTGCTTATCAATTGGCTGGAGGCTGATCCCTGGCCACCCTGGTATAGCGGCATGGTGCTGATGTTCCAAAAGGAGGTGGCCGAACGCATCGTCGCCGAGCCCGGCAGCAAGGCCTACGGCCGCCTCGCGGTGATCGCCCAATGGCGTACGCGCCCCAAGCTGCTGTTCACGCTGAAGCCGGAGGCCTTCACGCCGCCGCCCAAGGTCGAGTCTGCCATCGTCGCATTCGAACCGCGCGCGGAGCCGCTGCCGGCCTGCGACGTGGGCGTGCTCGGCCGCATTACCGCCGCAGCATTCGGCCAGCGGCGCAAGATGCTGCGCCAGAGCCTGAAGGCGCTGACGCCCGATCCGGAGCCGTTGCTGGCGGCCACCGGCATCGCCGGCACCCTGCGCGGCGAGGTGCTGACAGTCGCCGACTTTGCACGGCTGGCTGCCGTATTCGCGAAACTGGCACGGGGGTAGACGAGCCGCTCCGCAGCCGCAATGATCAGCGGCGAATGCAGCGTTATTCCGGAAACGTCTCATGCGACCGCACATATCGCGCTTGATAATTGTCGGGTCCGCCCTGGCGTTGCTGTTTCTGTTACTTCCGTTCGTTGACCTGCTGTCGCTGATCGGCCGGCGGCTGACGACGGTAACGCTTTTATTATGGGCAATGGGTCTCGGGTGGTTCGTTTTCCTTCTCGTCGGCGCGCGCCACGTTTCAAACATGACCAGACCGCGGACTGCCCGCATGATCACCCTCACAGATCGCTTTAAACTCACCGTGCTGTATGTCGTCGCAATGCTTGCGGCTATACTTCCATTCTTGGCCATTCCCGGATTATGCCTGATCATTGCGGCCAGTTCGCTCTCCTATCATCTCGTGGCCTTCGAGGGCTTCACCAACCCGTTGGTTTCCGGCGTCCACCCCTTCGACTACGTGATCTACTTCGCCGATCAGGCAGTGCGCGGAGGTCTCCTCGGCATCCTCGATCACCTGTCGCCGGGTCGGCTGGAAGCGCTGCGGGCGAACGGCGATACGGTCGTCTGGTTCAGTATCGTGGTCACCATCTTCCGGTTGGCAATGGCGCTCTTGATCGTGAATTCGCTTACCTCGCTGGCGAGCAAGGCAATGGGCCTTGGTCATGGCACCGCCTTCCCGCGCCATATTGCCATCGCGTCGCGGTCACCAAAAGCCTTGGCTGACTTTTATAAATCGACGTTCGGATGGTCGCAGAGGGTCGTGCAGAATACGGCCATAGACGACAACCCCGTTTTCATCCTGGAGAGCCATCAGGGAGCAGATTGCGACATCAAAGATGCCCAGTCGCTCATCGGCCGCGTGCCCGATCTGGCAGAAGGTGGTGATAAACTGGCTGGTGTGACGCTCGAGTTCCTCGTCCGCGACCTCGACGCGAGCCTTGCACTCGCGGTCAAGAACGGTGGCCGTCGCATTGGCGGGACAATCAAAATGCCCGGCTTTCGACGCGCCTACCTGAGTGATCCCGAGGGCAATTTGACGATGCTTTATCAATCCACGCCGATGTCGTTTGCGGCTTACCAGAAAATGGTCGGGCAGAATTCCCGGCGGCGGCGGGACATGCTGCTCAAGGTCGAGGCAAAGCCCGTCCCGGTCGTGCAGACCGTGGCTTAGGAGGTCACCATGCAACGACGCCGATTTCTAACGGGGACGCTGGCTGGCATGTCGGCGATCGCTGCTGGCAGTCGACCGCATGCGCAATCGACTGGGACCATCGACATTAACGGGCTCAGGCGCGCGCTGGTCGCCGGCGATGCGACCGTTCTCGCAGCCTCGGACGACACCTACGGCGCCTATCAGCGCTATGCGGCAGCGAACTTGCGCGTGGCGCGACCGGCGGCTGCGCGCGTGTTAATCCGCACACGTGAGGGCGCAGCAGCGGCTGTGAGTTGGCTCCGCGACAACGGCGCGACGTTCTCCATTCGCGGCGGTGGACACTGCTACGAAGCCTTTTCGCAGAACGAGGGTGTTGTGCTCGATATGCGGGGGATGGCCGATGTCCGCGTCGATGACGATGGCCGCCGCGTCGGCGTAGGAGGTGGCGCTTTGCTCGGGCAGATCTTCGAGGCCTTGAGCGATGCCGGCCGCATAATTCCAGCTGGCTCATGCCCGCAGGTCGGCGCCGCCGGCCACACGCTCGGCGGCGGCTATGGCATGTTCGCGCGCAAATTCGGCCTCACCTGCGACAGCCTCTTCGGCGTAGAGATGGTGGACGCGCAAGGCCGCATCCTGACGGCAAGCACAATCGACAACCCCGACTTGTTCTGGGCACTGCGCGGCGGCGGCGCGGGCAGTTTTGGCGTCGTCACCGGTCTCACCTACCGGACGACCGAGCTGCCGATCGCGACCCGCTTCGTCATCGATTGGGGCGCCAACGATAGCATCAGCATCAGCAAGGCAGTCGATGCGTTCCGCGCGTGGCAGGCCTGGGCTCCCACCGCACCACGCGAGTTGACGCCGATCCTGCGCATCAGCGGCAGCAGCGGCCAGCCACGCCTGCATTGCTTCGGCATCTCAACGCGCGCCGACGAAGATTGGGTGACGCGTGAACTGGCCCGCCTCGCGCAGGCGACTGGCGGCCAGATCGGTTCGATCGTTACTCAGTCCACCGGCGATCTCGTCCGCCGTTTCGGTGGGTCGGGTGATCAATTGACCAGCACCATCGACGACACAGATTTTTTCGCGCCGGTATTCTACAAAGGTAAGTCCGATGTCGTCACGGCTCCGCTTTCCACCGATAGCGCTACTGCGTTGATTTCTGCCATCGCCGACACCGGCAACATCGTTGCCATCTGTGATCCCTATGGCGGCGCCATCAGCGATTTCGCCGAAGATGCCATGGCCTTCGTGCATCGCGGGCGGACCCTTTACAACATCCAATACTACACCGAGTGGACCAAGCAGGGCGACACGGCTGGGCGAATGGGCGACATGGGCGATGTCTACGCCGCTCTGCACGACATTCGCAGCGGCGAAGCGTATTTCAACTATTGCGATCTCGATCTCGACGCGCGGGACTACGGCGCGGCCTATTGGGGGAGCAATCTCAACCGGCTGAAACAGGTCAAGCAGGCTTACGACCCCAACAATCTTTTCCGCCACGCACAGAGCGTGGTGGCGTAGTACCGAGGGCGCTGCACTCATACTCGGTATGGTGTTGGGTCTCGGCCATGCCTCCGGAGCAGGGTTTGACCCTGCGGGACGACGTGTCACTGGTTTCTGGATGACACGTGTGCGTTACGGCGCACTCCACTGGTCCAGATCCGCGATCGCCATCATGATCAAATTCTTATAGGCGCCGTCGATGAGCGTTGCATTGCGTTTGACGCCTTCGTGCTGGAAGCCGACGCGATGGTAAAGCGCGATGGCATTTGCATTGTCATCGTAGACGGTCAACTCGACGCGCGACAAACCACTGTCTCTTGCACGTTCGACCGCAGCACTGAGCAACCGCCAGCCGAGGCCTTGCCCACGATACGACGGCAACAGCCACAGGCCGAGATTACCAGCATGGCGTTGGGTCGAACGCGCGAAAGGGATGATATCACATCCCCCGACGACACGACCGTTGGCGGCGGCCACGAAAAGAGTGTAGCCCTTCGCAATGCAATCCTCGACAAACGCGCGCACACTTTCCAGCGGCGGCGCTTCCGTCAAGGCCAGATAGCGCCGCTCGCGCGCGACGATATCGAGCGCCGCGTGAAAGCCCTCGACGTGCTCGGTGCGGATCGGGATGATAGAGATGGTCATAGTGTGTTCTGACTATTTAAATCGTCATGCGGTATGCAGTTTGGCTCAAGCCATCCGACTCGTCATCCCGGCGCAGGCCGGGACCCACGTGCGGTCGACGTCGATCACGCGTCACGATCAAAGCCACGTTGCACGTCCGCTGGACCAACCGCGATTTCACCCGTCGTGCGATCGTACACATCCAACCACTCCGGATTAAAACTGTAAATGAGCCGCGCCTTCCAGGCGCGTTTCCATTCTTTGACCCGCTTTTCTTGTTTTATCGCGTCGTCCATCGATAGATGCATTTCATAGTAGACCAGCGTTTTGACGTTGTATTTTTTTGTAAAGCCACCGAAGGTACCTGCGACATGCTCCCCGATCCTCGCGTGAAGGTCACTCGTCACTCCGACATACAGCACACCGTCGCGCTTGCTCGCGAGGATATAGGCACATAGAACCTTCGCCGGTGCGTACTGGTACATGAGCCGCTTGCTTGCCGTGGGTCCCGGCCTGCGCCGGGATGACGAATTGGGTGGCTCCAGACGGAAGTAAACTACGGGATCCATTTGCCGTCGTGGGCTTCGAGGGCGGCTTCGTAGGCGTCGGGCTTGTGGTCCTTGCCGACTTCGCGCCCGATGGCATAGAGCGCTTCCTTCATGCCGATACCGGCGACGGCGGACAACACCATCGGTTTTTTGCGGCAAGCGGCTTTGAGTTGCTCGGTCTTGGCGGCGATCGTGTCGGCATCGAGTGCATCGCACTTCGACAGCGCGACGATTTCCTTTTTCTTCGCGAGTTCCAGCGAGAACGCTTTCAACTCGCCGCGCACGGTTTTGTAAGCTGCGGCGACATCGTCTTCGGTCGCATCCACCAAGTGCAGCAAAACGCGGCACCGCTCGATATGGCCGAGGAATTGGGTGCCGAGCCCAGCGCCCTCATGCGCGCCCTCGATCAACCCGGGAATATCAGCCAACACGAAATCGACTTCGCCGGCACGCACCACACCTAGATTGGGATGCAACGTCGTGAACGGATAGGCCGCGATCTTCGGCTTGGCACCGGAGACGGCGGCGAGGAAAGTCGACTTGCCCGCGTTGGGCAAACCAACCAGGCCGGCGTCAGCGATCAGCTTCAAACGCAGATACACCGTCAACTCCGTCCCCACCTGGCCGGGATTGGCGTGCGTCGGCGCGCGGTTGGTGGCACTCTTGAAGTAGGCATTGCCGAAGCCGCCGTTGCCACCTTTCGCAATCAACGAGCGGTCGCCGATCTTGACCAAATCGGCCAGCAACGTTTCCCCGTCCTCTGCGTACACCTGCGTGCCGGGCGGCACCTTAAGGATGGCGTCGTCGCCGTTGGGGCCGGCCCGTTCCTGCCCCATGCCGGGGCGGCCATTCTTGGCGATGTAATGCTGCTGATAGCGAAAATCGATCAGCGTGTTGAGATTGTCGACGCACTCAATCCATACGTCGCCGCCGCGCCCGCCGTTGCCGCCGTTGGGACCGCCGAACTCGATGTACTTCTCGCGTCGGAACGCAACGCAGCCGTTACCGCCGCTGCCCGATTGGAGAAAAACTTTGGCTTGGTCGAGAAATTTCATGATCGTTACTCGGGTGTGACCGACAAATGCGTGTCGGCGTAAATGTCGGCGAGGCCCAATTCGAGACTGATTGATGCAAGCATAACTTTACCGCCGGCAGTTATCGTCTCCGGTTCACGTGGCCAGGCACCGCTGGCTTCGCGATGCCAGCGTTCAGCGAACACACGTGTGCTGTCGACAATCAACATTTCCATCACCGACGGTATTGACGCGCATGCCTGGATCGACGCTTCAGTCATGTCGCTATTGCTCGGCGAAAGGACTTCAATGATAATCAACGGGGCCTCGACGAGACGATCCTTCGGCCCCGGCGGTGGACCACACGTGATGGTGAGATCGGGAATTCGAACATTCGTTTTGGCGCGCACGCGAGGCTGCATGCCCGCCTCGGTCATAACGCGATAGGGCACATTTCGCTCTCTCAGGTGATTACCGATCAGCCGTGCCAACTCTGCCTGAATAAGTGCGTGGGTCGGGCTCGCTGGCGCCATCGAATAAATAACGCCGTCGATCAACACATGTTTTCCCGGCCCGAGATCAACCGGCGACGACAGAAATTGCTCGGCCGTCATCGGCGGCGTGTCGTGTTTTGCTATGGCGATCATGACATCGGCCCGTCGTTTGGTTTATCCGGCATAATACGCGTCGATATGCGTCCTACTTTCGTACCGCGCCCGCGTCAGACGGGTCAAAACGTGCGGCAGTCGCTTGCCGTGTGCGCGGTTGAACAACAAAGCATCTTCGACGAACGCGAAGCCTAGCCGCTGCTGGATCGCCCATGACGGTTCATTACCAGAAAAATAGCCGGACATCAGATGGGTTTCCGAACTCATGGCAAAAAACTCCCGTGTCATCAGCGCCGCAACGCGGGTCATGATCCGGTTTCCCCAATACTGACGCCCCAACCAGTAACCAATATTGTACCCCTGTGGCATTCGATCGATGCCGATTATGCCGGCGAGTTGCCCATCAATCGCGATGGCCTTGGTGCGCTCCGGCGCGGGCGGTGGGGTTGACTTGGCGGCAATAAATTCTGCGCCATCGGCGATCATGTAGGGGTGCGGCACGCGCGACAGCCAGCGCGCCACTTCCCAGTCGCCGATCTGTTCGGCGATCCGGGCGGCATCGGTCGACGCGAGTGGGCGCAGCGTGAAAGCAATCTGGGCAGGCTTCTGCATGACTAGGCGGCTCCTGCAAAATCAAGCGCTGTCGCAGGCCGAAAACGCCGTTGGGCCAACAGCAGTGAGGATGGCCGCCGGCGGGCGAGCGCGAAATCGAGCAGCGGGTGACGACCACGCACCGGACTATCGCTGAAACTCGCACCCGTCTGCCGGAAGCCGCACTTCTCGAGCACGCGGATCGACCCGGCATTGGCGGGTTGCACACGGGCGATGATCGACGCGCGGTCAGACAACTCGAACGCCTGCGCGCATAGCGCCGCAACGGCCTCGGTCATCAGACCGCGCCCCCACGCAGTTGGACTGAGATTGTAGCCAAGCTCCAGTTCACCGCCCGGCTTCAGCCCGACGCCGACACGCCCGATCGGCTCCACTGGGCATCCTTTGCGGGTCATGACGAAGCTGAGGCTATGGCCGTCGATGTTGCCTTGGCGATTGGCGGCGACGACGTTCGCCATCTCCGCGGCGGTGATGCCGACGCGAAAGGCAGCCGTCATCTCGGCGACTTCGGGCAAGCCGACCCAGGCGGCAAGCGCCACCGCATCGTCGTGGCGTGGCCAACGCAGCCACAGACGGCGGGTTTCGATGCGAAAAACTTCATCACGGGTCAGTGACGGAAAAGCGGGAGCAATGGTCATGGCGCCACTCCAAATGCAAAAGGGAACGATGGTCTACCCACCGTCCCTTCGGAGTTGCTTGGAGCACCGGTCCGGCGACGTGCACTTTGACAGTGCGGCGCAGGTTTGGGAGCTGTCAGTCAATCCGCCGGTTCAAGTGGGAACCGGTGGGTTTGGCTGACCCTACCGGCTATTCAGCTGCTGCGAGTTTTGCTGGATGCACTGAGATAAACACGCGACCGTTGCGTTTGGTCGCAAACGAGACTTTGCCGTCGGCCTTCGCATACAGGGTATGATCTGTGCCCATGCCTACGTTCGGCCCGGCATGCACCTTGGTGCCGCGCTGGCGCACGAGAATGTTGCCCGAAATAACGGCTTCGCCGCCATAACGCTTCACGCCAAGCATCTTTGGATTGCTATCGCGACCGTTGCGTGTCGAACCGCCAGCTTTTTTATGTGCCATTTGTAACTCTCCTCAGCTCTAGCGGTTAGGCGACAATCGACTTGATTTTGACCGTCGTCAGCTCCTGACGATGGCCGCGCTTGCGACGCGAATTCTTGCGGCGGCGCTTCTTGAAGGCGATGACCTTCGGTCCGCGACCCTGTTCCACAACCTCGGCCAGCACTTTGGCGCCCGCCAGGAACGGAGCGCCGATTTTTGCGCCGGCATCGCCGCCGACCATCAGCACTTCCACAAACTCAACGGTTGCACCAGCATCGCCAGCGACTTTTTCAATTTCCAGAACATCGTCGGCGGCGACGCGGTATTGCTTGCCGCCTGTCTTGATGACAGCGTACATCTTTGTTTTCCTTGTATTATTCCGCGCCCTACGGCTCTGACTGAACAGATTTGGCGGATACCAGATAGGCGGTACCCAGGCCTCAAGCAGCGACGATCACGCCCCGAAACTTGCGTTCCGGATCGTTTCACCGGTGCTTATCGTGCTTCGAGGCGGTTCTGTCAACGCAAGCTGAACGTAAAATTTGGCATTCAATGGCGAACGTATGAGCCCACTCGCGGCAGTGCTGCTGCACGCCGACCTGCCATCACCCGCGCAACGACCGTCTTGATCAACTTGAACAGGCAGTAGAGCGTCAATTCGAGCGTCGCGGTCAGCATCAGCAGGAACAGCGACCGCTGGCCGAGATCGTCGGTGATGGCGGCGCGGATCTTGTAGCGTACATCACCCGAAAATAGACTTTCGACTAGGGCATAGAGCCCATAGGTCAGCGGTGTCAGTTTGGCATAGAAATATCCGAGCCACTCCAGCCGGTAGGCGTGCAGGTAGGCGTAAAGCGCCCACACCAGTACGATGGTGACGAACAGCAACAGAACCTTGCCGAGGAAAAGCCAGATAAAGGGCGTTGGGCGCGGATAGCTGCCGGTGCTTGCTGCGTCATGACTCATGGTCTGAACTCCCTCTACGCACAGCTGGCGCAGCCGCGTGGCAATCCGTTAGCCGTCTATGCCATCTTTCCCGACAAAACCGAAGCGACATGTCGCGGTTGTCCGGGGAAATCCGGCCCATCAACGCGGTCGCCTGAGTTCGACGTAGAACGCGCCATCGCCGCCGTGGCGTTGCGATGCCGACGTATAGCCGACGACGAAGGTCCGCAATTCCGGCTCGTCCAGCCAGCGCGGCAAGTTGCGGCGGATCACGCCACGGGCTGGCCGATCAAGCGTGTCGACGAACGGCGTCTGCGGATCATCGTTTTCGCGACCTTTGCCGGTGATGATCAGCACATGTTTCAGCCCGCGCTGGTGGCAGTCGCGCAAAAAATGCACCAACCGCGTATGCGCTTCGTCCTGCCGCAGTCCGTGCAGATCCAGTCGCGCCTCGATCCCGGTGCGGCCCTTGGCCAGCTTCTTGGCCTTTCGCGGATCGAAATCGGCAAGCGATGGAGACACCGTCGGTGCAGCGGTCGGCACACTGCGGCGCGCGCTCGCCGCCGGTAACGAGGCGGCATTGCCGGCGCGCCTGGGCTCAACTCGATCCGCTGCCCGCGAGGTCGTCAGCGACGGCAGAGCTGCGCCGCCGTCGCCGCTCGCTCCACCATCTGTGATACGCGGCTTCGCCCTCAACCGCTTGATCCCGCTGGCCACATGACGCCACAGTGCCCGCTCCTCATCGGTCAAGTGGGGGTCTGCCGCCTGCGTGGGCTTCGATGCCGGCTTTTCGGCCGTCCCATCTTTTTTTGCCTTAACACGCTTCACGGGCGCGCCGCCGGACTGTCATCAGTTTTCGGCACCAGCACGAAGAACCGTCCAGCATGCTTTGTGACGCCCGCAATGGCCCCCGCCACCGGCCCGCTGCCAGCATAAATGTCGCCGCGCTCCGCACCTTTGATCGCGGAGCCGACATCCTGGCTGATCATCAGTTGCCGAAACGGTTTACCGGTCACATGCACAATCTTCGGCGCGTCGACAAAGATGGGCAGGCCTAGCGCATGATACGCAGGGTCGACGGCGAGGCTGCGCAGCGGCGTCAGCGGTACACCCAAAACGCCGATGGGGCCGGACGCGCTCTGCTGTAACTCACGAAAGAAAACATAGCTCTTGTTCTGCCAAATCGCGTGTCGTCCGCGCGCCGGATCGGCTCGCAACCATCGCGCCATAGACTGCAACGACATTTGATCGGCGCCCATCAAGCCGCTGTCGATCATGTACCGGCCGACTGAAGTGTAGGGATGGCCGTTCTTGCCGTCATAGGTCACGCGAATGTGCGTCCCGTCGGCAAGTTCGATCACGCCGGAGCCCTGCACCTGCAGGAAAAAGCGTTCGACTTCATCGGCGACATAGAAAATCTCCAGATCCAGACCGCCAAGCGCACCTTCGTCTATCTGCTGCCGGGTCGGAAATGGCACCAAGCCGGCGGGTGACTTGCGCGCGTGGGAGAGCGCAGCGGACGCACCGGCCCGATCTGCCTCGTCGACGAGATTGACCAGGTCTTTCGGACGCCGATGCAGCGGCACTTGAAATCCGGGTGCGGGGTGCCGTCGTGCCGCGACGATGGGTTCATAATAGGCGGTCAGAAGCCCACGAGTGCCACCACCAACATCACCAAGGCTACGGACCAGGAAATGCGTTTCAAAAAAACCACGCGCCTGCGTTCGGTCGACAGGTGTCGTCAGCGCTAGGGCGGCAGTGCAAACTGTCCCCAACGCGGCAGCCCACGAAGGCGCCACAGATTTTTTCGCTACCTGGCCGGCGAGTGCTGCACATGACGCGCGAAACGCCGAAAAGGCTGCAGCGTGATCGTCGTCGCTCCAGCCTGGGACATCGGAAAATGCAACGGCACTGTAGGGCGCGTCACCGGTGCCCGTACTCATGGATGCCGAACCGCTCGGCGCCGGGGGCAGGGCTGCTGCCGGCCGATCCAATGCGCCGAGTAGAACCAGAACGGTAAGACCGGCATGGCGTACCCTATTCCGCATTGTCAGTGCGCGGCGCGCGTCGCCACGAGGTGCCAGTTGGGGTTGCTTGCCGTAACATCGCGGGCGAACGTCCAGACATCCGTGACTTCCTTGATGCGCTTGGGGTCGCCTGAGATGACTTCGCGCGCCGCATTACGGACCGCCGAGATCAATTCGCTGACGAACGTCACAGTAATCTGCGCGGATTTGCCAGCCAGTTCCGCATCCACAATGTCGGCTGATTTAATGCCGACGAAGCTTTGCTCCACGGTTTCCTGTCGCGTCGCCCGCTGATCGAGAACAGCGGCAAAATCATCGAACACGTCCGGGCTCAATAGATCCCGCAGCAGCGCGCGATTGCCTTCCGCGAAAGCCGACACGATCGCTTCGTAGGCGGCCTTGGCACCGCGTACAAAATCTGCCGGCTCGAACGCGGTATCGGCATGGGCGACGCTGATCAAACCGCGAGCCAAAGCTGAGTTGCCAGCGGCGAATTGCGTCATGCGTTGCGACCGCGCCTCGTCGGTTTCGCGTGCGCCAGCGCCTTCCGCCGCCGCATCTCGGTCACGCCGCGGCAAGGTGACGACTTTGCCATCGCGCTTGGTCTCCGCCTTTGGCTCTGATTTAGTGTCGGCCTTCGCCGCCGCCTGCGCTTCGGCCGCCGCCCGCTCGGACCGATAACG
This sequence comes from Hyphomicrobiaceae bacterium, assembly GCA_025351355.1. Classification (GTDB taxonomy): domain Bacteria; phylum Pseudomonadota; class Alphaproteobacteria; order Rhizobiales; family Hyphomicrobiaceae; genus JABFRJ01. The sequence continues at coordinate 57,022 of JANXWC010000191.1, forward strand.
CTCAAACCGCGCCGGCTCATCTCCCGTCCGCCGGCCCAGCACGCTGCGCAACTTCAGAAAAATCAGCACCGCTGCGACCAGAAAAATCAAGGTCATCAGGTTGTTTTGTCCACCACCGTCCATGATCATCCGCTTTCCTGCGTGGTCGCCCAGCCGCTTTGTTCGTCAGAGCCGTAAAACTGGCCAACAGTCAGCCATAACGCTGCCGCCGATGATTGTTATATAATGATCGTCGTCGTCGTATGCCAGCTACAGTTAGCGCCGTATTCCGCAAATGTCGCAGCTTTAGAGGTAACCATAGCACGGCGGGGGCCGCCATCAAACGACCGCGTTTTGTGGTCTGATGCCGGGCGCGCTGCAAAATACGGGCAAGCCAAGTCATAAGATTGTAGCTATAGATCTCCTCTGCCGCGGCAACACGGGCGGGCCTGCGGCAAAACCGACGTCAAAAACAAACCGCCACGTTTCTGGACCAGGCCATGCGATTGGGACTGATCCTCGTCTGTGCAGCGATCCCGTTTCTCGAGATCGCGTTGATGATCAAGGTTGGGCAAGCCATAGGCTTCTGGCCGACGCTGCTGCTTATTCTAGGTTCGGCAGCATTAGGTACCTACGTCATCTACGAGCAGGGGTTGCAGGTGATGGGCCGCGCGCTCGATGCCATGCAGCGCAACAAGCCCCCAATTGCACCGGTCATCGACGGAATGTTCGTGCTGCTGGGCGGGCTATTGTTGATCGTGCCGGGATTCCTTTCGGATGCGGCAGGTGTGGCGCTGCTGGTGCCACGGGTGCGGCATCGGGTGGCTGTCTGGAGCCTCAGGCGGTTATTCCGATCGGCCGAACTGCGCGCTTTTTTTTTCGGAGAGCAGCACCGCGGCACGCCCGAACCGGGCGGCGCCGGCAATGGCAGCAGACCCTTTGGAGCGGTCGATGGCAAGGCCACGAGGACGCCACGTCCGCCACCCGGTGATGGTCCGATCATCGAGGGCGAATTCGAACGGCTTGACGAACGCACCGTCGATCGCGGCGCGGGTCGCGAGGATAGACGTCACAATGGACGTCGCGAAGGTTTGTGACGGGCTGGTCTTTGGCTTGCTGACACGTTGGTTACTGACAGGAGCCGTACTTGGGAATGGCACGGTCGCGTAGAAATAAACGCCGACGACGGCAGTCGCCCGCTCAGGGAAGAGCGCGTACCAAACCGATGGCGGTGTCGAGGCCGGCATCGTCGACGCCACCGCGCCTTGTACCTGCCGCCGGTGGCGTTGACGCAACGGCATCAACGTCGCCGCGCTTCGTCACTGGCTCCATCCTCGGCCACATCATGGTCATGACCGGCACCGGCGCCTTGGGGCTGGTATCGCTGTTTGTCGGCGACCTCGCCAACCTGCTGTTTCTGGGCCAGTTGGGCGACACCGAGGTGCTGGCAGCCGTCGGTTATGCAAGTTCGCTGCTGTTTTTCACAATTTCGATCGGCATCGTCATGGCCATCTCCTCGACGTCCATCGTATCGCCGGCCATCGGCGCGGGCCGCCTCGACGATGCGCGGCGGCTGGCGACCAGCGCACTGTTGCTGTCGTGCGTGGTGGCGGTGGCGATGTCGCTTTTGCTATGGCCGTTCCTCGGGCCGTTGCTCGGCTTCCTGGGCGCCAGCGGCCGGACGCGCGCGCTCGGCACCGACTATCTTCACATCATCTATCCGTCGTTTCCCTTTATGGTCGTCGGCATGACCGCGAGCGCGTTGCTGCGCTCGACCGGCGATGCACGACGCTCGATGTTCGTGACGCTGTCGGGCGCGATCCTCAACGTTATCCTCGATCCGATCTTCATTTTCGCGTTCAAGCTTGGGCTGACCGGCGCTGCCTGGGCGTCGGTGCTCTCGCGCGTGTTGACGGCTTGCGTGGGGTTGTATGGCGTCGTCAAAATCCACAACCTGCTGCAGCGCCCGACCGTGGCCGATTTCGCCAGCGATGGCGCGCGACTGTTGGCGGTCGGCATCCCCGTGGTGGCGACGAACCTTGCGACACCCGCCGCCAATGCGTTCGTAACGAAAGCACTTGCCGGATACGGTGACGCGGCGATGGCTGCCTGGAGTGTCGGCGGTCGCGTCAACCCGGTGGCGTTTGGCGCCATCTTCGCCATGACCAGCGCCATCGGTCCGATCATCGGCCAGAACTACGGCGCGCGCCACTATGACCGGGTTCGGCAGACAGTGACGGAGGCCGTCAAAGCCAACATCGTCTTCACCGCCATAGCGTGGCTGGCGTTGGCCCTGTCGCCGCAACTGATCATCCGCTGGTTCGGGCTCGGTCCAGACAGCGCCGCGCTCATCCACCTGTTCTGCTGGTGGCTGGCGCCGCTGTTCGTGTTCCTCGGTTTCCTGTTCATCGCCAATGCCGTTTTTAACACCCTGCGTCGCCCCCATTATGCGACGGCTGTCAACTGGGGCCGCGCCACCTTCGGCACGCTGCCGTTCGTCACACTCGGGGGATATTGGTATGGCGCGCCGGGCGTGTTTGCGGGCAGCATGGCGGGCGGCGTGCTGTTCGGAGTAGGCGCGCTGTGGCTGAGTTACCGGCTGATCGACCAACTTGCGGCGGACCAGCCGGTCGGCGACACCCGCGGTGATTGACAGCCCTGGGCCGACCGGCGCAAATCGCCGCCACAACCAATCAAGAAGTACCTGGGAGGGTTACGCATGCAACGACGCAGTGTACTGAGGACGCTATTGGCCGCGGGCTTGCTTATGTCAGGCGCAGCGCTCGCCACGGCACAGGAAACCGTCAAAATCGGACTGATCCTGCCCATGACCGGCCCCTTCGCCTCGACCGGCAAACAGATCGAAGCGGCGGTCAAATTGTACATGGCCGAAAATGGAGACACTGTCGCCGGCAAAAAAATCGAAATCATCCTCAAGGATGACACCAACGTCGCCGACATAACCAAGCGCTTGGCGCAAGAGTTGGTCGTCAATGACGGCGTAAAATTTCTCGCAGGCTTCGGCTTGACCCCGCTGGCGCTGGCTGCGGCTCCCGTCTCGGCGCAAGCCAAGGTGCCGCAGATCGTCATGGCCGCCGGCACTTCCATCATCACCGAGCGGTCACCTTACATCGTGCGCACCAGCTTCACGGTGCCACAGAAGGCATCGGTCATGGGCAGTTGGGCCGCCAAGAACGGCATCGGCAAGGCATTCTCGATCGTCGCCGATTTCGCACCCGGCCATGACGCGGAGAAATGGTTCAAGGACGGCTTTAGCAAGGCTGGCGGCCAGATCCTCGGCGAAGCACGCGTGCCGATGGCCAACCCGGATTTCGCCCCGTTCCTGCAGCGTGCAGCCGACGCCAAGCCCGACGCCATCTTTGTGTTCGTGCCATCAGGACAAGGCGCTACTTTTGCCAAGCAATACGTCGAGCGCGGCCTGGACAAGAGCGGCATCAAACTGATCGCCACCGGCGACCTGCCGGACGACGACATCCTCAATGGGTTTGGTGACGCGGCCCTCGGCTTGATCTCAGCCGATCCTTATTCGACCGCACATCCGAGCGCCAAGAACCAAGCGTACGTCGCCGCCTTCAAGAAAGCCAATCCGTCGCTGCGTCCCAACTTCATGTCGGTCGGAGGCTACGACGGCATGCACCTGATCTACGAGACGCTGAAAAAGACCAACGGCGCGACAGATGGCGACGCCCTGATCGCCGCCATGAAAGGCATGGCGTTTGAAAGCCCGCGCGGGCCGATTTCGATCGATCCAGCAACCCGCGACATCATCCAGAACGTCTATCTCCGCAAGGTCGAAAAGAAAGACGGCGAACTCTACAACATCGAATTCGCCACCATGGAAGCCGTCAAGGACCCCGACAAGGCGTCGCGCTGATATTTGCGCGTTACTGCAACCGCGTAACGGCCCGCCAGCCTTGGTGGGCCGTTTTCATTTTGTCAGATCGCCAGGTTCGCCGGTCGTCAGGCGACCGAGCAAACCAGCAAGGCTGGCGATTTCGGGCTTGGTCCAACGATCGCGAAACATTTCCGCCGACAGCCGCTCAAGGGTCGAGCGGGCATGGCCGACAAGTTCGGCACCGCGCTCGGTCAGCACGACATAACCAAGCCGCGCGTCACGCGGATCGGTGTCCCGGCTGACGAGCCCGGACTTTTCCAAAGGCTGCGTCATGCGCGTCACCGTCGACGGGCTGGTACTCAAGCGCTTGGCCAGATCGACGCGGCTCAACCGCATGCGTGGCGATTTCTCTACGTGCATCAGCAAAAGCACTTCTTTCAATGCCAAGCCGTGCACGGCGCCAAGTTCGCCGCTGAAGCGCTGCTCGATCCGGGAATGCGCGCGCAGGAGATGCATCACGGCGGCGAAGGAGGATTGGGTCATGCCTCAACATATAGGCCGATCAACTTCCGTTTGCAAGCATATTGCAATATCTTCAGCGGTTTCGCTTAACGGTTACGTCCGCGGACTACCCTTCGGCACGGGCGACGCGCTGCATGCCGGCGGAACATTCTGCACTTTGCCTTCGGCGCGCAATCGCGCGAATTCCGCGCATTTCTGCTCGGCCACGTCGGGCGTCAGTTGCGTCACCGGCGCCACCGCCATCAACCGCGTTTTCATTTCCGCATAGAGTTTCGGCCGCTGTGACTTGAAGCGCTCGAGTTCGGGGAGCGGCCAGTCCGAAACCTCCACCGTTACCCCCACGAACGAACTGAAGACGCCCGGCGTGCGCCCGGCTCGCGTCAACCTGATCTGGCCGAGATTGACCACCTCGCCGGCGGCGATATTGAAGCTCGCGTAACTGCGTCGCAGCAGGCCGTCACCCTGCGGCTCCGCCATCACCAGCTTCGACCGGGCGCGATAACAGGCAAAGCCAAGGACGTGATACTCACCCGGCTCCAGCAACACCTCGAGTACTGTCGTCACTGCAGTCTGCTGCAGGCGCAACGTCTGCTGCGGGCGAAAGAGCGGCCCTTCGCGCACGCCGATACTGACGGCCGTCGTCAGGCACGAAGGATCGGGCGTCGCCAATCGGAATACGCCGATGGCCTGTTTGCTGAGACGAAGTGCGGCAGGCTCGGCCAGTTGCTCATCAACCCGGCCGCCGCCGCTGCAGCCGGCAAGCCCCAACCCGGCAATGGCTGCAAACACAACCGCCGTCATGCCATCGCCTGACCAACGCATCGACATGACCGCCCCCGCATTACCCCGCACTCGGAACGTATCGCGCCGTTCAACAATGCGCGAGAGAAAACGCAGCACCGCTCGGCCACCTCATCTTTTCACCGCAGGTTTGGCGGTGCGGAAGCCCGCAGAGGGAAGACCGCGCGGCGCCTACCAAATTACCATGTCGGCGCCTAGCGGCCATTCCAGCGACCACACAGTAGTTTACCGCGCATGCAATACGGCTATTGGATCGGCATGGGTTTGGCTGAGGCAACGACACGGCCGAGGCGATTGAAGATGTCGGCAGAGACACGGCCCGTTGGCTTCAGTCCCTCGTCGAGTTCAAATTCACGAATGGCGCGGGCAATTTCCTCACCCGGTTTGCCATCGATGCGGCCCACCTGATAGCCGAGCGCCGCCAGCGATTGCTGCGCCGTGCGCATGACCATTTCGGCCTGCGGCGAACGCACGAGCCCCGCGGCCGGATCGGCCGATGCAGCCCCCGTTGGGCCGAGCAGAAGGCGCGACAGCACCCGTTCTGTTGCCTCTCCGGTCAGCGCCATGCGCTGATCGAATTCGAACGCCATGATTGCCGCGCGCGTCACAAGGCCCGGCACACCGTCGGGATTCAGCTGGCCGTAGCCGTGGGACGACAACTCGCGCTGCACGGCCTTGATGGTGTCTGGGTCACCTTCGGCATCGGGGGCATCGGGGAAGCGATCGCCTGGACGATTGGCAAATGCTGCGTCAGGCCTCAGGCGCGCGAAACGGCGGGGGCCCTGCTCCATAGGCGGCTGAACGGCTGACGCCTGGGCGGACGGGGGTGGAGGCCCACCGGTCGTCACGCGCGACGACACGGTGGATTGCTCGGTAGCGCCGGTGGCAGCACCAACGGTATCGAACTTGAGCAAGTCCGGCCGGAACTGCTCCGGGACTGCTGGGCTCGTGGGCGTAAACGGCGATTTGACGGTGTTTGGTGCAGGCATCGTAACCTGCGGCAACGACCGGTCCAGCGCCGACCATTGACGACGGTCCACGTCGACCTTGCCGTCCACCTTCGCCCCCAACGCATTCCGACCAACCCCGCTGACCGGCTGTTCCGGTTGCAATGCCATGACATTGACTGCCACACCCGCGATCAACAGGGTGAAGCCAATGAACACGTATCGGTGATGCGTTGGCGACATGAACCTACTCCCGCTGCCGGCACTCAGTCCCCGGCAACTTCAGGCGGAGTATTGGCGGTCAACGTAAACGAGACGTTAACGCGCGAGCGATTGTGGATTGAGCGTTGTCAGCTCGCGTCGAGCAGGCTCGGGTAGGGTCGCCCCGGCTTTGGTTGAACGGCGGAAGGACCCTAAGCTTTTTGTTTCGTCGTGCTTCCTTTCGGAAAAACCGCTTAGACCCCAGATCTCGTCCGGAGCATGCTTTATCGAGAAGCACTCTGACGGCGCCGAAACTTTTAATTTGAAATGAATTTGTCGCGAATTGTTGTGGCCATCTTGGGCGAACGGCAATGGATAACTGGTAAATTGCAGACTGCAGTCAGGGATATCGCCATGCTCTTCATCCGCACCACATTTCTGCTCGGCCTCGGTGTGCTCGTGTTGCCGACGGACGAGGCAAGCCAGGCCCGCGTCCTCAGCGGCGCCAAGACGACCATGCATTGGACTGCAACATTCTGCGAGCGCAACCCCGGCACCTGCGCGCAAGGCCAGCAAGCCTGGGGCGTGTTTGTGAAGAAAGCCGAATTCGGCGCCAAGATGGCCATCGATCTTATCAACGAGCACGACCGCCGGGGGCAACCGACCGCAACACCGCCCGTCGCCTCGACGCCGGCCGCTGTGCAGCGCAGTCAGGGCCCACAACCCGCTAAAGGCACGTCCGGCACGCTGCAGGCCAACGATTTTGAGCCGGCGTGGCGCGGCAAACCGGTCAAGTCGGGCGGCTGAGTTTTTTCGGCACGCAGCCAACAAGTGCTTGGCGCGCGCGTCATTCGTCGCGATTGGAAATGCGCGGCGTCGAGCGCCGTTCGTACTTTTCGATAACCGACCGGGCGCGTGCCGCGACACTGTCTGCAATTGCCGCTTGACCTTCGGCTGTCGGGTGGAACGCACCGGAATATGTGCTGGCCAGCAACAACTGCAGCCACTCCAGCCCCTGCTGCTTCATGACGCTCTGCATCAGGGACTGCGGCACGTGGAAATGCCCGGTCAAAAAGGCATCGTTCGGCGTGCGGAACCAGCGCTGCCGCGTGGCATACGCGCGCCATTGTGTGGGATTGTAAGGTTCCCATTTGCCATTTACGAACCGCGGCATCCTGAGATCGTCGGCCGTCGACATCGCATCCCGCGACCAACCGGCACACAATCCCCGACCGCGGAAATCGGCACGATGGGCGTCGGCGAAACTCCAACCGTAGGCCTTGGCGCTTTCCTGCATGATGCCTTGCAGCCGCTCCGCCGCCACCGACGCTTCGGCCGATTTTTCCTTGCTGAGAAAATAGTCAGACAGCACCGTCATGCCAGAGGTGCCGTCCGGACATAATGACCGGCCATCCTCCAACAGCACCAACGGCGGATAGGCCGTCAAGATGATGCGATCGGCTTCGGGCCAGGGAATGTGGATGAGCGAATGAAATGCGCGGTTGAGTGCCTTGTAGCGGTCGGAGAGCAAATCGAGCGCTGCCTGCGCCTCGGTCACGCCCTCGACCTGTCCGAACCAGCCGCCGAGACTGCGCAGCGACGACTTGTCGGCAAGCACCGCGTTGGCCACCAGGCGCGAGAAGCCGATGTCGTTGCCGCCCATCGACAGGAACACCAGATCGATCTTGCGGGCCTTCTCCGCCGCGCACTTGCGTAGAACCAGCCCACCCTGCAATTCCGGTAGGCGACCGTTCATGTGATAGGCTTCAGGCAGATCGACGGACGGGGCCTCCGACGTGCCGCATTGCGCAACTGCGGTTGCTGAAATCTGCGACAGCTCCGGTGGATTGGGTACCCATTCGTGCCCCTTGTAGCGCAGGAATGCGCCAAAGATCGTTTCACCGCCCGAACACGCAAAGCCGACAAACGTCACCGCGCGATGCGGATCTTCGACGCCGAGTTGCAGCGCCGCGCGTAGCTGATGCGAATAAAGCGACCGGTGGCAGGCCTGATCCAACCAACGCGGATTTTCTTCGATGAAGGCCTTGTCGCCGATCTTCTGCCAATTGCCGGCGCGTGCCGGATAACCGACCAGTGGTGGAAGATCTTTGGTGCGCAAGCCATATTCGGCGGTGCGATCGGCCGACAAGCGAACGGGTACGTCAGGGTTGCCTTCACCCGAGCCGAAGCTGTCGCCCATGCCAACGATAAACAGATCTTCGACCTTGGCCGGCGTGGTGGCGATCTGTTGGCGGCCGACCTCGACGGATACATCGGCACCTGCGGGGTAAGGGATTTCCAATTCGACTAGGGTGTCGCAAGGAACGGTAATTGCGGCGCCGCGCTTGCGCCCGCCTTTCGGCGTCGTCAGCCAGGTGCAATCGACGGTCGCGCTATCGGGTACGTCAAGGATCGACGCCCGGATCTTATGGCTCTTGGGATTGACATAGTCGGTCAATCCCGGACAGCCATAGCGGTTTTTCGACACGTCCCAACAGGCGTCCTGCCACATGGTCGCGGCCCAGCCATCCTGATGGCGTTCGGCCAGAGCGCGCTCGGCGCTGAGGACGGGATTGCGCCGCTCCTCCTCGGACAACGACTCGTAAGTTGCGCGATGCACTTCGGTATCGGCGGGATCGGTAAAGAGACGGAAAGGATTGACCACCTTCCATTTGATCTCAGGCTCCGCCGATGCGGGGGCAGCCGCGACAATCAGCGCCAACATCGCCAGCAAGAGTGACCGCAACAGCTCGGGCGCACGCGCGGTCCACATCCACACTCCCAGCCTCACCTCAGCATTTGGCATCTCGAAGCCCTTTGCAGTTCAGATGCGGCCCAAGATGTGGGCGGCCACGACGCGCCACGCCCGCGTCAAGGGCGCCAAGCTCGCGACGTCGCGCACCGGATTTCTCAAGGGACGCTCGATGGCCTTCAAATACGGTGACAAAACGGCCAATGGCAACAGCGCAACACGCTGCTGGCGCGAAAGCGCCGCAATGCGTGGCCTCAGCATCGCAATTTCAGTTGAAACTTCACGGGTCAAGTGAGTTATCAACGGCCGAAGCAGGGCGAGATCGCCGCCTTCGCGAAGTGATGCCGGTGAAATGCCATGCTCATTGATGATAGACAGCGGCAACGGCACGCGGCCAGCGGCCAAGTGACGGGGCAACTCAGCCAGCAACCGGGTCAGGCCAAAGGCGCGACCGGCCGAGATTGCCAGTGATGCTGCCGGCTGAGCCGCAACGCCGAGGATGCGCAACGCAAGTTCGAACGGGATCGCTTCAGTTTTTGACAGATATCCCGCCAATGACGGTTCGTCCGGCATCGGGTCATCATAAAGATCGAACGCGCGCGCTTCGGTCATCGCGACGAGCAGAGGGAGGGGCAGTTCGTAGGACGTGATCGCAGGCGCAAGCGCATCGGCAATCGGACTGCCGGCGCGTCCTCCTCGGTCGATGATATCAAGGTTATCACGCCACCATTGCAAGCGGATTTCGCCCAGTATCGGCTGCGTAACGGTGTGGGAAATTCGGACCAGATCTGCGGCGAACGCCGCCAGCGCAATCAGCGCAGGCCGATGCGGTTCCGCAGCTAGTGTCGCCGCGAGATAACGTTCCGGCTCGTGCGCTCGTGCGACATCGACGACTTCCAGCGAACCAATTTCGGGCGCGACGACTTGAGCAGGCGTGAGTGAGGCGGGCGGCTCAATCATGCTCCAACCCCGCTGGGTTGGCGCGCGCAGTTGAGGAACCGCCATCCGGTGACCTGCGTTGAGCCCACCGCCAGCATGAGGATTTCAGTCATGAAGCTTTTTGCAGTCTCGCTCGTTTCGAGCGCCGTTTTTGCCGTTGCAGCCATTTTTGGTTCCGTTAGTGCAGACGCCAAATCATCCGCGAAATCGCCTATTAAGACATCGTACTATCCGCACTGGGTCATGCGCGATGGTAATGTAACCGCGACGACTTTGCGCAAGCTTACACCTGGTTCCATCATTGCCGTGCATCACGAGTGGGCGGTGAGCGACATTCGCCGAATTCTTGAGGCGCCGGGTCGTTTCAAGATTTCCTGGTATGTAGAAGCCAATGTGCAGGAACGCAACGATCCCGCGCCGCGCGGCATGCCGGTCGCGTCCCGCATCGGCGCAGCAAGGAAAAAACAGGACATTCTGGCCAAGGAGTATCCACAGGACAGGTTCGCCAATTTGATTGAACTGGATGGTGCGCGCGACAAGTACGAAGGCGCGTTGCATGGTGTCGGCAACGGTCGACACGATTGGGTCAAAGACGCTGCTGCGGCAAAGGCGGCCGGGTTCAGATATGTCGCCAAGAGCCCGTCGCGCGGCCACGTCAAACAACTGCGTGCAAGCCTTGGGCAGGACTTCGTGCCGCGGATGGTGTTCGAGGATATTACCGGTAGTGCCCGCGACGCCAATCCCGGCTACCACGACGATGCGAAAGTTTATGCAGGCAGCGGAGAAGCGGTTACTCTGGTCGTGCACGAAAAAGCGTATGGAGGCTTTGCCGCGACATCTCTCGATAAGGCGCGAACAATCGTCAAACGTGATTTCAACAAACCGAATGTCGAAGCCTATTGGGGGCGCGCGGATGCAGCGCTGGAGTTCGTGAAAATAAAAGATTTCGGCGATCAACCCGAACCAGCTGCCGCCGTAAAAATCCCGACCGCGATACGGAACGACAGCGAATAGACGCGACAGACGTGTTTCATTCCTCCGCGATATCTTCGTTCCAGAGCACGGGCTGTTCGCGGATAAAACGCGCCATCAGGGCGATGCAATTGGGGTCGTCGGCAATGATGACTTCGACACCGCGTTCGCGCAAGAAAGCGGGATTGCCGGCAAAATTTTTCGCTTCGCCGACGATAACCCGCGGAATTGCGAATTGTATGATGGTTCCAGTGCACATCATGCACGGCGACAGTGACGTATAAAGTGTCATTCGGCGATAGGAACGCTGGCGGCCCGCCTTGCGCAGGCAGTCCATTTCGCCGTGTGCAATCGGATCACCTTTTTGGACCCGCTGATTGCGACCCTGGGCGATCAGGCGATCGGCTTCGGCAAGCACGCTGCCGATCGGACAGCCACCCTCATTGTAGCCGGCGAGCGCTTCCTCATAAGCGATGCGTAGAAAGCGACGATCAATGTCGTTGAGAGCTGACACGGGAATGTCCTTTCGCATCGGTTTGCCGAAGTTCCCGACAGACTTAGCGCGAGTCATTCAGCGCGCCGTATTTCCGCGTCAGGTAGTGCAGATACGGCGCGGTCGACATGGTCCCGCCGGTTGAGCGCTCGACGAGGTCAGCCGGTTCGAATTTGCGGCCGTGACGATAGATATTTTCGGTGAGCCAGTGGTGCAAGGTCGCGAACTTGCCAAGCGCGATTTCATCGGGAATTGTGGGATGTCGCGCGACCGCCGCCTGAAAGAACTGAGCCGACAGAATATTGCCGATCGTATAGCTCTGAAAAGCGCCCCCAATCGTCCCGCTGAACCAGTGCACATCTTGCAAACAACCGTCGGCATGATTGGTCGGTGTGACACCGAGATCGCGCGCATAGCGGCCGTTCCACGCCTCCGGCAGATCCTTGGCGTCCAATTTCCCCTCCAACAGGTCGCACTCGATGTCAAAACGGATCATGACGTGCAGATTGTAGGTGAGTTCGTCAGCATCGGTGCGGATCAAAGACGGCTCTACCCTGTTGACGGCTCGATAGAAGGCCTTGACGGGAATGCGCTTTAATTGTTCCGGGAACTGCCGTTGCAGCAGCGGATAGGCGTATTGGACGAAGTGCTCGCCGCGACCAACGATGTTTTCCCACAGCCGCGACTGACTTTCGTGCACACCGGCTGAAGCGCCACCGGCGAGCGGCGTGCGATCGAAAGCTGACGCCACACCCTGCTCGTACATGGCGTGACCGGCCTCGTGCAGCGTCGAATACAACGCCTCCCCGAGATCGTTAGACTTGACCCGGGTTGTGATGCGCACGTCGCCGGTCGCAAAAGTCGTACAGAAAGGATGCGGGCTGCGGTCGAGGCGGCCGCGCGTCAAGTCAAAGCCGAAATGCTCAGCAATCTTTAGCGCGAAAGCTAACTGTTTGGCTTCTGGAAAATGCTGCAGCAGGCAGGCATCATCGGCGGGTTTGGTAGCTGTCGCGCTACTCAACAGGTGCAACAACGATGGGCGCAAGCTATCGAACAAAGTCCGTACGTCTGCCACCGTCATGCCTGGTTCGGCGTCCTCGATCAGCGGATCCATCATGTGCTGGCCGCCACCGGGTTGCCCGCCCCCGAGTTTCACCGCCAGTTCGCGGGCCAGATCGACGCCCTCCGCTAACAGCGGCGCAACACGGTCGAAGTCATTGGCCGGACGCGCTTCAGCCCAGGCCGTATAGCCACGGTTGCGATGTGCGGACATGCGTTCGACCAGTGCCGACGGCACCTTTACGGCACGCTCGAAATCGCGCCGAGTGACCGTCAGCAATGCCACGTCATCGTCGCCATCAGGACGATCAGCAAGCTTTCCCGTCAAACCGTCCAGCAAACGGCCGAGCGCCGGGTCGACAAGTTTTTCGTGCGCGAGGCGCGACAGCGTTGCGCACTGATGACCGCGCGCCTGGCCGCCGCCCTTCGGCATGTACGTCGCCTGATCCCAGTTGAGAACGGCCGCTGTTGCACTGAGATCGGCAATCTCGGCCAAGCGAAAGCGCAGTTCGCAAATTTGTTTTTCGACCGACCGCGATGCACCGCCTGAAATACTTTTTTTCGCTCCAGCGCTTTTTGCAGCGACACTGATGTCGTGCCACGCATTGACCGAACCGTCATCTTCCACGCCGGCGCGTCGGCGCTGCAGAATTTTTGCCGATTTGATTTTTGCCGCCATTGCAACTCGTCTCCTCGCGAACGACCGACAATGACGAACCTCGTTGCCGCGTGCAAGACACGTAACGTGAAGAAGTTTATTCTTGCGACGATTTGGGCGCGCCCATTTCCCACAAGCGCACGGTGCCGTTGCTCCCAGTCGTGGCGAGGCGGCGACCATCGGCGGCGAATGCCACCGCATGGACGCCCGGTGTCCGTTCCGGCGTCGACGCGAGCAGGCGACCGCGTTTTGCATCCCATATTTTCAGTATCCCATCTGAACCGATAGAGGCCAGCGCGTCGCCTGATGGTGCATAGCTGAGTGCGGTGATGGGTCCGACATGGGCCTGAAAACTTTTGATCAGCCGGCTCGATGCGGTGGACCACACGCGGATCTGACCATCGGACGCGGCCGACGCCAACGCACGTCCATCGTCGGGGCTATCGAGTGCCGTAATCGGCGCGTTGTGGCCACGATAGCTGCGAATCTGCGACAGGCCCTCTGAACTCGCCAGGCGCACGGATTTGTCAGCCATCGCATAAGCCACCGCATCGCGGGCCGCGACGCGGACCAGCGATGTCACAGCGACGCCGTTCAAGCCGCTGATCTGCACGGGCGTCCCCGGCGCCTTGCGATTCCAGACTGCGAGACTGCCGTCGCGACTGGCCGCGATGACGTGATCATTCTCGGCCGCGAAGGCGACTGCGGTCAGCGGCTCACCGTTGCGGCGGAAAGAAACGATGCGTTCACCCTTGTCGAGATCCCACCACGATAACGTACCGTCGGCATGACCGGTGAGGGCTTGATTGCCCTGCGCCGCGAGCGCTGTTGCTGAACCTTCCGGCAAACTAATTTTGAGAATTGCCACGCCGCTATTGGCGTCCCACACGCGCAGCGTCGCGTCCGATCCGATCGTGACTACGCGACGGCTCTCGCCGATGAACTGCAGTCCCTTGACGCCTCCCGTCGGGCCGATGAGTTGGTGGTTGGCTGGAAGCACCTGCGCCCCGGCATCGCCGCGGGTGGCAACGGCTTCGGTAGCCGGCGAAGTGCTGGCACGCGGCACCAAGATCACTTGCTTGGACGCGGCGGTAGCAGGCAAGCTGCCGACCCAACGCTCGCGCCACTGATCCTGATAAACGGTGAACATGCTGGCGACAGCAACACCAGTGGCAAACTTGAATAGCAAGCCGCGCCAGGGATGGCGAAGAAAAAACCACATCTGCCGCTGCCGGCGGGGTTTGCGACGCTCGACTGGCTGTGGCAGCGCTCCGGCGAGTACGGCCGGCGCGGGAGCGGGCAAGGCGGGTCGCACGTCGGCGGGTGCGCGGGCGGCTGCAACAACCCGCTCCACCGGCGCCGCCGAGGCGCGCGCTGCCATCAAGGTCGGCGAACCACCATAGCCGAGACCGAAACGGGGCGCAGGCTCGACCGAGGCCAGCGCCGCACCGAGGCTGGCCGGTGCCGGCGCGATCACTACCGGTTCCGGTTTGTTGGGCTGCGCCGCCGGACGCGCCTTGCGCAGTCCATCGACAAAATCAAGCAATTGGCCGGCTGGCTGCGGCGTGTCCGGCGGCGGCGGCAGCAGTGCTTCGGTCGCGGCAATGAGGGACGGTGCCTCTGTCAGATCGGACGGCCGCTTGATGCCCAGCACGTCGCCGATGCGCGCGCGCGCGGCTTTGGCGGCTTTGGGCTTGGGATCAGGAGCCAGCAGGGCACCGCGCCACTCCGCAATCGACTGCGGACGCTCCGTCACTTCAAGCCGCAGCGACTTGTCAATTGCGGCCAGAAATCCCGCGCGATAGCTGCCGATGGCTGCATCGCGGGCGGACACATACTCGTCATTGACCATGCGTGACGGCGCATCGGGGGGACGCTTGCCGGTGATGGCCTGATAAAAGGTAGCGCCAAGCGCATAGATGTCTGTCCACGGACCTTGCTGGCGCGTGGTGGATGCATACTGCTCATAAGGACTGTAGCCAGGCTTGACGAGTGCACTAACGGTACGTGACGGCGAAGCGATCTCGCCGCGCGCGGAGCCGAAATCGATCAGCACCGGCGTCTTGTCGCGGCGGACAATGATGTTGTCCGGCGCGATATCGCGATGCAGGTAATCGCCCTTGTGGATCAACTCAAGCGCATCGAGCAGCGGCGCGAGCAAGGCATCGAGTTCGGTCTGACGGGGGGCGCGCCCAAGACCGCGCAACCATGTTTTGAAGCTGCCGCCCTCCTCGAACTGCAACACCATGTAGCCGGTGTTGTTGGCGCGGAAATAGCGGAAGACGCGGACGATATTCGGATGATCGAAGCGGGCCAACGTCTTGGCCTCATCGATAAAGCGATCCAGCCCCCATTTGTAGTCTTCGGCGCATTCGCGCGAGCGCGGAAAGGCGCCAAGCTCGTTCTTGCGCGCGGCATAATCGGTCGGAAAATATTCCTTGATGGTGACTTGCCGGGCCAGTGCCAATTCATCGGCCAGATAGGTTATGCCGAAGCCACCCGCGCCCAACACCCGTTTGATGCGAAAATCGCCGGCCAGTTCGGTACCACTCGGAAGGGCGACCAAATTGCTCATAGTCCGCCCCCCTCATGCGAGCCTTCACCGCCTACAGCCACCACTGCCCTTTACCGCGAATGAGATGCAACAATATGGCGAAAAGTTGCGGCAGCGAAGGCAATCCACGCCACATTGAGCCAACAGCGTGTGGCGCGTACCGCTCGGATCTGGTACAAATTGTGAACGCACTTGCGCCTATCAGGGAACGCACTGCCTGCAGGTTCGTTTCCCCATCGTGACGGAAGAAAGTGCGGTTCTTGGGAGTAGTGACATGGATACCACCACATTATTGCTTATCATCATTGTAGTTTTGCTGCTTGGCGGCGGTGGTTTTTACGGACGCGGTCGATGGTTCTGACTGCGCGCACAGCGGATCGACGGAAGTCGGAACTGCATGCCCTCTCCAGAGGTTTAGCTGCGATCCTGCGCATCGAGTGAATGTGATGGATTATCCGTAGGTTAAACTTGCGGTACATTCTTTGATGGTGCGTGGGCCTTCGTCCGCGCGCCATTTTTTATTTATCGTTCAAGGCACGCTCTTGCTTTGCTCGATGGATGCTTTGTAAGTCGCGGCTGGTCGGCCACGGTGTTGCCGCGATGTGGCGCAAAATTACGTCAGCAGCAATTGCGACGGGGAGACGACGATTATGGGCAACAGAGATGGCGATGGTTCGGATAACGCTGGAGCCGCAAAGACACCGCGTTTTCTCGGTTCTTTAAAAGACGCACTTATGGCGGCGGGTCGAAGCGACACCGTGGCAGACCATGCAGCCTTACCCACACCCGCGCCTGACGTCGTTCGAGCGGCCGCGCCGCCGCCCATCCCCGTCGGTAACAAGGCTGCAGCGGTCGATGCGGAAACGATTGCAGTTGTACCTAAGGCAGCGCGCGACGAGGGGCGGGTCGCGACACCGAAAAATAGCGACCCATTCCCAGAGGCCATGACGCGTGCCATTCGCGGAAGCGATCCGCGCAAACAAGCAGGTCCGGCACGCACGCAACTGGTGCGCGGTCGCGTCGAAGTGGCCCGTGGCGAATTCCACCAAGATCCGGTCGTTGGTTGGCTAGTGGTTGTTGGCGGTTCGGGACTTGGAGCCTTTCGGCCCATATTTGAGGGTAACAACACCATCGGCCGCGGGCGCAACCAACGCATCGCCATCGACTTCGGCGATGAGACGATCTCGAGTGAGGAACAAGCCTATATCCGTTACGACTCGGCGGACCGCAGCTTCTTGTTCGTGCCCAATCTATCGAAGACAAACGTCGTGTCCATCAACAATCGCAAGCCAACCGCCGCCATTGCGTTGCAGGCCATGGATGTGATCACCATGGGTCGCACGCAGTTGGCTTTCGTGCCATTCTGTGGCGCAGATTTCGATTGGTCAGAATTGGCCGATGCAAAAAGCTGAGGCGCTGGCTCGACCGGTGAATTGTTCGCGGACGTAAACACGGGTGTGCGAAAAAGTGCATTTCGAAATCGCAATCCGGGCGTCTCAGGGTGCGCGCCGATCCCAGGAGGATACGGCGCTGGCGTGGCCAATGCAGAGTAGTGTCGCCGGCGATGATGGCGTCACACTGCTCGACTTGCCGCCAGCCGAGGCGGGCCATGCAGCAGCCGTGCTGTGCGACGGCATGGGTGGCCATATTGGCGGCGCCATGGCCAGCCGCACAACATCAGAGGCGTTTCTGGCGGCATTGATGACCGCCGAGGGCCCCATGCGTCACCGTTTGATGCACGCCTTAGATAGTGCCAACACTGCTTTGACCGAGCAGGTCAAGCGAAGCCCCGTCTACAACGGCATGGGTTCGACACTCGTCGGCGTGGCATTGAGTGCCGACGGTCTGCAATGGGTCAGCGTCGGGGATAGCCTGTTGTATTTCTGGCGGCAGAGCGAAATCGTCATGCTGAACGAGGATCACTCACTCGCGCCGGAGATCGACAAGCTGGCTGAAACCGGCAAAATCAGTTGGGCTGCCGCACGTTCGGATCCACGCCGGCACTACCTCCGCTCGGCATTGACCGGCGACGATATTGAAATGATCGACCTCAGCGAGCAAGCCGCACCATTGGAGGCTGGCGACGTGATCATGCTCGCCAGCGACGGCGTCAACACGCTCGAACCCGAAACTATTGCGAGCATCATTTCTGATTGCGCGGCCGAGGGCGCCTCCGCAATTGCCAAGCGCCTAATCGGCAGCGTCGATGCGATCCGCGCGCCGCATCAGGACAACACGACAATTATCATCGTCCGTGTTGTGGCGGCCGTCGTGCCAAACGTCGCTCCGTCCGGGGCCGCCGCAGCAGACGGCGGCGCGCGAAACAATGTGTGATCGGTGCGCGGCGGGATTTACTTTTTTTGGCTTGGCCGAGCCGCAAGCAGCGATGCTCGAGCACTATGAGGCGGCATTGTGCGCGGGCTGGGCAGGAGCCGATCAGGACGTTGCGCCTGCCGATCGGTTGGCCGCTTTGCAGCGCGATCCCTCAGCTTTCCTCGCTGCTCTGGCCGACCGGATCGACCCGCCGACTTCGACATACGATGCTGCGACTTCGGCCTCTGCCTCGTTGACGCGCTGGCTGTGGGATGGCGAGTTCTGCGGTGAGGTTGTGCTGACGTTGCGCGGCGATTCTACGGGTGACGATCGCTTCAACATCGCCTGCGTGGTCGTACCTGGGAAACAGCAAAACGGTTACGAGGATCGCGCCCGCCAACAACTCATAAGCGAGGCACGCCAGCTGGGATTACTGGCAAAAGTGGAAACAAGCGATCGCTGAGTTCGGGTGAGGCACCTCAAGCAACGGTGCGACCGGGCACCATCAGGATCGCCTCGCCTTCCAGAACAATTTTATCGCCCACCCGGCAGACGCATTCGAAGCGCGCCCGGCGTTTGGCGACAATGAGATCGACGATGCGGACGCTGGCCACCACGTGATCACCGTGGCGCACGGGTGCACGGAAATTGAGCGTCTGCGACACGTAGATGGCGCCGGGCCCGGGCAGATGCATGCCGAACACGGCAGAGATATAGCCAGCTGTCAGCATGCCGTGCGATATTGGCGTCTTGAACGGCGTTGTGGCGGCATAGGTGGCATCCAGATGGACGGGATTGCGATCGCCGGTGAGTTCGGCGAAGGCGATGATGTCGGCATCCGTCACCGCACGCGCGTAGCTCGCCTCCAGTCCTAGTTCCAGATCCTCGAAGGCATAACTTTTTCTGTCCGACATCGACACGGCCGCTCCAGCAATGGTCGCAATGGCTGAGCCGCTTGCGGGCATCGCCAGTTTAATGCTCCTAGCATGCCGCAGTCGCGGTAGGGCGCACAAGTGCCACTGACAATGTCGCCGGTAATGACGCAAATTGTTGCGGACACGAGGTCGAAGCCCATGGGCGCTAACGCTTTATTTACCCTTCCGGCCAAGACTTAAGCGCAATCTCGGAGGCACTTTAACGGACAGCAACCATGCGCATACTCATGATACTGCTGGCCCTGCTTGCCACCGGAAAAGTTATAACCCTGCAATGGTTGCATCGCTCGGTTAGCGACGACATTATCGTCAGCACGTGGGGCCCGCGGGCCCTGGAAGCATGCGGACGCGACGCTCGCCGGGTCTACGGGCTCGATGCCGGTGCCTGGCCGCCCGACACACCAGTTCGCCTGGAAATTGGCAGGGGTTCAACGGCCGTAAAACTCTGGCAGGTCGATGACCCAGCCTGGAATGAACGCTATCGCAAACCCTATCTTCGTCTCGTCGCGGGTCTGCCAGGACAACAAGTCACCTGCAGCTACGATATGTCCAAAGGCACAGCGACAACGTCGAAAACATAACAAATTTGCGGTGTTCTGCCTTTTGGCACATGCGGTAATAAATCCTCAACCTTCCTTTAGTGCCATCGTTACCGCGACAGGCGTTTGCTGATTGCTCGAGCTGTGCCGCTGAGGCGGTCAGCGGGGACTCCAGGATAAGTGGGCGTTGGGTAGTGATTACGCGTACGTTTTCATCAGCAATAGCGGGAACGCCGACCTCGTCGAACGCTGGCGCAGGGCCGCAACCGCGCTCGCGCCGTGTCGCGATCGACCTTGTGGCCGGCGGCGACGTACTCGGTTGTTTTGCTGGCGGACTAGCAGGTGGGGCAGCCGTCGTGCTGCGCGGCGACCTTGAGGTGATGTGGCTGCGGTTGGTGCAGGTATCGCTTCTGACGGCGCTGTTCTGCTATCTGGCGCTGCGCCATTTCGGCTTCTACGATTTGACTCGCATCGGGCACATTGCTGTGCGCCCGTTCAGCGTTGCGGCGGCGCTCGCCCTTTCGATGATGACAATGTACGGATTGGGCCTGCCGATCGGGACGCGCGTCGATCACGTGCGCACGTGGTATGGCGTCTGGATGCTGACCAGTTTTCTAGCCATCGTGGTCAATCGCCGCCTAGCTCAGCAGGTGCTGACCAGACAGGCGCGCCAAGGCGCGTTCAAAATGCGCCTCGCGGTCTATGGCACCGGCGCGCTCGCTGACCGCATCATCGGCGAGGTGTCGACTGGCCAGCAAAGCGTGGCGTTTGTCGGCGCCTTCGACGACCGTTGCGACCAGAAGCGGCTGCCCGACAGCGGTTATGGCAGCTCGGGCGGCATCGAAGACCTAATCGCCAGGGGCCGCGCGGGAAAAATCGACCAAATCATCATCGCGCTGCCGCAGACGGCGGATCGCCGAACCGCCGAAGTCGCGCGTCGTCTCGAACAACTACCTGTCAGCCTCCATATCGTCACCCACATCGCCGGTGATCTGGCCGACGTGGTGAGCGCACATCAGGTGTCGGCACTCGGCGGCGTCGGTCTGATCGACATCAAAACCAAGCCTCTCGCTGATTGGGGACGCTACATCAAGACCGCCGAAGACTATATCATCGGATGCCTATCTCTGGTTATCGCATTGCCGGTGATGGCCGCAATCGCCGTGGCTATCAAACTCGACAGCCCCGGCCCGGTGTTGTTCCGTCAACGCCGCCATGGCCTCAATCGGCGCGTCATCGAGGTGCTCAAATTTCGCTCGATGACGGTGATGGAAAACGGTGAGGCGGTCCAACAAGCCAAACGAGGCGACGCCCGCGTGACGCGCATCGGGCAGTTTCTACGCCGCACCAGTCTTGATGAATTACCACAACTGATCAACGTGCTGCGCGGCGAGATGAGCTTGATCGGCCCGCGCCCGCACGCGCTTGTGCACGACGACCACTATGGCGAAATGCTCGAGCGCTATGCCAACCGGCATCAGGTCAAGCCGGGGATGACGGGTTGGGCGCAGGTCAACGGATTTCGCGGACCGACCGAAACGCCCGATAAAATGCGCGATCGCGTCGATCACGATCTGACCTACATCGATCGGTGGTCATTATGGCTCGACCTCAAGATACTCGCTATGACGGTGTTCGTGGGCTTCCGTCATAAGAACGCGGTTTAAGCTGAACGCAAAAGGCCCTGTGCGACAGCCGGGCCTTTCACGAGTTGTACAGATTGGCAAATGACCGCGATTTACATCGCGCTCTTGATCCAGTCTTCCAACTGGCGCTTCTGAACCAGCGCGCCCATTTTACGCGCTACCTCTTTGCCACCCTTGAACATCAGCAGCGTCGGCATGGCCTGGATGCCGTAGGCTTGCGTAGCCTGCGGATTGGCGTCGACGTCGACCTTGGTGATTTTGACTTTACCTTTCATCTCGGTAGCAACGAGATCGAGCGCGGGAGCCATCGCCTTGCATGGAGGACACCACTCGGCGTGGAAATCGACCAACACCGGCACCTGGCTGTCTAGGACTTCGGATTTGAAGGTTGCGTCGGAAACGACTGTCGTGTCGGGCGATGCCATGGCTATTCACTCCAAATCCGTTGTTGCTGCGGGTAACTGCTGAGCCTAGGTAGGGACTGCTCTATCTGGCGTCAACCCCGGCGCGGCGAGCTGCTGATCCATCACGATTATTTGCTGC
This sequence comes from Hyphomicrobiaceae bacterium, assembly GCA_025351355.1. GTDB lineage: Bacteria > Pseudomonadota > Alphaproteobacteria > Rhizobiales > Hyphomicrobiaceae > JABFRJ01. The sequence goes on from JANXWC010000191.1 coordinate 78,731, forward strand.
GGGTTCGATCCAATTCCCATAACCGCCGCTCAGCGCCATCGAGGATGACAGATGGAATCGGCATCAATCGTGCGCCATCTGTCCACAGAATTATCGCCTCCACAACGTGTCCAGGGAACAGCCCGGAGAGCGCCAGGCGGTAGGCGGCCAGCTGCAACAGATAGGCTTCGGCCACGTCCGAGACTGCTTGCGGCGGCGGCCGATTGGTCTTGTAGTCGACGATAATGACGCGGCGACCGATCCGCGCGAGACGGTCGATCTGGCCGTTCAGCCGCAAGGGCGGACCTTTTCCGCCGGGCCGGGCGATTTCGGCGACGATGGGTACTTCGGCCTGACTGTCAGGACCGAACAACGGCGCAAACTGCGGATCATTCAACACCGCTAGCGTCTCACTCACGATCGAACGGCGCGCAACAATACTCAGCGCCGCCCCCCTGATCGCCAGAAAACGTTCCGCGCCGCTTTGCCACTGCGCGGACGGCAGGCTTGGTAGATGCTCCAGCATGCCATGGGTCAGCGTACCGCGCAGGAACCGCGTCTGGTCCGATGTCAGCAACGGCGAGGCAATCGGCGGCTCGACCGGCGCTCGATCATGCGTGCTGACGGGTTCGCCGGCGTCGTCCGTTTCCAGAGGCGCCAGCCGCGATGGCGCCAGCGGCATGGTCAATCGCGGTTCGCTTTTGGCCTTGATCGCCGCCCAGGCTGGCAGCGGCAGCGTCGCCACAATGGTCTCTGGACCATGTTCCGCGCGCTTTGGCGTTGCCGATTGCTCCGATGAGACGCGCAGACCCTCACGTCCATCCGCACACATCGTCGTCTGAGCCACTGGCTCCAATGCATCCCGAACCTGTTGATACCAGCTGTCCGGCGAGGGCGCAGACCTGCCCTCATAACCGGTGATGTACAGCCGGTCGCGCGGGCGTGTGAGTGCCACATAGAGCAGCCGATTGCGTTCCTGCTGTTCGGCATTTTTGAGGGCGGCACGCGCATCCTCTATCGGCGCAATAGACTTGGCGGTTTTGACCGGCCACAGCATCAACTTGTCGACCCCCGTCGGCAGCGCGATGCCGGCCATGGCCAGCAGACTGCCCGGCATGCTTCCCGACCGCGCCGAGCAGGTATCCGGTAAAATCACGATCGGCGCCTCGAGGCCCTTGGCGCCGTGCACAGTCATGACGCGCACTTCGTCGCGGCCTTGCTCCATGTCGCGTTTAATCTCAGTGCCGCTTTCGCGCAGCTGAGCGAGGAATCCCATCAGCGAAGCCGGAGCCGTGTCGTCGTATTTCAGCGCCTGATTGAGAAACTCGTCGAGCGGATCGGCGGCTTCCATCCCCAGGCGAGCCAGCATGCGTTTGCGCATCTGCCCGTTGTCGCGGTCGAGCAACTGCGCAAAGAACTCATAGGGCGGCAAGAAGTCGGCTTCCGAGCGCCAGCGCATCAGCAATTGAGCCGCTTCCGCAAAGCGCGTCGCGGTCTTCGCCTCAGCGAGCAGCGCCGTCCACAACTGACCCTTGCGGTTGTAGGCGAGCGGCATGAGGTCGTCGTCGCCAAGGCCGAACAGCGGCGACTTGAGCACAGTTGCCAATGCCAGATCGTCTTCGGGCAGCGTCAGAAAATCGCCGAGCGCCATGAGGTCTTGCACGGCGATCTGGTCGATCAGCGTTAGCCGATCGGCACCGGCGACAGGAATCCTGCGTGCCTTCAGCGCTGCCACCATCTGCGGCGCAAAGGGCCGCCGCCGTCGCACCAGGACGAGGATGTCGGATGGCCGGATCGGCCGGTTCTCGGATGCCAACAGTTCGCCGTCTGCGAGCCAGCCAGCGATACAATCAGCGATGCGGTTGGCAAGACGCACGACCGGCGACGCCGTGGCCTTCTCGGCATTTGGATCCCAGGTATCGCTCTCCGCCGCGACTTCCGGTTTCTCGGTCTGCCAGACTTCGACGATACCAGCATGCCCTACACGATGGGCAACGTGATGGATGGCGTCTGTGTCGGCCGACACACCGGACACGCGATCCCTGTCTGCAAACACGGCATCAACCGATTGAAGCACTGGTTGTGTTGTGCGAAAGGAGACGTTCAGCGGCACGCGTGCCAGTGCCAGGCCGACCGCAGCGGCATCAACGGCGAAGTTGTCGCCCTTCGCCTTGAACATTTCGGGCGCCGCGCCCTGAAATCCGTAAATCGATTGCTTTTCATCGCCAACCGCAAACAGCGTGCGAACGACGTCGCGCCCCGCGCTGTCGGAAAAGAATTCCGCGGCCAAAGCCGAGATCACCGACCATTGCGTCGGGCTGGTATCTTGCGCTTCGTCAACGAGAATATGATCCAGTCCGCCATCCAGTTTGAACAGCACCCACTGCGTTGAACTTGCCTGGCCTGCAGCCGCGATCTGGCCGAGCAAGCTCGCGGCTTTGGCGATAAGATCGTCAAAATCGAGCGCGGCACGGCGCGCCTTGGCCGCCTGATATTCGTTCATGACGGCATCGGCCAGCGTGATCAGCGCCGTGGTCGCCTCAAGCGCTACCAACTTCTGCCGTTGTTCGAGCAAGGCAGGGAACATATCGCGCGCGCGGCACAACTTTTCGCACAGTGCCGGCTCTGCCTTGCGAATGGCTTGCGTCATGAAGCGGCCATCGGAACGCGGCTCGTCCGCCTTGGTCATCAGCGCCCGCTGCAACGCAAGCGCGCGAGAGCGTGCATCCCCGGCCTTAGCGGCGAGTGCAAAATCCACGGATAGTTGCTGGTCCGTTGGCTTGCCGTCACGAAGAACGGCGGTTGCGCGCTGCAGCGTCGTATCATCCAGAACGATTGCCATCGCCCGGTCGGCGGCCGCTAGATCCAGTCCGGGCGGTACCGCAAAAACCCGCCGATACAGCAATTCAATAGCGTTGTCGCCCTTGTCCGAGGCCAATTTGCGCATAGCTGAGAGCCAATCGCGGCGATGCAGCGCATCCCTCAGAACATTGTCGAAAGTGTCGTCTGCCGCAAACGCGATCGCCAACCGCAGGGCATGCGCGAGAGGCGCCTCCAAGTTACGGGTGGCCTCGATCAGTGTCGCGTCGATGGACGTGCGGAGAATCGCTGCCGCGGTCGGCTCGTCGAGAATGGCGAAGTGAGGGGGGATGCTCGCTTCGAGCGGAAACCGTTGCAGCAGTCGTTCGCAAAAGCCGTGGATCGTCTGAACCTTCAGCCCACCGGGAGTTTCGATGGCGAGCGCAAACAATTGCCGCGCCCGCACCATCTCGCTGCGGTCGGGCGGGCGGCCGAGCACTTCCGCCAATAATTTGCCGAGCAGATCGGGCGGCGCCGTCACCCACGTCCCCAGCCGGTCGAAGACGCGCTTCGACATTTCGGCTGCCGCAGCCTTGGTATAGGTGAGCGCCAGAATACGCTCTGGCTTGGTGCCGGCCAGCAGCAGCCGCAGCACGCGCGTCGTCAGCACGTACGTCTTGCCCGTGCCGGCATTCGCACTCACCCATGCCGAGGCGCCGGGATCGGATGCCGTGTGCTGGGCTGCGCGCGTGCGGTTCAATGCGGCGTTGAGCGCAACCAGTTCCGGCGTGACGACCGATTGCGCCATCGCTAACCCTCCTCGCCCTGATCGTCGGCTGCCGACCATTCCGCGACGCGCGCGAGGTGGGCATAGTCGTCGTAGGCATAACTATCGGCAAATGCAGCGCGACGTACCGCCCGATAGGGCGTCGCAACATCGTCGAACTGGGCAATCAAGCGCTGTAGATCAGTCCGGGTTTTTTCAGCCAACGCGGCCGTCCCGTCATTTTTCACGCGGCGATATTCACCGGGCGGCTCCCCGCCTGTGACGCGGATATAAGCCAGATCCTTCACAGTTTCGCAGACGACACCGGTGAAACCGCCGGCGAACGCGATAGCAGCCTCGAGCGGCAACTGCGGCGAGCGGCCGGTGCGCACGCGATCGTCGGTGGGCGCACGGCCGGTCTTATAGTCAGTTATGGTCAGCGAATTCCGGTCGAGGTCCATGCGGTCGGCCCGCGCCTTCAGCGTAAACGGTCCGGCGGCACCTGCTAATACCATGCTGCCTTCGACCTCGGAGATAGTACTCGCCATACCAGCGCGACGCGACGGCTCCGTCTCGGCGAACCAGTGGGCGAAGCGCTCGAAGCGCGGTAGCCAGAATGCGGCGACCCGCGGATGTGCGGCATAGGCCTGCATTGCCGCCCGCGCCTCGTCGAGTAGACTTGCGGCGATGTCGGTCGGCAGCGCTTGTGGATAGCGCCGAGCAAATCGATTGAGCGCGTCATGGATGATCTGACCCTTCAGCGCGGCACCTGGAGCGCCGCCGATCGCCTCCAGTTTTTCCAGCTTCAGGATGTGCTGCGCGTAGATGCCATAAGGATTGGCCAGCCAGCGCTCGATAGCCGTCACCGGCAACTGACGCGGCCTCCACGCCAGTTGAGGCCGGGGTGCAGGGGCCGCCAATGGTGCAGATTTCGGCGCATCATCACGCGCTCTCGCCCACGCGCGCCAGGGCTCGGGAGAGGCCAACATCTGTCGCGCTGTTTTGCCGGTACGGGGCGCTGTCCCGTCAAGCAGCGCCGACAACCGCATCAGCCAGCGTGAGGGCACGGCAGGAACACCATCTAGCTTCGCCGCGCGGGTCAGATACACGCAGTCTGCACCCAGAAATGAAGTGAAATCGTGCGCGGCATAGCCGATCTTTTCCTCCGGCGACGGCAAGCCCAGTTGTTGCCGCATGGGCCGGTTGAGCCAAGCGCCGGGATCGGCAGAGGCTGGCCAGGTGCCGTCATTGAGTGCACCGAGAATAATCACGTTCGGCTGTTGCAGGCGGGCCTCGAAGGGACCCCAGATCGAGATGCGCGGATGCGCCGGCAGTCGAGGTCGCACGTTGATGGCGGAGGTCAATCCGCGATAGAGATCGGGATAGTCGGCAGCGGCAATCGCCGGCGCACGCACGCCCTCCTCCAGCACCTCCGCGAAAAATTTATGCGCGGAAAGGCCTGCGTCACCCTGCCATAGCGGTAATGGTTTTTCGCCACTGCCGGTCGGTGTCTCTGCAGGTGCTGCCGGCTCGCCCGTGTCGGCCAGCCGCTCGGCTGCATCGGCGTGCGACTTGGCCCAGACCTTCAGCGATTGCGGAGCGTTGCCGACAGCGACCGCCGCTAGCAGCGGCGCGTAGGCTTCGCGCATCGCTATCACCAACGCGCGAACCGCGGCGCGATCTTCGTCGCGCAAACGGCGCACTGCGCGTTGCCGACGACGACCTTCGCCGAGTTCCTGCTCGACCGCATCGAGCGCTGCCAATATGCCGTCGAGCCCGCGTCCCAGGTAAGGCACGCGGAACGCCATCAATTCCAAGGCCCGCGCCGCCCGCCGCACTTGCGGCACGGGCAGACCCAGCCGCAACAACGGATGTTTAAGCAACGCCATGATCGGCACGGGCGCAAAATCGCTCGACCACGCCTCGATCACCAAATTGAGGAAAGCGCCGGGTGGCGTCTTGGCGAGCGGACGCCCAGCGCTGTCGTCGACGGCGACGCCCATCGTCTCGAGCCTGTTAACGACGCGGCGCGCCAGCAGCCGATCGGGCGAGACGAGCGCTGCGGTGGCATCCGGCAGTTCGACGGCTTGGCGCAGAATGAGCGCGACGATCTCCGCCTCCTCGTCCGCAGTCGACGCTTCGATCAGACTGACGCCGCTGCATGCCGCGACAATGTCAGGAACCGGTGTCTCTGTAACATAGTCTTGCCACCGTTCTAACGACGGCGCCGGACGCATCGCCTCGCTGATCAGCCGTTGCCTCGCCAGCAACGCTTTCGGCGCGCTGCGCCCCGGCAGCGTCTGCACGTCGCGCAGCGTCAGCCCCAGCGCGCGCAGCAGTTTCGCCAGCCCGAATTGGGGATGTTCAGGATGAGCATCGGGAATAAGTGCGGCGCTCGCCTCGTCCAGACTTTGATCGAGGGCAGGCAGCACGATAGCCCCTTTCGGCAACTGCGCCACCGCCCGCATCAACGCGACGGTGGCGGGAATGCTGCCCGTCACGCCGGCGATGATGACCGGCCCCGCTGGCGGGCGCGCGATCAGCCGCCTCGCCTCCGCCTCGATGACCAAGTTGCGTCGGCGCGTCGGCGCTATTTTTCCTGCCGCCGACAGGAACGCCGGCCATGCCTGCACAACGATGCGAAGGAAATCCAGCGTCTGCCCCCAGTGTGCCGAAAATTCCTCCGGCACCAGTTTATCGAGGCCATCGAGACTGACACCTTCGGTCTCGACCATATCCATCAATTGCGCGAGTTCGGCCGCCAGATTGGCCGCTTGCGCAGGCGTCGACGCGCCCGCCGCGGCATACGGCGCGATGTCATCTCCCGAACGCAGCGCGTGCGACCAGCCGAGCACGAGTTCGGTCAGAACCAGCCGGCGCTCGATTTCGCTTATCGCTGGCGGAATATCCAAATCGTCGCCGAACGCGCTGGCGCCCGTCCCCTCGGCCAACAACGATAGATCTTCCTGGCCTTCGGAAATCGGACGAATACGCGGCAACAACAGCGCCGTGACTCCGGATGCGGCAAGAAACGCTTCCCCCAGCGCGCGCGCGGCACGGCGCGTCGGCAACAACAGCGTCATCTGCGACAGGTCAATAGGCGACGGTTTCGGCCCGCCCGTGCGCGGCAGATTTCCGGCCAGAATTGCTTCAGCGAGGCTCGCCAAAAAAGACCGGCCAACCGGCACCGTGAACACCGAGGGCGCGGCATGCGTTGGATTATTCATTGGGGAAATCCGCCGGTGGCGATCACCTGTTCGGCGACCGCGAGTTCATCGGGTGCACCGACATGCATCCAAAGCCCTTCCATGCGCATCCCGTAGGCGCGCCCGGACAGCATCGCGTGATTCCATACCAGATTATTGGAAAAGGGACCGTCCGGCGTCACCGCGAAGGCGCGCGGATGCACAATCTGCACACCGGTAAAAACAAACGGTACAACTTCCTGCTCGCGTCGACGGCGGATGCGCCCATCCGCATCAAGGGAGAAATCGCCGCGGCCCTGATAGCCAACCGCCGCCGCACCAAGAGCGAGCATCAACAGGCAATCCATCCGCTCCGGGTTCCACATTGCGGCCAATTTCGCCAGATTGGAACCGTGTGTCTCAAGCCACACCGTATCGGAGTTATGGACGAAGAATCCTTCGGGGCCCATCAGCGGCAGTGCGCGCTTAACGCCGCCTCCGGTATCGAGTAATCTTTCACGCTCGTCAGAAATTGTAATCTGTGGACTATGGCGCGAGGCGAGATGCTGTGTGATCTGGTCGGCGCGATGGTGCACATTGACTACCGCGCGGTTCACCCCGGCTGCTTGCAGGCGGTCGAGCACATGGTCGATCAGCGCTTTGCGTGCCAACGGCACCAAAGGTTTCGGTTTGTCCAACGAGGCCGGTCGCATGCGGGTGCCGAGACCCGCAGCAAGCACTATTGCGGTTTCGATCTTGGTCATGACTTGGTGTAGCCCCCACCTCGGTACGCGTCACGTCGCCACGGCTTGTTGCACACAGAAATGCAGCAAATGCGGCGAAATGGGCGAAGTCTCAGGGATGCCCATAATTTCGGGCCAAGCACGCCGCTGTTTCACAAGCCGAGCCGCGGCCGGAAAGGCTTATCTGGCGCTTGTCTGGCGCATCTGATTCGCTTAACGCGATTTCGACGCGGTTCAACGGCAAGCGATCAGACGCACGCTCCGGCCATTCGATGATCGTGATGGCCGCGCCCACGGCGTCATCAAAGTCGAGCTCATCCAGTTCTTCTGGCACTACCAATCGGTAGAGGTCGAAGTGCACGATCGGGCCGCACCGACCGCTATAGTCCTGGCGCAACGAAAATGTAGGGCTTGGGACTTCATGCAGCGGATCTTTCAATAAGGCGCGAATGAGCGCGCGGGCGAACGTCGTCTTGCCAGCGCCGAGTTCACCGTGCAGAGCGATGCATTCACCGCCGACGAGCAAGCCTGCCAGCGCCGCCGCCAACATCGTCATTTCGCTCTCGGTCAGCGATTTTTGCAACAAAGGCTTCGTCATCGCACGCCAACTCACCTGAACTTCTCGCGCCGAAACTTACGCCGCCGGCAGTGCACGGAGAGTTGTTGCTGCCAGATCAGCTTGCCCCATCCGCCCAGGCCCCGCCTCCGGCAGATGCACCAGAACTCTCGTGCCGCGCCCTGGTTCGCTGTCTAACGACATCGCGCCACCGTGCAATTCCACCAAGCTCTTGACGATCGCAAGGCCGAGGCCCGCACCGCGATGCTTACCACCTTGATTGTGCGTTTCGAAACGCTCGATGACGCGAGCTTGCTTCTCCTTGGGGATGCCGACGCCTTGATCTTCGACGGCAAACAACCGCATTCCCCGCTCCCGCCAACTGCTGATCCGCACCGTCGCGCCTGGATTGGAAAATCCTATGGCGTTGGAAATCAAGTTGTAGAGCACCTGTCTCACTCTGGCCTCATCGGCCACAAGCATCGCATCCTCTTCCTCGACTTGAATGTCCAGTCGGAGACGCGCGCGTGTGGCGCGCTCACGCACGCCGAGCACGGCGGCGTCGATTATTCCCCGCACTTTGACGGGTGCCACTTTCAACTCCAGCCCACCTGCGTCGATCGTGGCCAGATCCAAAATATCGTCGATGATCGCCAGCAAAGTCTTCGACGACGCGGAGAGATCACCGAGATATTCCTTTTGCTTGTCGTTCAACGGGCCGGTGTTGGGTCGCCCCAGCAGATCGCCGAAACCGATGATATTGGTCAGCGGCGAGCGTAGCTCGTAAGACACATGGCCGATGAACTGGCTCTTCAGGCGATCAGCCGCGACCAGCGCTTCGTTGCGTTCCATCAATGCCCGCTGCGCGCGTTTGGCATCAGTCACGTCAGCAAACGTCATCAGCGTCGCGCCGTCTGGCAATGGTGCGGTTACATAATCGATAACCGAGCCATCCGGACGTTCGAGCTGGCCATCGATCGGCTGGCGTCGATCGGATATGCCCGTCACGGCACGGCTCATTCGTGCCCAGACTTCGGCATCATCAAAGAGACCACGACACTGTTGAATGATAGCATCGATATGCGGCCCCTCTTTCAACGTGGCGCGCGACAGTCGCCAAATGTGTGCGAAAGCCGAATTGAATAGTGTCAATCGCCCGTCGGGTGCGAATACCGCGACCGCCTCGCGAAGACTATCGAGCGTCTCGCTTTGTACCTCGATCAGGCTCTTGAAGCGACTTTCGAGCGCAAGGCGCTCAGTCACATCGTCGAACAAATAAGTTACGCCACCGTCCGGCCGCTGCTCGGAGATGAGATGAACCGTCCGTCCATCGAGCAAGTGCCACCAGTTCTCGTAGCCTTCCGCCGTGCGCGCCTTTGTCAGCACACCGGTTTTCCATTCTCGATAATTTACAACCTGTGGGATTCGCGACAACTCGCGCAGGCGGTCCAGCACTTCGCCGTCGGATGGGCGGCTCTCCAGCCAATCTGCATCGAGCGACCAAAGGCGCCGGAATGCCTCGTTGAAAAAGATCAGCCGCTGATCCGGGCCGAACATGGCAACCCCTGTCGCCACCCGGTGCAGCGTACGATCATACGCCGCGATCTGCCGCTCGTGGACGTCCATGACGGCCTCGATGGGCGCCACATCGACCGCGGCACCGACGACGGTCTCCTCAAGCGGTAACAACACCACGTCATGTGCCTTGCGCTCGCCACCAATGATAATAGGCAGGCGCTCGCGAAACTCCTTGCCTGATGCGATCTGCGCGTTGGCGCGCGCCAAATCCCGCCCTTCAAGCAGCTCAAGTTGGCCATCGCGGACTTCACCGAAGCCCGAAGCATCGACCGCTTTGATATAGGCCGAATTGACCCACGACAGGCGCCCGGTCTCATCACGCATCCACACTGGCATCGTCAGCGCGTCGAGCAATGCTCGGCTGGCGCGGATTTCGCGTTTGAGCTCGCGGTGCTGATCGATGATGCGCGCGAGGTCACGGCGATAGCCGACAACGTCGCGCAGCCGCAGCACAGCGCGCCCTCCAGCGGCACGTCCGTCAGCCTCAAGGTGTGCGCCCGACCGTGTGCGCACAAGCAAATTGAACGAGCGACCATCGGCGAACAAGGCGTCGAGCCCGTTTTTTAGTTCTTCGGCAGATGTCGGCTCCAGCCACAAGCCAAAGCGTTCCAGCTCTGCGGGCTCGACGGGAACGCCGGGAACGGCATTCAGGGAATGATTGATCAGGCGCGCGCGCTGTCCCTGCTCCCAGAACACCAACACCTGCGCTTCAGCATTGATGATGGCTTCGGTCGCCAGCAGCGTCTTGCGGAGTTCCGCTACGTCCAATGCGTCAGGAGGCGTCGCACCCCGAGCCACGATCCGCGGGCGAAGCAAAACAGCCACCGCGATCGTGCCCAACGCAATCGCCAGCCCGGCCAACTGAATAAGCCGGGTCTGCTCGATATTCATTGCCAGATTGGCTTGATCGGTCAGCACGACCAACAGCGTGCACACGATCGCAAGGCTGGCGATCAGCAGCATCGCAAGCTCCCCGCGCGGGTGCCCGATAGTGGTCCTCAACCCTGTCAAAACGGAAATTCGGACCGAAGATCCGACCCATTGCCAACGCGCACACGCATTTACGAACGCTTAATCACTGACCCGGAAGATTGCGAATCAGTTTCAATTACTATGATGTGATTTGCTACCGTAGGCCATAGGCTGGTAACGCGCGAAGCAGCATATGGGTTAAATCAACAGAAAAGGGGACTTCGCAGTACGAAGTCCCCAAGCTGATTTGACGTGCCGTGGGCGTACTCTCTCAATACCGATAGGTGTCGGCCTTATATGGCCCGTCACTCTTGACGCCGATATATTCGGCTTGCGCCTTGGTCAATTCCGTTAGCTTTACGCCGATTTTGGCCAGATGCAGACGCGCCACCTTTTCGTCGAGGTGCTTCGGAAGGGTATAGACCTTTTTCTGGTAGTCGCCCTTGTCGCGCTTCGTCCACAGCTCGATCTGCGCCAGCGTCTGATTGGTGAAAGAAGCGCTCATCACAAACGAGGGATGGCCCATAGCATTGCCAAGATTGACCAAACGCCCCTCAGAAAGCAGAAGAATGCGATTGCCGTCCGCGAACTCGATCTCGTCGACTTGCGGCTTGACGTTGTGCCACTTGAAGTTTTTCAGTCCGGCAACATCGATCTCATTGTCGAAGTGGCCGATGTTGCAGACGATCGCGCGATCTTTCATGCCGCGCATATGATCGGCGGTGATGACGTCCTTGTTGCCCGTGGCGGTAACGAAGATGTCGGCGCGTTTGACCGCGTCCTCCATGGTCGTCACTTCGTAGCCTTCCATCGCGGCTTGCAAGGCACAGATCGGATCAATTTCCGACACCATCACCCGGCAGCCGGCCTGACGCAACGACGCCGCAGATCCTTTGCCCACGTCGCCGAATCCAGCGACCATAGCGACCTTGCCAGACATCATTACATCGGTGCCTCGACGAATTCCGTCGACCAGGCTCTCGCGGCAGCCATAAAGATTGTCGAATTTCGACTTGGTCACGGAATCATTGACGTTGATGGCAGGGAATAGCAGCTTGCCTTCCTTCTCCATCATATAGAGCCGGTGCACGCCCGTGGTCGTTTCCTCGGAGACGCCGCGGATATTCTTGGCGAGCTCGGCAAACCAACCTTTGGGCTTTTCCTTCAGCTTATTCTTGAGCAGCTTAAAGAAGACAACCTCTTCATCCGAGCCGGGCTTATCGAGGAACGCGGTGTCGCCCTGCTCGGCGCGCAGCCCCAGGTGGACGAACATGGTGGCATCGCCACCGTCGTCAAGGATCATGTTCGGCATTCCGCCGCCATGCCAGTCAAACAACCGTGCCGTATAGTCCCAGTACTCTTCGAGTGTCTCACCCTTGACGGCAAATACTGGAATTCCGGCTGCGGCGACCGCTGCTGCCGCATGATCCTGCGTCGAGTAAATGTTGCACGACACCCAGCGAATATCCGCACCAAGCGCCGCCAGTGTCTCGATCAGCACGGCCGTCTGAATCGTCATATGCAAAGAGCCAGCAATCCGCGCGCCCTTTAGCGGCTTAGAAGCACCGTACTCGGCTCTGGTCGCCATCAACCCTGGCATCTCGGTCTCAGCGATGGCCAGTTCCTTGCGTCCGAAAGCGGCAAGGCTGATGTCCTTGACGATATAATCTTTGGTGCTCATAGCCAAATATTCCTGTTGTTTTGTGCGGGGTCATTCATGGGCGGCTGCATTCGAACTGTCGCAAATCTGCGACAATTTATTTTATCTGCAGGGTAGGTGCGGTAGCCGCGAGGACCAAAGCCAGACCTCCCAAGGATGATTGAGGTTGCCTATAGCTGAACACGGCGCCCAAGGCAATAAACACATAAAGATTTCGTTATGTCTTGTTGTCACGCCTCGAAGAATAGATGAAAACAACATATATATCAGATCTTTAGCCTTTTTCCTGGTTGTCAAAAAAAACGCAACCGATGTCGGCTCCAAGGCCACCAAGGCCTAACCAAACGGCATCTGAGCGCCGCGACATGGTTTACAAAAGGCTTGCAAAATAAATTCAATTTTATTCTAATTGCATATTCAAAAACCCTGATTACTTCCAATTCGATCTATTTATTTTATGACCCGGCAATTTGCTTGGATTAGTTTCATGATTGCAATAATTGATGCAGGAGGCATCTCGTGAACCGCGTATTACAACCATCGATCAAGATGGTGACGCCAGCTTTGGCGCCACCAACCTACAATGATGTGCCGGGCTACGGCATCCCTACGCCCGCTCAATCCCGCTCCGTTCTCGCTCGCTTCAGCGACGACAAGCGTGGTTCTACTGCGATCATGTTCGCGTTGTTGATTGCCCCGGTGATGATGCTCACAGGCATGGCTGTCGACTTCAGCCGCATGGTCACCGTGAAAGCTCGCATGCAGACGGCAATCGACGCCGCGGCACTCGCCGGCGCACGTGCCGCTCAGATGAGCAGCACGAACGTCGCGTCACTGGCGCAGACCGCGGCGAGCACGTATTACAACGCCATTCCGATGCCGTTCGCGGCGTCGAAGACGTTGTCGAACGTTTCGACTGACTCGAGCCAGACGACGTTCACCTGGACGGCGACGTCCTATGTCCAGACGCCGTTCCTGTCGATCGCCGCGATGATCAAATCGCGTCCGGCCGATTCTGGCGCACCTGCTGGTTGCTCGGCCAGTGGCTGGGTCTGCCAGAAGGTCACGACATCGGCGACCACGACGATTGCGGCGGGAGGTAGCAATACCGGCTACAACATCGAGACATCGTTCATGCTCGACATCACCGGTTCGATGGCCGGCCAGAAGATCATCGACCTGCAATCGGCGGCCAGCGACGCGGTGGACATTCTGATTTGGGCCGATCAGAGCAAGTATACCTCGAAGATTGCCATCACGCCGTTCGCGCAGGATGTGCGACTGCCAAGCGCTGCTGCATTCCAGGCGGCGACAGGGTCCGCTGCTGCGAACGCTTCGATGACTTACGGCGGCTATTCGTTCCAAAAATACGCCACGCAGTATTGCGTTGCGGAGCGTCCGGGCAATCAGAAGTATACCGATGCTGCTCCAAGTGCGGCAAACGGCTATCTGATGAAAGCTTGGCTGTATACCGGTTGGGGGGCTTCTTGCGACGTACCCTCCGGTGCAGTTGCCACGCCGCTAACGACCGATAAAACAGTGCTGCACAACCTGATCAATAACCTGCAGCCCTCGGGCGGTACTTCAGGTCATCTCGGAACGGCATGGGCCTGGTACATGTTGTCGCCGAACTGGAACTCGCTCTGGCCATCGGCTAACGCGGCAGGATCCTACGACACAGCCTATAACATCAACACGAAAACCGGCGATCCGAAAGCTATCAAGCTCAAAAAGATCGCCATCCTGATGACCGACGGTGACTATAACCAGGAATATACAAGCAGCGGCACCATGACGTACTTCGGCGGTAACCCGGTGAACGACACATCGAGCAACCAGGCGACCGCTTTGTGCTCGGCCATGAAAGACAAGGGAATTGAAGTCTATACTGTGGCCTTCTCGGCCGGTGGCGGCTTGAGTTCGTCGGCCCAAACCCTGCTCACCAATTGCGCTACCGATACGAGCCACTTCTACAATGCATCAACGGGCGACGCCTTGCGTGCCGCCTTCCGCGACATCGCTCTCAAGATCTCGACCTTGCGGATCACCGGCTAAGTCACTTCGCGAAGCAAAAGCCGGGCCCGATCGGCCCGCTTGATGCCCCTCCTGCATCGCACCCCGTGGTGGCTCCATAGCTGCCGCGGGGTGTAGCCGTTTGGAGGAGCACCGCGCGAAGAGAGCGGGCCCGTTACTTGTCTTCGCCGAAGCCATCCATAATCAGGGCAACCAGCGCCTCGAGCGCTTCCGGCGCCTCAGGGCCCTCAGCTTCCAGATGAATTTTCGTTCCGATGGACGCGCCAAGCATCATCAGACCCATGATCGACGTGCCGCCGACAGTCTGCCCATCGCGCGTGACGTGCACATTGGCGTTGAACGTCTCAGCCAACTTGACAAACTTCGCGGATGCACGTGCGTGCAGACCTTTGCGATTGCAAATGACCACCTCAGCGACGGGCCGCCGATCCCGCTCGATGTCGCGTCCCGTCATGCGGCACTCCAGCTCCCCGATCAACGCCACCCCAACAATCGAGACGGGAATTCAGCCCTCACCTGCGAGCACCTGACTGGCCACACTGATGTATTTGCGACCGGCGTCCTTGGCCGCTGATACGGCTTGGTTCAAGCCCATGTCCTTGCGGGCCGTCGCCAGCTTGATCAACATCGGTAAATTGATTCCCGCGATGACTTCGGCAGCCGTCTCGTCCATCACATTGATCGCGAGATTGGACGGCGTGCCGCCGAACATGTCCGTCATGACGATCACACCCTTATCGGCCGTGACCCGCCGGATCGCCGCGACCAATTCGGCGCGCCGCGCTTCCATGTCGTCTTCCGGACCAATGGAGAGCGTTTCAAGCATCTGCTGAGGGCCGACGACGTGCTCAAGAGCCGCGCGAAATTCCTGCGCCAATCCGCCGTGTGTGACGATAACGACGCCGATCATGATTGCCTTTTCAATTTCAATTGCCGCTCGTCGCCCCGCACTTCGGGGCGACCGGCAGTGCCACCACTGCGCTCGCAATTGTGCCAAGCCGCGACATGATGATCAGGTCCAGCTGCAGACGCAAGGCTATTTACGTAACTGGTTGCCCAATGTGCTGATTAGTCCACCACACTTTGGAGCACTTGAATAGAAATTGAACGCGGTCCATTTTTGCATCCGTCCAACTCCTCTCAATTGGCGCCTTCCAGCAGACGGCGGCCGATGACTTGCGCCTGAATCTCTGCGGCTCCCTCGAAAATATTCAGGATGCGGGCATCGCAAAGAACGCGGCTTATCGGATATTCGAGCGCAAAACCGTTACCGCCGTGGATCTGCAATGCGTTGTCGGCATTCGCCCACGCAATGCGCGCGCCCAACAACTTTGCCATGCCCGCCTCGACGTCGCAGCGACGGCCAAGATCCTTCTGCCGTGCCGAAAAATAGGTCAGTTGACGGGCAATCATCGTCTCGACCGCCATCATCACGATTTTGTTGGCGACCCGAGGGAAGGAATAGATCGCCTTGCCGAATTGCTTGCGCTCCATGGCGTACTTGAGCGCCAGATCCATGGCCGACTGCGCAACACCAACGGCGCGCGCGGCCGTCTGGATCCGCGCCGCCTCGAAGGTCGCCATCAGCTGTTTGAAGCCTTGCCCCTCGATTCCACCAAGCAACTGCCGGGCGGGCACCTCGAAGCCATCAAACGAAATGTCGTATTCCTTCATACCGCGATAGCCGAGCACTTCAATCTCGCCACCACTCATACCCTTTGCCGGAAATGGCTCGGAATCAGTGCCGCGCGGCTTCTCGGCCAGCAACATGGAAAGCCCCTTGTAGCCTGTTTCCTTGGCATTCGTGCGCACAAGCAGGGTCATCATATCGGCACGGACTGGATGCGTGATCCAAGTCTTCTGGCCGATAATCTTATATGCGTCGCCGTGCAATTCGGCCCGCGTCTTGAGCGAGGCAAGGTCCGATCCCGTGTTGGGTTCGGTAAAAACCGCTGTCGGCAGAATTTCGCCTGACGCAATCTTCGGCAGATAGTGCGCTTTTTGCTCTGCCGTTCCGCCAAGAATGATCAACTCCGCAGCGATCTCCGAGCGCGTACCAAGCGAACCGACGCCGATATAGGCGCGCGACAATTCTTCAGAGACCAGACACATGCTTTCTTTGCCCAAACCAAGCCCGCCGAATTCCTCGGGAATGGTCAAGCCGAAAACTCCGAGTTCGCTCAACTTGGCGATCACATCCAATGGAATGTAATGGTTTTTAAGATGCCAATCATGCGCGTGCGGTAGCACCTCGGATTGGCTGAAGCGCCGCATCTGCTCGCGCATTTCGGCAAGCGTTTCGTCGAGCCCGGTGTCACCGAATGTGGTGGCTGCCGGCTGCGCTGCAATCAATTCTGCGAGCTCCGCCTTGCGTTCATTGGCAAGGCCATGTTCGACCAATGCACCGACTTTGCCATTGAACTTTTCTATGTCTGACCGCTCGACACCCAGAGACGCCAGCCGCACGGTCTCCAACTGGCTCATCGCGATGCCGCCCGACATCTGCGCCAGATACTCGCCCATGCCGATGGCAAGAATGCCGGCCTCCATGGCGCCTAATCGGCCTTCGCTGTCGAGCCGCTCAGCCCATGCCACAAGTTGCCGAATCGCCTCAACATAGGTCGCAAGCCAGGCAAAACCATGCAGTGCGGCCTGCTCCGCATCATCTTTGCTGCCCTCCAACCTCTGACGCACAGCACTCCGAGCCGCGATAAGCAGATCGTCGACCGCACCGACGCCCGCTTTGTAATCGGCAAAAGGTGGGCGCATTTGAAACGACGTCGGGTTCATAAAAGATAACCTCTGCGCATGAAGCCAATGGCCCTGACCGGATGGCCTCATGGATATCATTGCTGCGGCGCAACAGAAAGACCCTTGATGACGTCATCGTCACGTCTAGAGCGCCGATCAATCACTTTGTGTCGGTAAGCGTCCTTGCAGTAAAGGCTCGCCCGTCGTCATACTGTTCCCATGAGAGCAAATAAGGCTATCGCACTAGGCGCCATCCTGGTCGGCACTATGACACCGGCAATCGCCGATTGCAGGCTGGAGCCAGGCCCTCAGCGGACGGTGATACAGGCATTGGACGGGGAAACGTTGCGCCTCGATGATGGAAGTGAGGTGCGCCTTTCCGGTGCCCTGGCTCCACGTGGCCAAGACGTTGGCGCCGATGAACAAAGTTGGGCTCCCGCGTCGGCGGCCAAGGCTGCGTTGGCAGCACTTACCGAAGGCCGAAACGTAGTCCTCAATTTCACGGGCCCAACGAAGCGGGACCGACGAAACCGCCACGTTGCCCAGGTTTTCATCATTGAGGATGGGCAGGAGACGTGGGTCCAGGGGCGGCTGCTGACTGACGGGCATGCACGGGCGTATCAGCAAAAAGGTGATCGCGGATGCGCTGCCGAGTTGCTCGCGCACGAAGATGTTGCGCGCCGGGCCCGCGCCGGGTTGTGGGCGACTGATGCCTATCGTGCGCGTCCTGCCGAGCAGACCCGCGACCTCGCCGGGATGCCTGGCAAATTCGTGGTTCTGACCGGGCGCGTCGCATGGGTAGCGCCGGGCCGGGAAACAATCGCGTTGGGATTTAGTCCAACGCAATTGCGTGCCTGGAGCTTGCGTCATGGATTGGTCGTCATGATCGAAAATCACGATCGGGAATTAATCGGTGCGCTCGGCGGCGACGCAAAAGCGCTGGAGGGAAAGCGCTTTGAAGTGCGCGGCTGGCTGGAGCAGCGCCTTGGCCGGCCGGCAAACAGTTACGTGATGGACGTCTCGCTGGCCGGCATGATCATACCACTCGATGCCGACACCACAGCCGTGCACCCTGCCGGCAATAAGATCGCCGATGCGCCCGCCGCCGGCGCACCTTAGGGTCGGTGTGACATCTGCGGCGGGCTTGAACCAGAGAATAGCCATGCTAGCGCTATGCCGCGACTGCTGCGAAATTGTCGACATTGCCGAGCAAAGCTGCGACCTGTGCGGGTCGATGCGCCTTACCGCTCATGCCGAAATAGACGCACTCGCCATTGCGCATATCGATTGCGACGCCTTTTACGCAAGTGTCGAAAAGCGCGACCGCCCCGAAATTCGTGACCAGCCGCTGATCGTCGGGCATGCTGGCGGACGCGGTGTCGTTACCACGGCCTGTTATATTGCGCGACGCTTCGGCGTACGCTCTGCCATGCCCATGTTCAAGGCGATCGAAGCCTGTCCGCACGCCGTAGTAATCGCACCTGACATGGCAAAATACAAATCGGTCAGCAACGCCATTCGCGACATATTTCTCGCTGCCACCGACGTCATTGAGCCCGTTTCACTCGATGAGGCCTATCTCGATTTAAGCGAGCAGAACCGTCACGAGGGACCGACTGCCGCCTCGGCGCTTGCCTGGATCGCCAACCGTGTCGTGCGGGAAGTCGGCATTACTGTTTCGGCTGGTCTCGCGCCAAACAAGTTTCTGGCCAAACTGGCTTCGGAAATGCAAAAACCTGCTGGTTTTTCAGTGGTCGGGCAGCGGGACGCGCAGGCCATTCTTGCACCGATGTCGGTGCGCAAGATCAATGGCGTGGGCCCTGCCACGGCCAGTCGCATGGAGGCGATGGGGCTGGTAACCATCGCCGACCTGCAGAAACTTGGCAGCCAAGATATAATTGCGCGATTCGGCAGTTTTGGTCGGCGTCTGGCGCTTTACGCCCACGGCCATGATGATCGCCGGGTGACGCCGGCGCGGCCAACTAAATCCATCTCTGCGGAAGATACTTTTGCGCGCGATATCAGCGCCGAAGCCCTGTTGATGGCCGCCGCAGAACCACTGGCCGAACGAGTTGCGACTGTCTTGGCGCGCAAACAGCTGGCTGGTCAAACCGTGGTGCTCAAGCTGAAAACGAGCAACTTCAAAACGCTGACGCGACATATGCGATTGGCCGCGCCAACACAGAAGGCCCAGTTCATAAAGAACGCCGCCACCGCCCTCATTGCGAGGGAGGCTGACGGACGTACCTTTCGGCTTATCGGCATCGGCATGGCGGATTTGTGCGATGCAAAACAGGCAGATCCGCCAGACCTGTTCGGGGTATGTTAGCGCCGCGTTATTTCACGGTGATCGTGATCACGTCACTGACGATCGCCGGATTGTGTGGAATGTGGTTGTGATCACCGAGAACCAATTGCAGCGTGTGCTTACCCGCTGGCAACGTGAGCGTTGTTTCGGTTTGGCCCGCACCAAAATGACGGTGAGTGTCGTCAACCGCCATGGCCGCCATCGGGTCTGTCAGCTTTGCATCGACGAAGATGTGATGGTGCCCGGTATCTTTCTTTTCGACGCCGGCCGGAGCTATCCCCATGCCGACCAAGCCCATCTTGACAGTCACCGGCCCCGCGATTTCCGCGCCGTCCTTGGGTTCGATAAAGTAGACTTTGGCGCCCGCAGGAGATGGCGAACGAAAATCCTGCGCGACCGCCGGAAGTAAGCCGCCAGCTGAGAGCGACAAGGCAAGTGCAATGCTTTTCCACATAGTTCGTTATTCTCCTGAGGTCCCGCGAAGATATCGGTCAAATTGGCCGTCGGCGTCCGACAAGCCACCCTTACCACAGTGGTTGTCGCGCCAGGCAACAACGGACACTGAGAAAGCAGCTTTCGGGTCGCTTACGACAGTCGTTGCATTTAGTTTGCTGCCAACGATACACAAACAAGCTGAGGCTTACATGTTTGAGCACCCGCACCAAACGCCCAATGCCACCGATTTGGATCACGCCGTCGACATCGGAAACGACTACGAACTCGTACGGCGGGCGATAGTATTTTTGACGGAACATTGGGACGAGCATCCGTCATTGGACGCGCTTTCCGACACGCTTGGGCTAAGTTCGGCTCATTGCCAAAAGGTGTTCAAACGCTGGTGTGGGCTTTCGCCGAAGGAATTTGTGCAGGCTATCGCGTTGGATCATGCGCGCGCGCTGCTAGATAACGCCGCAAGCGTACTGGATACGGCACACGAAGTTGGCCTCAGTGGCGGCGGACGGCTGCATGACCTTTTTGTGACCTACGACGCTATGTCACCTGGAGAGTACAAGCGACGCGGTGAAGGGCTTGAAATCAGCTACGGATTTCATGCGACCCCGTTCGGGGATGCCCTGCTCATGGCAACGGTGCGAGGCCTGTGCGGACTGGCGTTCGTCAACGAGGACGCCAGCCAATCACGCGCCGATGCCTTTGACGATATGCGGAGGCGCTGGCCAAAAGCCAAATACGCGGAGGCACCAGGGACACTGACGAACGTTGCCGAGCAAATCTTCGGGCGGGTCCGTCCGAGAGGCAAACGCGCCATTACAGGCGAATGCGCACAAACTCCGATGCGGCTCGTACTGATAGGTTCCGATTTTGAAATCCGGGTGTGGCGATCGCTGCTGTCGATCCCGATGGGGACAGCCGTTAGCTATCAGCATATTGCCCGACAATTGGGCCAGCCAACCGCTTCTCGCGCAGTAGGTTCGGCGGTCGGCCGCAATCCATTATCGTTTGTCGTTCCTTGCCATCGCGTCTTCCGCGCGGACGGCTCACTTGGCGGGTATCATTGGGGACTGACGCGGAAAAAGGCACTAATCGGCTGGGAAACAGGACAAATAAGACTTGCTGGAGCAGCGAAATCCAATCTCAGCTAAGTTAGAGGGAACGCCAAATTAATCGCGACAATTGCCTGCAACTTGTCAATTGGCTGCCTCTGACTGGCGCTCTGCCTTATTTAAAGCCGTGACTATGGCTGCCAAATCATCCAAAAACTGCTCACGCTGACGGGTCGGCAAGCTTTCAAGAATGCGATCATCAACACGTCGGGAAACGGGATCGGCTTGGCGCAATTGTCGCTTACCCTCTTCGGTCAGTTTGACGGCATAAGCGCGCGCATCTTCCTTGGTACGCCGACGCTGCAACAAACCTTTCTTGAGCATTCGGCGCACGATGTCCGCCAACGTCGAACGATCGACCCCGGTCCGCTCGACCAGGCCCGTCTGACTGATCCCCTCATTCTGAGAGACGGTCAGCAGCACGGCATACTGGCGCGGCGTCAAGTCATCGCCGCCAATCTCACCGTGAAAGACGTCTCCTGCACATTGGCTGGCCCGATGCAGCATATGAAGGGGCGAACGCGTAAGCCGGTCGGCTTTGTCATCTCGTGCCATCGAAGATCTCTATTTAAAAGGGGTTGCCCTTTGCTGCCTAAGGTCGGTCAGCAAATTTCACAGGAGACAGAGCAACGCGCAACGACGCCGATAGATTACATACCCTGCCGAAGAAACTATCTTCACGGATCGTAGCATACAAAAGAATGCTCCGACATCCAACCAAAATTCGCCGCTACTGTAAAAAATGTTTTTTTGCCCGTTTGGCAACAGTGCGACTGTCAGTTCTCTGCATCTGGCCGAGGACGCGGGGTTAGACCCACCTTCCGGCGTCAGCTGGCGGTGGTGGATGCCGCGTGACGCCGCAGCAACGGGGCTTGCAGCGCGAGATAGACCAACGTCAGGCCGAGGATTCCGAACACCTTGAAGTTGACCCAGATGTATTCCGTCTCAGGCGTATTGAACCGACGCCAAACGATTTCATTAACTACAGCCAGGCAGGCAAAAAAGAACATCCATCGCAACGTGAGGAGACGCCACCCACGCTCGGTGAGCTGAAACGCCTCGCCGAGCATACTCCTGAGAAACAGCTTACCTTGCAGGAGCCCGAAGCCGAGCGTACCGGCGAACAACAGATTGACGACCGTCGGTTTCATTTTGATGAAGCGCGGATCATCGAAAAAGTAAGTGAGGCCGCCGAAAACCGTCACCAACACCGCAGTGACGATAAGCATCGTATCAATCTTGCCGAGCAGAAGTTTGGAGGCCACCACCGCCGCCAACGTAGCGACGATCAACACAGCCGTCGCTTGCACGATGCCGAGAAAGCGAAACGCAGTGAAAAACACCAGCAACGGCACCAAGTCGATTAGCAGCTTCAGTCCGGGTTGTTCTTTGCGGGGTGGCCTTGCATCTGTTGCAGGGCGGTTGTCATCGTTCGGCCGATCCATTTACCCACGCACTCCTGTCTGGTCGCGTTTCTGCGCTGGCTCGGGCAGCCGATAGTCGCGCATCGCCCGAACTTGCCAAACAAAAAACACGCCAGTTAAGGGCATGACCAGGAAAAGTTTGAAAATCATCCAGATATCCAATCCGGACAACAGCGGCTTGCGTAGCAACCACAGCCACGAAAGCGGACATGGGATGCTCGCACTGGCAAAGCCCAATCGGACCGCTTCATTGGCAATCGCCGTCACCAAGAAGAACAGCGCCGCATTACGCGTCAGCGCCGCCCATCCCTCGGTGGTATAATGAAACGTCTTGCCGAAAACAAACTCGAAGAAGTATTTCCGTCGCATCATCCCGACGAATAGCAAAAGAGCTACGAGCGCGTTGAAGATCGTGACCTTGATCTGGACCCAATTGGCATCGCCCGTATACAACGCCAGACCGCCGAATACGATTGACACGCCGCCCGCGATAAACGGCATCATCGGTGGTCGCCGAAACACAATGAGCGACGCGACCAGAGCTACGACCGTTGCCACAATCAAGGCGATGACACCCGCCTCGACGCCCCACACAAAATTTACGACGAACATCGTAAATATCGGGCCCATCTCGCTAGCAATGTTGAGAGTTTGTTCAGCGGTAAACGGAAATCGCCCCCGCGACTGCGCTGCCTTGTTCGTCTTTCCGAATTCTGTTGCCATCGTTTCCGCTTATCTTGCAGCAACACTGGTTATGCCGAGAGTCAGCCCCTCTGCCAATTTCGTCATTTTCCAGCGTTAAATCTGATCACACCAAAGTACTGCCTTTAGGCTAGCCGAAGCAAGTTGTCGATGCCGTTGGAACTATCTGAACCTGACCGAATTGCGGTCACGACTGCGCAATCGCTTGCGCAAATTCCCGTGCATCGAACGGCTGCAGATCCTCGACTCGCTCTCCCACTCCCAACGCTACGACAGGAACCTTAAACTTCGCCGAAATTGCGACAAGGATGCCGCCGCGCGCCGTTCCATCCAGCTTGGTCATGACAATGCCTGTCACGCCAGCAACTAGCTGGAATGCCTCTACCTGAGAAATCGCATTTTGGCCGGTCGTAGCGTCAAGAACCAATAAAACCTGATGCGGGGCCGTAGGATCGGACTTTTTCAAAACGCGAACCACCTTCTCCAGTTCCTCCATGAGTCCTTTCTTGTTCTGCAGACGACCGGCCGTGTCGATCATCAAGACGTCGATTTTGTCGCGCTTGGCTTCGCTTAAGGCATCGAAGGCGAGGCCTGCGGCATCCGCGCCCACCTCGCGGGAAACGACGCGTACGCCGGTCCGCTCACCCCACACCGACAATTGCTCAATTGCCGCGGCACGGAACGTATCGCCGGCCGCCAGCAGAACCGAGCGGCCTTCGGTGCGGAAGCGTGCCGCGAGCTTTCCGATTGTCGTCGTCTTGCCCGTGCCATTAACACCGACGAACAAGATGACCTCCGGTTGGTTAAGCCCGCTGATGCGCAGTGGAACGGCGACCGGCGTCAGTACACGCTCGACTTCCTCGGCCAGAACCTGTCGTACTTCTTCCGGTGCGATGGTTTTGTCAAAACGCGTTTTCCGTAACGTCGCGAGAACGCGCTCAGTCGTCTCCAGACCGAGATCGGCTTGGATAAGCACATCTTCCAAGTCTTCCAGCGTCTCGTTATCCAGCTTGCGCTTGGTGAAAACCCCCGTGATCCCATCACTGAGTTTTGTGCTTGTTTTTGCAAGACCGGCCTTGAGCCGCTGCAGCCAACCTTGCTTAGCCGGGAGCTCCTCAGTCGATGCAGCCGCGGGGATCCCCGCCGGCACATCCCTCCCTTCGCCACCCTCAAAGGCTGGCACAACAGCATTCGACGGCGGCGTGTCCGCGACGGTTTCCGGCCCCGGCGCACGATCGTCCGGTTTTCCTCCAAACAACCGACCAAACAGCCCGCGCTTCTTTTCCGGCTCATCGCTCACGACATCACCTCGCCGCGAAGGTGCGTGGCGTCTGCGCCGACAATAGCAACACGCTGCACGGTACCGGGCACCGGAGCATCGAGACGCACTTCGGCAAAGTGCGGCGTGCGGCCGATCCCGTCCCGTTCGACCAAGACCTCCGCCTCAACACCGACCCGGCTACTCAGATACTTCGCCAGCGCCAGCCGTCCGGTTGCGCGCAGGCGCTCTGCCCGTGTCTTGATTTCAGCACCCGCGACCTGCGGCATGCGCGCAGCAGGCGTTCCGGCACGCGGCGAAAATGGAAATACATGAAGGAACGTCAGTTCGCATTCATCGACGATCCCTAACGAATTTTGAAACATCGCCGCCGTTTCGGTCGGGAAGCCGGCAATCAGGTCGGCGCCGAACACGACATCCGGCCGCCGACTTCGCGCCTCGCGTACAAAGCGGATTGCATCGGCGCGCCGATGCCGACGCTTCATTCGCTTGAGGATCATATCGTCTCCGGCCTGCAGCGACAGATGCAGATGCGGCATTAAGCGTTCGTCGTCGCCCAAAGCCGCCAGCAGATCATCGTCGACTTCGGTTTGATCGATGGACGATAGCCTGAGGCGCCGCAATTCAGGTAGGTGCTTGAGTATTTGCCGGACCAACTTGCCCAAAGTCATTTGCCCGGGAAGATCGGCGCCGTACGAAGTGATGTCCACGCCGGTCAATACCACCTCCAACGCGCCGGCTTCGACGACCCGCCGTATTGCCGCGACGACTTCGCCCGCCGGAACCGACCGTGATGGCCCGCGGCCGAAGGGGATGACGCAGAATGTACAGCGATGATCGCAGCCGTTTTGCACTTGCACATAGGCGCGCGTCCGCTGACCAAAACCTTCGACGAGATGTCCAGCCGTCTCCTTAATACTCATGATATCATCGACAAGCACTCGTTCGCTCGCCTGCACGGCCAAGTCGGCAAAAGTGCTACGGCGCATTTTTTCCGCGTTACCGACCACGTGATCGACTTCCGACATCGCCGCGAACGTTTGTGGTTCTATCTGGGCGGCGCAGCCGGTAACGATAAGTTTTGCATGGGGATGTTCCCGACGGAGCCGCCGGATTGCCTGTCGCGCGCGCCGCACGGCTTGGCCCGTAACCGCACACGTATTGACGATCACACAATCTTCGAGCCCGGCCGCCGCCGCATGCGCAGCAATCACATCGCTTTCGTGGGCATTGAGGCGGCAACCCAGCGTCAGTACCAGCGGTGGTGTGTGAGCGGCGGATGAAGTCACAAGCTATCAATCCCGCATATTGCCGTTCGATACAGCGTCCAAACATCTCGTAGCGGCTAGCCAACACTCTGGCTAGGGCAACGCGAAAACGCCCGGCTCCTATTGTAGCCGGGCGCCCATTTACTCGGTGTCACAGCGGCTGCTTCAGGCCGCCTTTACATCGCCGTTGCCGCCAGATTCGGCGCTTTCGGCACGACGGCTCTTGGCACTTTTAGAAAGAACCTCAGTAACACGCTGCACGGCGCCGCGCTCATCGATCTTCTCCACCGCTGCAATCTCCCGCGCCATGCGATCCAATGCGGCTTCGTAAAGCTGCCGTTCGGAGTAGGACTGCTCCGGCTGGGTTTCTGCACGGAAAAGATCGCGCACTACTTCTGCTATGGACACCAGATCGCCCGAGTTGATCTTCTGCTCGAACTCCTGCGCGCGGCGGCTCCACATCGTACGTTTGATGCGCGCCTTGCCTTTCAGAGTATCCATCGCACGCTTGACCACGCCTTCTTCGGCCAATTTACGCATGCCAACGCTCGCTGACTTGCCGGTCGGCACGCGCAGCGTCATTTTGTCCTTCTCGAAGGTGATCACAAACAATTCAAGCGCCATGCCCGCAATTTCCTGCTCTTCGATTGCAACGATGCGCCCGACGCCATGGGCGGGATAGACAATCCACTCGTTGGTCTTGAAGCCATGCCGAACATTGATCGGCTTCTTGGCACTGATTGATTGCTGTGCCTGCTGAGCTTTCTGTGCCAGATCCTTAGGAGTTGCCACACCGGTCGTTGCAGCTGGCGTCGGCGCCGCAGGCACCGAAATTCGCTGTGTCGCTGCATTGGCGACCGCGGCCGGCATGGCACGCGTCGGCGCCGGTTTCTGCGCTGCTTGGCGTTGTGCGTGGAATTTAGCCGCATCCAGCGCAGGTGCTGCCGCCGACTTATGCTCTGCAACCTTGTGCTCCGCAACCTTGCCCGTGGCCCTTGCCGCGCTATCTGCCATAGCGGACTTTGCGACGGCAGGCTTGTTGCCGGCCGCGGCAAGCGGGCCATCATGAGGCTTATCCGTAACAGCAGACTTGCCCCCACCGCCTGTTTTGGCTGCAGTTGCGCCGGCCAACGGTTTCACCGGGACGGATTTTGCAGCGGTCGCGAGTTTGGAAGACGAGGAACTGGCCATAGGATTCCGTTGCTGACTGATTTTAGTATTGGTGACATGCTTTTGCGCCGGAATGACGGCAGCGGTTTTTGTCGGAGCGTGCTCCATCGACGACCCCTTGCGGGCAGCAACTACCGACAGCTGTGCTGCGCCGGCCACTTTTCGGCTCCCGATCTTGGCATGAGAAGTCTTTGAGCCGCTTGATGCGTCGACTTTGTTGCTGGTTGCCAACTTATCCGTAGTGGTCGATTTTACTTTGCCGCCAACCTTTGACTTTACTGCGTCGGACTTGACAGTGCTTTTTTTCTTTACCGGCATATCGACTACTCCTCCTACCACCATCCGCCTCGGCGCCAATGGCCGACACGAACTCCACAACAAGTTGCATTGACACGCAGGCCCGAGAGCGACATAAGCAAAAAGGCGCGCAAAATGGCGTCGGCCAATTTCCAAGCCGCCGTTTCTTCAATCCCAATTGCCCGCTGATGGGTAAAGACACTGGAGATGCAAGTTTGACCCGACGGAGGGAACAAACGCATACGCAAACGATTTAAGCCGCAACTGCACCCTAAGCATGATCGTGCTCGTCATGAAAGAGTCCAAGTTCCAGCTTTGTTCACGCCAATGCCACATTCTGGTGACAATAACATATTGTTCACAGCTTTTGAAGTGCCGCGACAGCGCAAAGCTGCCAGAAGGCAACAAAATGTTTTCCCACAATCAAAGGTAGCAGTTCTAAAGCTCGCAAATTTTCTTAACTGCTGTTCTTTGATGTCAGGCAGCCGAGGCAGCGGCCCAGTGCAGCAATGTCGCGGCCAACTGCGCCCGAATTAGTTGCCGTCACCGGGCTTGTCAGAGAAATATTTCTCAAACTTACCCTTTTCGTCGCGAAATTTGTCGGCGTCTGCCGGAGCATCCTTTTTGGATGCAATGTTTGGCCATTTCTCTGCATAAACTTTGTTCAGTTCAAGCCATTTCTCAAGGCCAGGCTCGGTATCGGGCTTGATTGCCTCAACGGGGCATTCGGGTTCGCAGACACCACAATCTATGCATTCGTCGGGGTGAATGACCAACATGTTCTCCCCTTCGTAGAAACAATCGACCGGGCATACCTCGACGCAGTCAGTGAATTTGCATTTTATGCAGTTGTCGTTGACGATGAAAGTCATGGATATCGCTGTCCTGAAGTGCCGAACGAGATAGATGGAAGGCGGGGCGTGAACGACCGGAGATACCGGACACGCAGCGAAAAACAATAGCTTCCGTAGAACAAAGCGACCTCACAAACAAGCTGAGACCCGTCGGGCAGATCAAGCTTGGGCGGTTAACCTGTCGTGGGCGGCGAATGCGTTCGCGCAGGCTTTCGTCTCAAAGATCGGCGATATGACTTCATTGCTGGCACCATTGACGCCTGAATGCGTTGACTGGGCACACAATTCCGCCAACAATTGTTGAAAGATCTGTGTGAAGAGATGCCGGCCGCAGTTGAAGAAGCGTCATCTTGCCGCCGAAACCAGCTGTATAATCTAGCTTGGCTGTAGAAGCGCTGCGGCGAGCCGTGCTCGGAGTGGGCAACCGCGGGCACAGTCGGAAGCATCAAGCTTGCCCAAGTCGGGCCAGGAGTTGTGCATGGCGATCGTCGAGTATCTGCAATCATTGCTCGCGAGTGTGGGTCTCAATCCGGACAGATTGCCCTCGGTGATAGGACTTGGCGCAGCGGGCATTGCAATACTTTATGCGCGCCCGTTTTTCGCTCGGCTCGGCCGCATTATTGAGGCTGTATTTCTGCGGAACTGGCAGCTTGGCCTGCTTGGCACAACCGGCATCGTTCTTTCGCTGGCTTCCGGCTGGACGACATGGGACGGGATGAAGAATTTCACCGGCGAACCGATTTTGTCGGCGATGGTCACGTTCGGCATCCAAGGCCTCATGTTGATCGTCGCTTGGCTTATCGGCGAAAGCTTCGCCACGGGTATGAACCAACAGGTGCCGGAGGGCAAATTCGCCCCCGCCGGCTTTTCCCGGGATACGGGCGTGAAGTCCGCACTCGGTCTTACCTTGAGCGGCATTGCCCTTTCAGGCGTCGCGGCGTTGCTGCACGGTTATGCCAATGGCCGACCTGACCCCAGCCGGATCGCGTTGTGGCTTGCATTGATCGGTGGCGGATTCCTTCTCGTAGGCATGCTCATCGTGGCATCGAAAGCGCATACATTGCGCGGCTACTTTGATGCAACGCGCGTGATTATTCGCACCGCTGTATTGTGGGTCATGTTCCTGGCGTGCATGGCGACATCTGTATTTTTTTCATTCGACAGCCTGTTTTCGACAATTTTTCCGGCGTCCGAGCGCGTGCGAGCCGCTGAATTGAGGGCGCAAAACCAAGTTGCCGGTATCGTGAATGACATCGGTGGCACCATCGTGCGCGGACAGCTGACCGAATCGGAGCGGCTATTCGCCACTGACGGCTGGCAGGCCTATGATGATCAGTTGTCGAAACTGGCTGTCGCTGCACAGAGCAGTCAAAAGCTGATTGAGGAGTTTTTCCAAAATCAGATGGAGGAGCGCCGTCGCGGCATTGCGCAACAACAGGAACGTGTGACGACCGCCCAAAGCGGCGCAGTCGGGCTGATCAGCAAGAAAAACGCGCTTACTGACGAATTGGCACGGCTGAAAGGAGAGCGCCCAGCGCTCGCCGAGGATTTCGGCAAACGCAAAGGTGACGTCGATGCTATCTTGAAGGAACTTGATGCCAAGCGGGTAGAGGCGATGGCCGAGGCGCGAGGCGTCGAGGGTACCGGCAAGATCGGTGAAGGCGCAGTATATCGGCAGCGTAAAGTCGAGGAAGCAGCGCTAAAGGATAAGCAGAAGATTGCCGAGGAACGGTTGCGTGATGCGCAGAGACGGTTCCAGCAAATTGAAACGAGGCTAACACAGGTTGAGCGCGAACTTTCGATCATCGACGGCGATATCGCCAAGTTGAAGGGCGAAGCGCAGACCGCTGAACAACGCATCAAGTTTGCTGAAGATGCGAAGGGCGCCGAAGAAGGCCCGAAACTTGATCCCACGCGCATCATACCGGCATTCGAGAAAGCCCGCGCCGAATTCCGCCAGACGCCGCGAATCGAGGGCCTCTCGCAGGTTCAAACCATGTGCTCGCAACTGATTTCGTCGATGTCGACGCCAGCCACTAAGGATAAGATTACCGGGATAGATTGTGATCCAAAAACGGCTGCTGAAGCTGCTGCCCGCGTCTTCGCGTTGAACGCTGGCGTGGTCGCATTCGAAAGCAATTGTGCGGGTGGCGACAAGCTGGCGCGCTATCGTACGGCAGACGATCTGTTCGGCTTCGCGCGCAAGTGCGTGCAGGATTCCGGTCTTGCCTCCAAAGACACCGATGAGTTGCGCCAAAAGATCAATTTCATCGAACTCAACCGCGACGACAAGGCCAATCGCTTCGTGGTCACGTGGAACGCTTTCCAGGACGGCAATCGCCTAGCCTACTTGTCACTGGCCATTGCCATCGCGGTTGACGGACTGGTGTTCATGTCTGGCCTGTTTGGTGCCAATGCCGTCCGCTCGCCACTCTCAGATGTGCCTACTCAAAAGGCACGCTCCGCCGAGCAGTTGGAGGGCATCATGGACAATGCGCTGCTTCCCAGCCGCTTCGAGAACGCCCGCATTGCAATCGACGCAATGCATGCCGACACCAGTCTGGCTGGTTACACGGCGATCGTGGATTTACGCGAGCTTGATCCCGAATCCGCCAATGTGGTCCGTCGCGTGCTCAATGCGGGCGCTACCATCGGCGCCGTGATGCGCAATCCGGATGATCCCAGCGTCTACGCGATCCGCCCCGAACTCTATGAATATCTGGCTATGACCGGCGCGCGCGCGTTCGAGAAACACGGCAAACTCGTGCAGGAAGACATCGCCGAAAAAGTGCGGCAGGGCGAATTGGAAAAAATGGTTCGCGTGGCGCTGTTGCCGCACGAAATGGAGAACGCCGACACCGTTTTGCACTACGCCCACCCGATGAACGCCACCGACGACGGCTTCATGAGCCAGATTATCCTCAAGCAGGTCAAGAATGAGGATGTGGGAGTCGTTCGCCGCGTTCTCAATGCGGGTGCGGCGCATCGGGCTGTCCGCATCGCGCAAGGCCAGGACCAACCTTATGAATTGCACGCCGATTTGTACAAGACACTCTCTCGCATCCGCGCACGCATGTTGTTGAGCGGCAGCAACGCTGCCCTGCAAATCGGCCAACGCTCTGTGCGCGACGGCGGCAAGCTCGCCGCATCCGTACCGCAAATTGCACCAATCGCTCCTCGCCGTGGACTGGCGGACGATCGATCGGCGGCAGGACGCACGTTCGGCATTGAACCAGACGCCGCTTCAAATACCAATTCACCATTGCCACTGAATGCGATGGACGCCGCCCGTAACGCGCAGAACCCGCACCGACGCCCCTTTGATGATGCGGTGCCGGTTACCGATAGCGCTCAGGCGAGCGAGTTTGATCGCGAGCTGTGTGAGCATTTTGCCCGTGAGATGCTGACATTCCACCCGGAGCAGATCTCCTACGTTCGTGACCAGAGCCCGACTATCGATGTGGCGGCGCTTGAACTCGCTCTCGGCAACGTCATGCGTTACGATGACCAAATCCGCTCGGCCTTGCATCAGGCCAAAAGCGGGCTTGAAGATAGCATTGAAGCCGCACGCAATTCCTTCGAGGGCTTCGCGATTGGCCCGGCTGACGCTGCCAACCGTCTGAATACATTGGCCGACACGCTCAAACGCATGACGGCGCTGATGGTGCTCATGCCCGGGCAAGCTTACGGCAATATCATCCAGACGATGGAAGCCGAACTCAACGAGGACCATGCGGCCGGACGCCTTGGCGCTTCCCAATCCGCGCAGCGCGATTTGCTACGCCGACACATGATGGAATTGAGCCAGGCCAATCGCAGCACGGACCATTGGGCAGCAGTCGTGACGTCGCTCAACGCGTTCGGTCGCGGAATGGCGACCCTCGCTGCTAACGTTGACCAGGGACGCGCGCGGATGGGCTGAGGTCAATCGTCCTGCCGTCCCGCACCATCATCACCCCGCTGAGGCTGGCAAGGTATGACCGTCTCCCATCGAACAATCGAGACCAACGGCATTCAAATGCATGTGGCCATAGCTGGGCCGCAAGCGGGACAATTGGTCGTTCTCTGTCATGGTTTCCCCGAGAGCTGGTATTCCTGGCGACATCAGATCGAGGCGCTTTCGCGCGCCGGCTATAGGGTCGTGGCGCCGGACATGCGGGGTTACGGCAAGACGGACAAGCCCCATGCAATCGATCAATATTCGATGTTTCATCTCGTCGGCGACATGGTTGGATTGCTCGATGCCCTGAAGGCCCCAACAGCCGTTGTCGTCGGCCATGACTGGGGTGCGCCGGTAGCTTGGAACTGCGCATTGATGCGGCCAGATCGGTTTCCTGCTGTTGCCGGTATGAGCGTGCCCTTCTTTCCGCGCGGCGTTGCGCGTCCGACAACTACGATGCCGGCAACCGACGACGCGATCTTTTATCAATCCTATTTTCAAATGCCGGGCGTGGCGGAAGCCGAATTCGAAGCCGACATTGCGCGAACCATCCGCAACTTCCAATGGCTGTGGTCCGGAGAAGGCGATCCAGCGCTGCGCAGTCGTGCGACTATGGTTGCGCGATCAGGTGGTTTCCTTACGGGAAAACCTGTGCCGGACATTTTGCCGGCTTGGCTGACCCAGGCGGATCTCGATTTCTACACGAGTGAATTTCAGAACTCTGGATTTCGAGGCCCGCTCAACTGGTATCGCAATATGGACCGAAATTGGGAGCAGATGGCGCCGTGGGCCGGCGCCAAGCTCACAGTTCCCGCTCTCTACATAGTCGGGGAATTGGACATGCTGCTCACATTCCGCGGCATGGATCGCCTGATACCGAACCTGGAAATTTTTGTGCCGAATTTGCGCGAAAAACTTATCATACCGAACAGCGGCCACTGGATCCAGAGGGAGCGGCCGGCAGAAATCAACGCCGCGTTACTCCGTTTCCTGCGGTCGCTGAGTTAAGGGCCGTGCCCGTGATCCCGTTTGCTGGCGCCGAGCCACTTATTGCGCGACAAACTCGATACGTCGATTGCGCGCCCGATTTCTTTCGTTGTCGTTTGCGACGAGCGGCTTGGTTTGTCCGAAACCGATCGCAGCCAGCCGGCTTGGCTGTACGCCCGCTCGCGACAGCGCATCGACGACCGACTGCGCGCGACTTTCCGAGAGCCGCTGATTACGTGTGAGATCGCCGTTGTTGTCGGTATGTCCTTCGACGCGAATGCTGATGCTCGGGCACGCCTTGAGCGTATCCGCCAATCTGGCCAAAGCCGAAACGCCTTCGTTGGCCAACGTGGCGCTGGCAAACTCGAACAACACGCGGGTAGAGCCAGCCGCCGTGCGCACCGTGTCCTGGCACGCCAGAAGATCTGCTTTAGACTTTGCTTCGGCTGCCGCCGCAGCAGCGACCCGAGCGGCGGCCGCATCGGCTTCCGCCTTTCGACTGGTTTCCGCGTCGGCGGCAGCCTTTGCAGCCGCTGCCGTGGCCTCGGCCTGTGCCTTGCGGCGGACCTCTACTTCAATGGCTTGCTTGGCGGCCATCGCCTCGGCTTCAATCCTGCGCGCCGCCGCCTCTGCCTGCGACTTGGCGTCTGCTGCAGCCTTGGCTTCGGCGATAGCTCTGGCAGCAACGGCAGCGCCAGCATCCTTGGCATCAGCTGCCGCTTTCGCATCAGCGGCTGCTCGCGCCTCTACGGCGGCCCGCGACTCGGCCGCGACCTTGACGGCCAGCGCATCTGCTTCGGCCTTGGCTTGCGCGGAAGCGTCGGCAACAGGCTTATCATTTGCAGTTGTTTTGACAGGCGGCAGAGACTGCGCCTGAGATCCGTAGGCTAGACGATCTTGCAACCACCAAGCGCCACCCGCAGCAATCAAGAAAAATGGCAGCAGCCAGGCCACAAGCGGCAATCCCCGACGCTTTATTTCGGCCGACGCCGTTACGGCGTCGCAGATCACCACACGACTTTGGGGTGCAATTGCCGCAACTGCCGGCCTGGTCGGCATGACGGGATGAGGATGGGGACGATGAGGCGATTGATGAGCACGACTACCATCTTGGGCTGCTGGAGGAGCCGCGGCTGCTGCGCCCGACGACCCGGCTTCCATTGCTGCCGGTTTACGTGCATGCGGCTGCGAACGATTGCCATCGCTCACCGCCCGAGACTCTGCGATCGTAACGACCGGCGCCGGGGACATCGACATCGAAGGACGTGGACCAGAGTCAGATGCGGCACCGTGCAGGAGCGACTTTGCCGCCGGCGGAGTGCTCACACCCTGGGTGATCGTGCCAACGGCAGGTCGGCTCGGTTCCACCTTGGGCACTCCGGCCGTGGAAGCAATTCCCTTCATCGCTTGGTTTACGGTTTCCACCGGCGTACGCCCCACTTCGGCTGCCTTGGCAGCAAGAGCTACATCGGCCGGCAAGGCGTTTTTGTCGGCATCCCACAGCATCGCGACCGCGCTCGTCATCGCAGGCGCCGACACGGGAAGTGAAATAGAATCTGGTTGGGCTGAGCGTCTGCTTGAGCCCGCATGCACCGACGCCCAGCCGGACGGCAGGGCAGCCGCAAACAGGTCCTTCTGCCCGAAAAGCAATTGACCGATCTTATCCGTGGGCAGATTGTGTTCTCTTTGATGGCGAGCGAGCGCCGCCGCAACAACGGGCGCGAGCAGCCCGCAGATCTGCTTGGCTTCGCTTCCACTCACACCGGAATACTTGGACAAGGCACCAGCTAGCCCGTCATAGGTGGGAACACCCATAATTGTCTGTAGCATTCCAGCTCCCTGTGCGTTGAGCGCGGTTTGATGCGCGCCACCGATCACATTGCCGAGCTTGCCGAGCAGTCCTACATCTTGTTGCTGCAGCGCGCTCGTAAGTGCTTGTATGCCACTCGGCAACGCCGCGCCGGCGGCCATACCACCCAGGATCGCAGGCACTGCGGCACTCACGGCCTTCATTGTCATTGCACGATCACTGCCCAGCGCCGCAGCCAGTTTTGTGATGAGTTCCGGTGGCAGGTACTGCATCGCGGCTGCGACGGCATTGAACGACATGACGGTTCCCCACACTTTGACTTAGGCATTATCTCAAACAGCATCTTGCCACGGAAATTAGTTCAACGGCCAGCGGACGCAGGCAGTCGACTGATCGCCGTTCACCAAAAACGAATAGTGGACGCTCGTGAGCCGTGCACGACGTTTTTCTGAATATGCGTCAAGCTTTGCGGCCAACGTCATAGGAATGCGTCCGGCGCCACTCGGTCATGAAGTATGCGAGTTGCTCGTCGATTTCGTTCGGCATGATGATCGATACCGTAACGATCTGATCACCAGGGGTCGCGCCAGGCGCTGAACGAATGCCGCGACCCTTCATGCGAAATGCTCGGCCCGAACTGGTACCTTTGGGAATTGTCAGCTGCACGCGTCCGGTAATCGTCTCAACCTCGATCTTGCCGCCGAGCACGGCCTCGTCGATGGAGATTGGCACGGTGACCAGAATATCGTCACCGGAGCGGCGATACAGGTTGTGCGCGCGGACCTTGATTTCCACAAGGGCATCGCCAGGTTCGACGCCGCGCGGACCAATGCTGCCTTTTCCCTTGAGGCGCAGGATCTGACCATCGATGACGCCTTCCGGTACCTGCAGATCCAGCGCGCCGCCATCCGGCATCGTCACGCGTTTGCGAGCGCCGACCGCCGCTTCCAGAAAATCCACTTCGAGAGTATAGCGCACGTCGCTGCCGCGCATACCGACGTTGACGCCGGGCCCACCCCGGCCCCGACCGAACAGGTCGGAAAAGATATCGCCGAAGCCGAAATCATCGCCGGCCGGGCCCGCCCGCCCTGCACCAGCAGCATGAGCGCGAGGCGCCCGCTGTCTCACTTCACCATTGCCGTCGATCAAGCCTGCATCGAACTGGCGGCGTTTTTCAGCGTCTCCCAAGATGGAAAAAGCCGCGTTGATCGTCTTGATCTTGGCTTCCGCTACGGTCCTGCTCTGCGGGTTGAGATCCGGATGAAATTCTTTGGCGAGTTTGCGATATGCACGCCTGATTTCATCGTCGGTCGCGCCGCGGGCAACACCGAGCACTGTGTAGGGGTCGTCCGCCATGGGTCCTGAGTTGGTCCTTGCGCATCGCGATGAAGGTTCGAGCAGGTATACAACAGACCCGAAGCGGTTGCGCCAGTGGTTCTTGCACGATCATATAGGTGGTGTTGCGGTTTCTTGCAGCTCAACGGCTTCGAATATGCAGACAAATTCGCTCGGACTACCGAACAAGCCGTATTTCAGCAGATTTCCCAACCAACGCGGCCAACGTCGCAAACCGTCGTTGCAACCGTTCGCCATCGAGTGCTGCGTAGCTTTTCGGCAACCGCACCACCAACCGGTCCTTGTCGTAGCTCAACGGCATCTCGTCGATGATGCCTGGTCGGCCAATGGATAACATGTGGGCGGCGCGAACGGCGGCCCCAACGATTTTGGCCCGTTCCAGCAGTCGCGGCGACAATAATGGCAACAATTTGCTTGACAGTTCCGCCACCTCATCTGCTTTGCCGGCGGGACCGGCGTGGCGGAAAAAGCTGGCGAGCGCCAGAAATATGCGACCGGGATGATCAATGCCCGCCATTGCAGCATGCGCCATGCCAGCGAGGCTTTGCTCGCCGCGATAGTCCGGATGCGCGCGCCACGCCACATCGGACAGCAAACAGGCTGCATGTCTCAGGCGACGCTCTGGTGCTGTCTCATTGGGCCCGCCTGGCCCGAATAGCGCATCCGTCCAGGCGCAAAGTTCTACAGAATGTTCAAGCGACCGCGCCCTTAGCCGCGCATAATCAGTCGCGAAAGCAAACAGGGGGTCCCGCTCCTGTTCCGCTGCCGACAACAACTTGTAGACGAGCCCCTCGCGGATACCGAAAGCCGAAAAAACCACCTCGCTCGGCTTCATCTGGCGCAGCAAGCGCTCAAGAACCACTGCGCCGAACGGCAGCACTTCGCGGCGCGATTTTGAGACTGAGTTGAAGCCGATCAGCCGCTTGCCCTTGCGGATTTGCTCGCAGAACGCGATGGCGTTTTCGGTCGAGAGCACATATCCCTGCATCATGTGCAGAGGATAATCCTGATGCGCCATGTGAAACTTGGCCAGTGCGCGCCACGTGCCGCCAACGGCATAGAATTTGCGGCCGCCACCGCTGGCGAGCCAATCGACGCTGCCTATTTCTTTGTCGGCAATGACCAGCGCCTTTTCCAGCCTGCCACCGCTCGCGTCGATCAAGCGCAGCGATCCGAGCGGCAACGTTGTTGCGCGATTGAGAGATTTACCGCTGATATCGATCAGTTCCAGTGATCCTCCGCCGAGATCGCCGGCAATCCCATCCGGTGCCTCAAAACCCATCAAAATGCCGCTGGCCGCCAGCGCCGCCTCCTGTTCACCGGACAAAATCTCGATTTTCGTGCCAAGGGCTTTCTCGGCGCGGGCGATGAACGAGCTGCCATTGGCCGCCTCGCGGCAGGCAGCCGTGGCAATCGCGCGGACATTTTTCACTTGCAAAATCCGCAGGATTGCATGGAACCGCACGAGGCCCGCCAAGGCCGTCTCGATAGCCCCAGCGTCGAGTGTGCCGCTCGAAGCGATCGAGCGCCCCAGGCCGGCCAGCACTTTTTCGTTGAAGATCGGCGTCGGAGACCGCACGGCTCCTTCATATACGACCAGCCGAACGGAGTTCGAGCCGATATCCACGACGCCCATAGGCTCCAGCTCTGGCAGCCGGCTGCCTACCTCGTCAGCGGCCTTCCAAGACATCAAGCGCACGTCTAGCTCGCCTCTCGCTTAACTCTTGCCCGGGGGATGGAAGCGCGGCGGAAAACTTTCTTTGAGCGACTTGCCGCGTCCTGACAGGCTCGGGTTCGTCATGAAATACTGATGCGCATTGAAGGCTTTCTCGTCGCCACTTGCGGTTATCCGAACAGCGGTTCCGTCCGGTTGGATGCGCCAGCTTTGCTGATTGTCAGTCAGATTGGCTACCATGATCTGGTCGAGAATCTGCGCGTGCACCGTCGCATTCTTTATCGGCACCATTACTTCGACACGGCGATCCAGGTTGCGCGGCATCATATCTGCGGAACTGATGTAGACCAGGGCTGCATCTGACGGCAAGCCATGTCCATTGCCAAAACAGTAGATGCGGCCGTGTTCAAGAAACCGACCGACAATGCTCTTGACACGAATCCGCTCACTCATATTGGGGATGCCGGGTCGTAGACAGCAAATCCCCCTTACGACCAAGTCGATTTCGACGCCCGCCTGGCTGGCGGCAAAAAGCGTTTCGATGATTTCCGCATCCACCAGGGAATTCATTTTCAGCCAAATGGCGGCCGGTCGTCCCGCCTCCTTATGGGCGATTTCAGCGCGGATATTGGCCAACATGCGGGCCCGAATCCCGCGTGGACTTGCCGACAACACTTCGAGTTCAGCGGGCTCTGCGTAGCCGGTCACGAAATTGAAGATGCGCGTGACATCGCGACCGATAGCGGCGTCGGCGGTGAAGAAGGACAAATCCGTGTAGATCTTGGCGGTTATCGGATGATAGTTGCCCGTCCCGATGTGACAATAAGTGGCGAGTTCGGTCCCCTCTTTGCGCACCACCAGTCCCAGCTTGGCGTGCGTTTTCAGCTCGATAAAACCATAGACGACATGCACGCCGGCACTCTCCAAATCGCGCGCCCAGCGGATGTTGGCGGCTTCGTCGAAGCGGGCCTTCAGTTCGACAACCGCGGTTACCGACTTGCCCATTTCAGCCGCTTCTTTCAGCAGGAGCACAATCGGGCTGTCCTTGCTGGTGCGATAAAGCGTCCACTTGATCGCCATGACGTTCGGATCGGCGACGGCCTGTCGCAGAAACTGTAAAATGACGTCGAAGCTTTCATAGGGGTGATGGACCACAATGTCCTTCTTGCCGACCGCCGCAAAGCAATCCCCATTGAATTCGCGAATGCGTTCAGGAAAACGAATGTTGAAGGCCTTGAAGGTGAGATCAGGTCGATCGGAAACGATCAATTGCGACGTGTCCGTGAGCCCGAGCAGACCCTCCTTGGTGAACACGTCATCGCCCTTCACCTCGAGTTCGTCGACAACGAATTTCATCAATCGCTGCGGCATCGCCCCGTCAATTTCCAATCGGATGACATGGCCGCGGCGGCGACGCTTCAATGCGCTCTCAAACGAGCGAACGAGGTCCTCGGCTTCCTCCTGCACTTCCAAGTCGCTGTCGCGCAAGACACGGAATGCACCTTGACCGCGCGGCTTGTAGCCCGGAAACAGACGTCCAATGAACTGCGCGATCACCGTCTCGATCTTGATGAAGCGGATTTCTGCCGTCCCCTCGCCATGCCCTTCGCCACCGGGTAGACGAATAAAGCGGGCCAATTGCGAAGGTATCGGCAGAAGCGCGTGCATCGTCTTTGGTTCGCGCTCGTGGCCGAGTTCCACGCCGAGCACAAAACCGAGATTAGGAATGAACGGAAAGGGGTGGGCCGGGTCCACCGCGATCGGGGTCAACACGGGAAAAATATGGGTAAGGAATTCGCGTTCCAGCCAGTGCAGTTCGCGCGGTCTCAAACCTGCCTCGGCGACAACAGAAATCCCCGCCTTGGCCATCTCAGCGCAAAGTTGTGTCCAGCAGGCCTGCTGATCTGCCACCAATTTTACAACAGCGCTGTTGATCGCATCCATTTGCTGGGCTGGGGTTAAACCATCCTGGGTTCGGACATCGACGCCGGCGACCACCTGTGCATGAACACCAGCCGCCCGGACCATGTAAAACTCATCGAGGTTAGTCGCCGAGATTGACAGAAATCGAATGCGCTCCAGCACGGGGTGCATTGGATTTTGCGCTTCCTCGATGACCCGCCGATTGAATTGCAGCCACGACAATTCGCGATTGTAGAAGCGATCCGTTCCGACGGGGGCAACTGCTTGCTGCTTTGCTGCGGCATCGCTTTTGCCTGATTTGCGCGGTTTTGGGTCCGTTACGGTCATATGCAAGTCCCGTTGCAGCAAAATTACGAACTGCGCTCAGTCGCGGTCGACTGCTGCGGAGTCCCTGATCGAGCTCTGGTCGAGTTCAGCCAGTACTTCCGCCACGAGCGGGCGCGTTACTTTGCGGTGCGAGGCGAGCGCACGCTCATCGACAGCTGCAACGATCGCCTCGGCCATGGCCATCGACCTTTCCATGCGTAAGGCGATGTAGCTGATCACCGACGGGTCGACCACCAATTGTCGGTCAGAAAAGTGTTTCACCAACACAGCCTGCAGCAGCGTTTCATCCGGGGCGACGATGACAACCAACGGCACCGCCAGCAGGCGCGACCGAAGATCCGGCAGCGCAATGACCATTTCGGACGGCGGGCGGCGCGTCGTCAGCAAAAGAGAATGTCCGTGCTCCCGCGACGTGTTGAACATATGAAACAGGACGCGTTCGTTACCGATCCCATCCTCGAGATTCTCGATCAGCAAGGCTTTTGATTGCTGCAACCGCTCGATATGTGCTTCAACAATATCGCAAGCAGCAATCCGCGCCGCGCCGCTGGCCAAACGCCACACCTGACCCAGGTGCGATTTTCCGGACTGCGCGGGTCCGGCCAGCACAACCGCATGATGGCTCCAGTCCGGCCACCGTTCGATTGTACGTAGCGCCATCTCGTTGGAGGCGCTGACAAGAAAGTCCTCCGCGCCAAGTGCCGGCCGCGGCGCCAGATTGAACGTCAATTGCGTTGGTGACGCAGTCATCGCAACGTCTCCCGCTGTGCCGGTTCCACGCTTCGCGCATGCCCGCGATAAACATCGCTTTCAAGATATCGCGCCACACCGAAGCGGACGAGCACAGCAATCGCCGCGGAAACCGGAACGGCGACCAGCGTGCCAACGAAACCACACAGATAGCTGAACGCGAATAAGGCGAAGATCAACCAAACGGGATGCAGGCCGACTTTCTTGCCAACCAGTCGCGGAGACAGCACGGCCGTGTCGAACACCATGCCGCCAACCATGACGGCAAACACAGTGAGGATGGGGCCGAATTTCGGCGCAAACTGCATAACTGCGGCGCCTAGTGCGACGATCGTGCCCAATACCCAGCCGATCATCGGCACAAACGCCAAGGCTCCGGTGACGAGCCCGATGACAATCCCGTATTTCAGTCCGGCAAGCGCCAACCCCACAGCGTAGAACAGACCCAGGCACAGGCAGATGGCGCCCTGCCCACGGATGAACGCCGCGACGGCATCATTCACTTCGACGGCGAGATGTTCGATGGTTATCGCGTGATCTCGCGGCAACCACAAGCGCACGCGCTCCAACATCGGATGCCAATCAACCAACAAATAAAAGACCACCAACGGCGTAATCAAGATCAAAGAGGCCAGGTTGACCAGTGCCGCGCCGCGGCTCCAAAGGGCTGCAGCCAGCGCGGCCAGAAGACTGCTGCCGTTGCTCTGCAGTTCCGCGATTGCGCGATCAAGCGCCGCCTGAACATACCCCAAATAGCTTCCCAATCTTTCCTGGGCAAGCACTTCCAGCGCACGGCGGGCACGCTGAATATCGCTCGGCAATGACTTTGCCAGTTGCTCGATCTGCGTCGACAGCACGGGCATCAACAGCACAAGTGCGGCGACCAGAAATACGCCGACGACACAAACCAGTAACGCTGCCGCAATAACACGACTGAGGCCCATTGCCTGCAACCTGTCGGCTAGCGGATTTAGAAAATACGCCAGCATCATTCCGGCGATGAAAGGTAGCAAGATATCCTTGAATACCGACAAGGCAATTAAAACCGCGAGCAAAGCCAACAGCCAAAACCAAACCTGTCGCGCATCGCTCGACAACAGGCGCGGTTCTCCTGGCCGTTGAATCCGGTGCAGCTCATGCGAGCGATTGGTTGGGTCCCCGATCATATTTCGTCTATCTGTAATCCTTGCCGTCTTCGACAATGCCGATGCCCGTCATATGGGCAACCCAGGCCTTAAGATAGGCCCACAACGATGCCGCCGTCAGTGCCGCGGTCACGACAGCCAGCCACATCCTGATCGGGCGCAGTCCGAGGTCGAAGCCTTCGTCGGCGAGTACTGTGGACGCCAACACCAATTGGGCCAGCGTGTTCAATTTACTTACCAACAACGGCTTTATGACAACGGGATGATCGAGCAGCCACGACAGCATAACCGCAGCCAGGATAGCCACATCCCGACTGACGACAGCGATCACCAGCCAGAGCGGAATTTGCTCCCGCGCGCCGAGCGCGATGTAGATCGACACAATGAGCAATTTATCGGCCAGCGGATCAAGATAGGCACCTAGCCGGGTTTCCCAGTGATAGCGCTTGGCCAGATAACCATCGACCGCGTCCGATACACCCGCTGCAACAAAAAGTAGAAACGCGGCCCGGGCTTCGCCCGTAATCAGCAACCAAAAGACGAACGGAACCGAAATCACGCGTCCAAGAGTGATAAAGTTCGGGAGATTGATGTTCAATACGCTCAAGGATGACCCAAAGGTTAACTGTAGCGCTTGGGAGCCGAGCGCCTGCACGCAGCATAGGCAGGCTATTCCGCGCCGTCGAGTGGCGCGAGTGTTTGATCTACCAATCTTTTCAGGCGCCGCGCTGCCCAGGGCGCAAAATGTCTTCGATCTTCGCAACAAGGCCCGCTGCTGCTGCGGGGGCGAGATCGGACAGTGGCGGTCGCATATGCCGCCATTCGGGGTCGTGACAATAATGTGCAATCAATGCCTTTATTGCCGGCAAAACGGGATGTGCGACCAAGGCGTCAACCACCAAGCGAATACGCGGATCCTCTTTGCCGTGCTTGGCGGCGGGGGCAATCAACTCCGGCGCAAAGTTGGCAACACCGCAAATCGACCCCGCCCCCCCGGTTTGCACCGCCCGGGCGAGATTGCGTT
Source organism: Hyphomicrobiaceae bacterium (assembly GCA_025351355.1). Lineage (GTDB taxonomy): Bacteria > Pseudomonadota > Alphaproteobacteria > Rhizobiales > Hyphomicrobiaceae > JABFRJ01. The sequence continues at coordinate 121,555 of JANXWC010000191.1, forward strand.
CATCGCCGACCAGGATCATTAAATCCGAGTGTGCATTCAGTAACGCCTGCGTGTTCTCCCAGCTGCCGGAGCTGTCCTTGACGCCGACGACGACACCGGGAAACGCGCGCTTCAACCGATCGATCAGGGCCACCGAAAGCGAAATGCCGGTGACACTCGGAAGATGATAGACGAACATATCCCGGGCGTCCGAACCGATCCGCTCGAACAGGCACGCAAACCAGGCATAGAGCGCTTCGTCGGTCACGCCCCGAAAGTAGAATGGTGGCGTCAGCAGCATGCCGGCAACACCGGCGTTCAACGCCATGCGCGCCTGGTCGGCTGCATCCTCGATTGAAGCGGCGGCAATAGTCGACAGCGTTTGGCGTGGTGCGATTCCAGCCGAATTGAAACTTTCGAACACCCGGCCCCGTGCAGCAAGGCCGATTGAGGCCCCTTCGCCTGTCGTGCCGAACAGAGTGATACTGTCACATCCGCGCGTCAGGCAATTCCGGGCATGCTCGACAAGGCGTCCATGATCGATCGCGCCGCTTCGTTCAAATGGCGTCGAGATCGCACAGCTTAGCCCGAAACGGCTCTTGATCATGTCAGCGCCTTCTTCAACTGCGACACTGGTCGGTTCAGCGATCGTCCACAGCAACAGTTTGGCACGTCTCCCGCCCACAAGTAAAACACCGAACTTCGCCGACCCAGGCCTGCTCCGGACCCGCTCTGACCCACTGGACAGTTTTGCAAAATTGGACAACGCTGATCGACCATCACGATGTGCCGACAGTGCGCTGGCGGATCAGACCAAGAGAGGCGACGGACGTCGGTATGGATCAAGCGACGGGATTGCAGTCACCAGATGTCACCGGTCCCGCCATTGCGGTATCAGAGCTGTCGCTGATCTACGGAACGAGACCGACGGGCGTACTCGCCCTCGACCGCATCTCATTCGATATTTCCGACGGGGCATTTGTCGCCATTGTAGGTCCATCGGGTTGCGGTAAATCCACATTGCTGAAAATTCTCGCGGGGTTGCTGCCGGCGACGTCGGGACAAGCGAAATTGCGCGGCACGGCGATCACCGGACCGCGCCGGGATATTGGGGTAGTGTTCCAGTCGCCTGTCTTGTTTCCTTGGCGCGACGTGTTGTCCAACGTGATGCTGCCGGCCGACGTGCAGCGTCTCGACAAATCCGAGATGCGCAATCGCGCACTCGATCTGGTGAAACTTGTCGGCTTGACCGGCTTTGAAAAACGCTACCCGCGTGAACTCTCCGGCGGCATGCAACAACGCGTCGGGATCATTCGCGCACTCATTCACGATCCTGCGCTGTTGTTGATGGACGAGCCTTTCGGTGCGTTGGATGCGATGACCCGGGAAACCATGAACGTCGAACTGCAGCGGATCTGGATGGAACGGAAAAAGACCGTGCTGTTCATTACACATTCGACATCGGAAGCGGTGTTTCTTGCGGATCGCGTCATCGCGATGACGCCACGGCCCGGCCGCGTCGCCGACGCGTTCGATGTCGACTTGCCGCGCCCGCGACCACTTGAGGTCATGAACACCGAAGCTTTCGGCGCCTATGTTAAACGCGTGCGCGTGGCGCTGAAGTCCGACGGAGGGCTCGATTGATGCGTCGCACCGGACCTTTCATGCTGCGACTGCTGCTAATTGCCGTTGTGCTCGGGCTTTGGGAGGCCGGCGTCTATTTCTTCAAGATCCGCATGTTCATCCTGCCGCCCCCCAGTCAGGTGTTCCTGGCGCTCTATCGCGGCTTTGCAGAAGACTTATATCCCGGTCATATCATTGTGACACTTTGGGAGACAATTCTCGGCTTCCTTCTGGGCACTATTCTAGCCTTCGTGTTGGGGACGTTGGTGGCGCTGTCGCGCCGGGTCGAGTATTTCCTCTATCCATTCATTCTGATGTTCCAAGCCATGCCGAAGGTTGCCCTGGCACCGCTGATCATTATCTGGTTCGGACTGGGGCTGACGTCGAAAGTCATCAACGCCGCGCTTGTCGCTTTTTTTCCGCTGATGGTGAATACGATCCTGGGGCTTCGCTCGGCCGAAGAAGACCGCATCAATCTGATGCGATCGCTCGATGCTTCGAAGTGGCAGATCTTCTGGATGTTGCGCCTGCCGAACGCGATGCCCTACATTTTCGCCGGGCTCGAGATCGCGATGATCTTCGCACTGATCGGTGCGATCGTTGCTGAATTCATCGGCGCTGAGAAGGGCCTGGGCATGCTCATTCAGACGATGAATATCAACGTCGATGTCGCCGGACAGTTTTCGATCCTGCTGATCTTGTCGGCTATCGGATTGGTGCTCAACGGTTTGGTTGCGCTGGCGCGGCGACGCTTCGTTTTCTGGGATGCCGCGGGTCAAGCCGCAACAGCGACACAGACTGAGGGAAACAAGCCATGAACTTGCGTTGCACTGGCGCTATCGCGACTGTTTTATTGCTGCTTCCGGGTGCGGCTCGGGCCGAAATCGAAACTCTGCGCGTCGGCTGGTGTGCGCGAACGATATCATCGGCGGCCGCGCCCTATGCCATCGCGACGAAGATGGGCTGGTTTGAGAAGTCCGGCATCAAAGTGGACCTCGTACCGTTGCCCGGATCCGGCGATTGCACCAAGTTGGTTGCGACAGGCGAGATACCCTTCTCCGTACCGAGCGCCGAACCTGTTCTGGTGATCCGTCCGCAAGGTGTCGACATTAAATTCTTCTACACTGCCTATGCGGTAAATATTTACGGCTTTGCCGTTCCCGAGGGCAGCCCGCTCAAGACCGTGGCAGATCTCAAGGGCAAGAAGATCGGCGTCATCGGCATGGCATCGACCGGTGCTATCGTTGCCCGTGCGCTCGTGACTGATGCGGGGATGGATCCAGTGAAGGACGTCTCCATCGTTGTCGCTGGCGAAGGCGGACAGACCGCCGCTCTGCTCTCGACCAATCAAATCGACGCGCTCTCTCAGTTCGACACCCAATATGCCCTCGTCGAGAACGCTGGCGTCAAGCTTCGCTATTTCGAACATCCGGAAATCATAAGATTCCCCTCCAATGGATTCGTGGCGCTCGCGGAAACCTTGATAAACAAGCGCAAGCAGGCCGTCGCGCTTGCCAAAGGGTATGCCATGGGGTCGGCCTTCGCGATGGCCAATCCGGAAGCCGCAATTCGCATCCTTTGGGAGGTCTATCCGCAGACGAAGGCGACCGGCAAGGATGAAGGCTCGGCATTGCGCGATGACATATCAACGCTGAATGCGCGCGCGAAAAGCTGGAACTTCGAAAAAGTCGGCGGCAAACGATGGGGCGACAACGTCACGGAAAACTATGCGGCCTATATCGACTGGTTGCTGAAAAATGCTGTCATCAAGCAGAAAGTCGCGGTTTCAGATCTGGTCACAAACGACCTGCTCGATGAGATAAATGCCTTTGACACCGCCGCCGTCACCGCAGAAGCGAAAGCGTACAAGGCCAAATAAGCGGCGGACGCTCTTCTCCCTGCCGCCCTTCCGATCGCGATGGCCCGCATCTCACGGCACCAGAATTTGCCGGACGCTGGCTCCGTCTGCGAGGCGGTCGAATCCGACGTTGATGTCGTCCAACCTGATGCGCTCGCTCATCAGGCGGTCGACCGGTAACTGGCCCTGCTGGTAGAGCGCAATGAAACGGGGGATATCGCGCGCCGGCACGCAACTGCCGATATAACTGCCCTTCAATGTGCGTTCCTCCGCAACCATTTGCGTGGCCGGTAGTTCGAAGCGATGCCTCGGATTCGGCAGGCTGCCTGTAACAGTGGTGCCGCCGCGCCGCGTCACCCTGAAGGCCAATTCCAGGGCCTTAACCGAACTGGCCATTTCAAACGCAAATTCTACGCCGCCATTGCTCAGCGCCTTGACCTGTTCGACGGCGTCCGCGTCAGTAGCGTTGACGGTGTGGGTCGCGCCCAACTGTTTGGCGAGCTTCAGTTTGCTGTCGATTGTATCCAGCGCCACCACCTGCCGCGCACCGGATGCTTTCGCCGCCAGCAGCGACATCAGCCCGACGCCGCCGAGACCGACCACAGCCACGCTCGCGCCAACCGGCACCTTGGCGGTATTGATGACTGCGCCCGCGCCCGTCACCACAGCGCAACCGAACAACGCCGCTTCCTCAAACGGCAAGGTTTTGTCGATCTTGATCAGACTCTGGCGCGCGACCACGGCGTATTCCGCGAATGCCGATACGCCGACGTGATGGCCGACGTTCTTGCCGGCCAGCGAGATCCGTTGGCCGCCCGTAATCAGTGCGTTGGCACCATTGGCCGCCGCCGCCGTTTCGCACAATGCCGGGCGGCCCTCAGCACAGATCAGACAGTGCCCGCAACTCGGCACGAAAATGAGAATGACATGGTCACCTTTTTTTAGATCACGCACACCTACGCCAAGTTCCGCCACCTCGCCGGCTGCCTCATGTCCCAGCACCATCGGCATATCGCGCGGGCGGTCGCCGTTGATTGTCGAGAGGTCGGAGTGGCAGAGACCCGCCGCGCGGATGCGCACCAGCACCTCGCCCTCGCCGGGTTTTTCGAGGTCGACCTCCTCGATCGAGAATGGTTTTGAGACTGCGTAGGGGCGGGGCTTCATCATTTCACGGATGACGGCGGCGCGGACTTTCATGATGGTCGTCTCCTTGATGTAGATCGCGCCGGCGCGCGAGCGAGGCCAGCCTCAAGCTCCGCTGGCAGGACACCCGCCAGCCCCCTGCTATCTTATACGAACACTTTATACGAACATTGTGAACGCGACAGCCCTGCTTAATCTGCTGGCCAACCAATCATGGTGACGGACGCATTAGCTGCGGCACTGCGCCCGGTGCACTCAGGCCGATTGCCATTGCCGCCCGCCGCAGCGTCCGGCTATTGGCGAGCGCGTGCAAGCCCAAGCCGCGCAGGGCCTGGACGGGCAGAAAATCGACCAACAGTGAGCGATTGAGTAAATCAATGCCAATTTCGCGCGACACCAGATCCGCAACCCGTGCTCGCCCATAAGCATCGAGCACCGATGGCGCGCCCGCATCGTCACTGCTGGCATCAGCAACAGCATCAGCAATGGCTGCGGCATCACGAAATCCAAGATTGAGCCCTTGCGCCCCGATCGGCGGCACTACGTGCGCTGCTTCGCCGGCCAGGACGATGCGGTTTCTGGCTGGCGTCACGGCCATCTGCCCGGCGATGGCAAACGTGCCGCGCCGGCCGATGCTGCGGAGCGGACCCAACAGACCACGCAAACGCACTTCGAGTTCGCCGCGAAAATCAGTGTCGTCGAGCGCCATGAGACGGGCGGCCTCGTCCGGCGCCTCGATCCACACCAGGCTCGATTGCGGTCCCGCCTCGGCATCCGGCAGCGGCACCGTCGTTAGTGGTCCAGCACGGCGATGCAGCTCCGTCGAGATACCGCCGTGCGGCAGCGCATGACCGAAGCTACCGGCGATCGCCACCTGCGGATAACTCCAGCGCCGTGTTGCAATGCCGGCAGCCTCCCTTGCAGGCGAATTGCGACCATCTGCAGCGATCACCAACTGCACACGGAATTCAACGTTTTCGGCAGTTTTCAGCACCACCGCATCGGCGTCAGACAAGATCGCCGTGACACCCGCCGTAGCGACGACGGTAATGCGATCATAGGCGTGGGCGGCAGCAAGCAACGTCGCACGCAACGGCTCGTTCGGTACGTTGTAGCCGAAATCGTGGCGGTCCATCTCGCTGGCCTTGAACAGCACTTCAGGCGCACTGAGCCAGCCACCGCGATCGTCGACGATACGGATACCCATCAATGCCGCCGACTGCGGCAGCAGAGCGTCCCACACGCCGAGGTTCTGCAGAAAGGTGATGCCGTCACCGAGGATTGCGGTCGTGCGCCTGTCCCGCGCGCGCAAATCAGGCGAAGTGCGCGTGTCCCGCGCGCGCAAATGAGGCGAAGCGTGTGCATCCTGTATCAGCAGGGTCACACGTCGACCGCGCTTCGCCACCGCCAACGCCGCCGCCAATGCTGCCGGGCCGCCGCCGATGACTGCGACGTCCGCCAACTGACAATCTTTCGTCGCTGACATAGCTGTTGCAGGCCTTTTCGACTGTCAAGGTTCCACCACCCGCCGTGGCCAACACCTCAAATTGTAAAAATAGTTCTGACGCCGACGATAGCAATATAAGATGCCGCTGTCGCTGCGACGCGGGCGCCATCAGCCTCCTGACACCGCGGTCAGCACAAACACGGACGCCCCCTCTCGCAATGGCGTCGCCAGCTGCGTGCGATTGCCATCGCAGAAAATATTGATGTGTCGGCGCACGCTTGGTTGTGAATCACGCAGCCGGTCGCCCATGCCTGGCCAGCGCGCGTCGAGTGCATCGATCATCTCGCCGACGGTGGCGGCTGTGACTGTGACGCGCATCGATGCACCGGGAAAAAGGCTGATCAGCGCCTGCGACAATACCACCGAAACGGTCGGCACTGGGCCGGGTGCGGCGGCGGAATTGATGACGTCCTCGCTCACGCCGGCAGCGCCAGGGTTTCCACCGAGTAAATCGGCGGCAGCGTAGCGGTAACGCAGGTCCAACTGTCGCCTTCATCGCCACTGGCATAGAGTTGGCCGGTGTTGGTGCCGAAGTAAACGCCGGCAGGCGACAACGGGTCGGTGGTGAGTGCCTGGCGAAGCACGCCGAAAAACGCGTTCTGCTGCGGCAATCCCTCGCGCAACGCAGTCCAGCTGTCGCCGGCATCGCGCGTGCGATAGACGGCGGTGCGGCCTTCCGGCATGAAGCGCCCGGCGATGTCGCCATTGAGCGGAACCAGGAACAGTGTGCGGGGATCGCGCGGATGCACCGCGGCCGGGAAACCGAAACTGGACGGCAGGCCCGCTTCGATGCTTTCCCACTGCTGGCCGCCGTCACGACTGCGATACATCCCGCAATGGTTCTGCTGATAGAGCCATTCGCCGTCGCCCGGCGACATCACCAGTGAATGCACACACTGGCCGAACTCGGGATAACGCTGATCCTCGGGCATAAAATCGGCGCGCGTACCGCGATTGCGCGGCTGCCAGCTGTGGCCGCCATCGGCGGTGTAAAAAGCGCCGGCCGTGGATATGGCGATCCACACTTGTTGCGGGTCAGTCGGATGCGGCACGATCGAATGTAAGATCATGCCGCCGGCGCCAGGCACCCACCCCGACCGGGATGGATGATCGCGCAGGCCCGACACATGTTCGAAGCTTTGGCCGTCGTCGGTGCTACGGAACAATCCGGCAGGTTCGACGCCAGCATAGAGGACATTACCAGCACGCGCCAAACTCCACGCCGCCTTGATCGGCGTCTCGCCCTCCGCATATTTCAGGCCCGCACTCGAATGCGTCCAGGTTGTGCCGAGATCGGTCGATTTCCACACGGCCGGGCCGAACCACTCGTTGCCGCCGGCCGCGTAGATCGTCCCCGTCGCCGGATCGCCGATCACGTGATTGATCGGCCATGTCTCGCAGAACGGCCCGCGGATCGACCACTCGGCGCGCCGCGCATCGCTCTCGACGATGAAGGCGCCCTTCTTGGTTCCAACGAGCAGCAGGACCTTGTGCACCATGGCGTTCTCCTTGGGTTTTGCTCTTTAACGCCGAACTATTGGCAATCATGCCGTTGTCTGCGCGTCGTGAAAACAAGTGCTGTGGGAGCCGGTCGGCGAAGTGATCAGCACCGCGGCAACCACTCGGCAGGATGAGAGCCAAGTGGCATGGCGGGCAATTCCCAGCGTGCGGGGGTCAGCGAAAGGCTTGCTGCGTGGCGGACCGCGGTGATGTCGCCAAATCCGGACGGCGTCCTCTCGAGGAGATCGACAACATCGGCGCCCGTCGCATCGGGGGTCGCAAGGCCGTCCGGTACGCGGGGCAGCGATTGCAGCCAATGGCCGACTTGCGCCAGCGACGTGCGCACGCGCCAGGAACCGCCACTTTCGGCACGGCGTCCGAGCGCGATCATGGCGCCGAGCGCGAGCAGATAACCGGTTGCGTGATCGAGTGCTTGCGCCGGCAATTCCTTCGGTCGCTCGACACGGCCGTCGGGGCCGGCGGCGATCGCTTCGGCCCAGTTCAAGCCGTTCGCATTCTGCGTCAGACTATCAAAGCCACGGCGCGCGGCCCAAGGGCCGGCATGACTATAGGCCGACAGATTGACGACGACGATGCCCGGCCTGAGTGCCATCAGCGCTTGTTCGCCGAAGCCGCGCGATGCGACGCCGCCGGGACGGTAGCCTTGCAGGAATACATCTGCACGCTGCACCAGTGTACGCAGCGTTGCGGCACCCACTGGCGTATCAAGATCGAGTTGCGTTGTACGTTTGCCCCGGCCGGTGTCGATGACCAAGCTGGGAATGGACGGCAAACGCGCGCAGGTGACGTTGAGCACGTCGGCGCCATGCGCCGCCAGCGTCCGCCCGGCCACCGGTCCGGCAATGATGCGCGTCAGATCCAGCACGCGGACGCCGGAAAGTGGACGCGCAGCAGGCAGCAAAGGCTCGGGCGCGGCGTCTCCGATGCGCTCGATCTCCAGCAATGGTAATTGCGCGACGGCACGGCCTTGCGGATGGGCTGCCCACTCTTCGGGGCTACGGGTCATCGTGACGACAAGTTTTCGCTCTGCCGCAGCCGTTTCGAAAGCTTCGGCGTCCCAGGTCATCAGCGCCGCCTGCACGGCGTCACGATCGTTGGCGCAGTCGAGGAGAGCTAACACGCCGTCGCGATGATGCGCGAAGTTGGTGTGCATGCGCACCCAGCGGCCATCGCGCGCGCGATAGAGGCCGGCGATGGGGTCCCACATCGGCGCGGGCAGGTGTTGAGTTTTGAGATAGCGCTCGCTGCGAAACTCGACGGCCGCGTGCCGGCGATCGACGGCGACAGTTTGTACGGCTCCACAGCGCTTGCGGTGAATTTCGGCCGCCGCAAGCCCGCACACCGCAATCGACGACTGCGCGATGTCGTCGACTGCAAACGACGAGGGCAGGAAAACGCCGTGCCCTTGGAGTTGCAGCCGGGCGAGGGCGACGGGGTCGCCGCCGACGCCGTTCCACAGATCAGCTACCACTCTGTTAGGTCCATCCATGCGGCACCGTCCGTCATGCTGGAAATTTTCTTTGGTCGAAGCGATCAGTTCGATCGCACCGGCCGTCGCAAAAAAGCCGGTACGTTGTCGGCGAAGCCTACGCCGCCGTCATTGGCGCTACGATTCTGATCGGCAGGCGGACGCTGGCGCTGTGGGCGTGCCATCGGGTGCTGATGCGGATCTTGCGGAGGCTGCACAACGGCCTCGCGGCGCGGCTGATCACGGCGCGCTTGACGTTCGCCCTCACCATGGGGTCGTGCCTCGCGCTGTGCGCCACGAGCGCCTTCCGGGCGACCGCCTTCGGGACGACTACCCTCTTGGCGCTCGCGCTGCGGACGTTCGCGGCGCGGGCGGTCATGCTGACGCTCGGCACGGGGCGCGATGTCTGCAACCGGCTGAGCCGTTGCCTGCGATTCCGTCGCGGGTTGCGCACCCAGACCCGGCACATCCGCCACCGCCACCGCGGGATTGGCACCGCGACGGCCGGAACGCGGACGCCGCCCGAGCCGGGGACGTTCGCCTACCACAGCTTCCGCACCCAACGCGATCGGAGCATCGACGGGCTTGCCCGCATCCGCCGCCGGGGCGCGAGAGCCACCACCGGGGCCGCGTCCACGATCGCGACCACGACCGCCACGGCTGCCACCTTCGGCGCGGGTCTCGCGCGTCTCGGTCACTGACCGTCCACCACGTTCGCTACCGGGGCGTGCTGCCGAGCTGCCTGGCCGCGCTGTGCGACCGCCGCGGCCACGCTTGCGCTTCGCGCCCTCGGCGATGTCTTCAGCGCTCGGAACTTCGCCGACCCATACCGCGGTTTCACCGGTGATCTTCTCTATCTCGGCGATCGCCTTGAAATCATCGGCCGTTACGAGCGATGCGGAATACCCGGACTTGCCAGCGCGACCAGTGCGGCCGATGCGGTGCACATAGTCGTCGGCCTGCCAGGGCACATCGTAATTAAAGACGTGGCTGACGTCGGGAATGTCGAGGCCGCGCGCTGCCACGTCGCTGGCGGCAAGGAAGGCGATCTCACCGTTGCGAAACTTATCCAGTGTCGCGGTGCGGCTGGACTGATCCATATCGCCGTGCAACGCGCCGGCGTTGAAGCCGTGCTTGACCAGTGATTTGTGCACGATCGCCACGTCACGCTTGCGATTGCAGAAAATGATGGCGTTGCGCACGGTCTCGCCGCGGATCAACTCGCGCAGCGCCTCACGTTTCGCCCAATCCTCGCCGTCGCGGCAATAGACGAAGCGCTGCGTGATGGTCGCCGCCGCAGTCGCGGGACGCGCCACTTCAATGCGCACGGGGTCGTTGAGGAACGTGTTGACGAGCCGGGTGATTTCCGGCGGCATGGTCGCCGAGAAAAACAGCGTCTGCCGCCGTGGAGGCAACAATTTGCAGATCTTCTCGATGTCGGGGATGAAGCCCATGTCGAGCATGCGATCGGCCTCGTCGATGACGAGGATCTCGACGCCCATCAGCATTAACCGGCCACGCTGAAAATGATCGAGCATGCGGCCGGGGGTGGCGATCAGCACGTCGACGCCGCGATCGAGCTTGCGGACCTGCTCGTCCATCGATACGCCGCCAATCAGCAGCGCTACGTCCAGCTTGTGATTGATGCCGTACTTGATGAAGCTCTGCTCGACCTGGGCTGCCAATTCGCGCGTCGGCGCCAGGATCAGCGAACGGGGCATCCGGGCACGCGCCCGGCCGGTTTCAAGCCGGGTGATCATGGGGATCACGAAAGCGGCGGTTTTACCCGTGCCAGTCTGGGCGATGCCGAGCACATCGCGACCGGTGACGGCGACCGGGATTGCCTGTGCTTGGATGGGGGTAGGTGTGGTGTATCCAGCCGCGATCACTGCGGCTAAAACCTTGGCGCTGAGACCTAACTCAGCGAACGTCGTCGTTTCCAAAAAAAATCTCTCCGCGATGCGTGGATGCGGGTACGTCAGCTCTCGGAGACGACAGTGTCATGACTACGCTGACAGTGCCGAAGCTTCCGATGTCCTCAGACGCTCCGCCAGGACCAGCCGCACGATCGTGGCCGGATCTCGTCGTTGCAGCGCAGGGGTGCCAAAGGGGCTAATCAAAGGAGGAGCTCGTTAAAATAGCGCAAAATAACAGTCGAGCCCCTGCGCTGGAGCGGGCATGTCACAAAGAGCGTAAAAAGACAAGAGGGATCTGGGTCAACTGGCATACCAGCGACAGGCGGTCGCGGGGATAAGTCGAGCGAACCACAATTGAACGGCGGGCAAATTTCGCGCGGTCCGCTGCCAGCCGTCCGTGGTGGCGCCGGCGACCGCTATCGGTTGATCAACGCGCCATTCGGATTGAGGAAAAACTGGATGTGCTGCTGCGCGGCATCCAGCGCAGTAAACGGCACGGCGCCAGCTTTGACAGGCGTTCCACCCGCGGCCGTCGAAACAGTCAGCGGTGCTGGTGCCGGAGGCGGCGCGAACGCGATTGTGAGCTTGTGCGTGTCGTTGCGAGCGGCGCCGAACAATCCGACGGGTCCCTTGAAGTGGGTGAGCGTCCAATTCGGACCGGATGCGCTGACATTGCGATTGACGACAAACGTCAGCGATTGGCCGAAGGCACCACCGTCGTATACCTTTTCGCTCTTTTTCAACTCTGTGGGCGAATCCGGGTCGGCCACTCTGGCGCGGAACCCCAACCTCAAAACCTCGACCACCCCGGCGTCACCCACCAGGTCGTAGCGAGGCGCCGCTCTCCCGCACAAGGCGTGGCGCTTTTCTCGCGCGAGGTATTTGAAAAGTTTATCTTCATTCGGCACGGAATTCCCGAAATTCGTGGCCTTGGCACTTTTCTTATCATTCGGATCAGATGGCATTGCCTTGTCTTCGCTGGTTTTTTTGTTTTTATTACGTTTTTGCAAATCGCTATATTTGTCGTATGCAGCGTTTAAATCCGCAGATTTTTTCCTGAGGTCGGAACTATCATCCTCATTTCGGTTCCGCAATGCTTCGGCGTTTGCCTTTGCATTGGCGTAATCGGCTGACGCCTTAGTATAGGTATCGACAACGTCCGCGTCCGCCTTTTCTATTATGAGCACGGCGGTCAGTGCCTGTGCAGCGCTATTAATTACGGGGTCGTTGGTCTTCAAGTTGCGCATTCTGCCAATGTCGTCTTTTCCTTCGAGCGTGCTCAATATGAGCTTTCGAACGTCCGTTGCCAGAGATTGATCGAATATGCGCTGCGACGTCGTCTGCAGCAGAATGCCGGTGCTCACAGTCAGGCTGGACAGTGGATTGGTGTAGGGCATGACCGACGAGATCGTCGGCGTCAGGCCAGCGGCCTCGTCCACCGTCAGCGTCAGATGCGACGCGGCCCCCCAGCCGGCAGCCGAGCGCGTTTTGCCGTCAATGGCAATGACTGGAAATTCTTCCACGGCCGCCAGCAGCTCGCAGTTTATATGCCGCACGATCGCATCGACCGGCGGGCCATACTCGCCGCCATCAAATTCGGGTAGCGTCGTGCAACCCGCAAGAACAACGGTGGATGCACCAAACAATAGCAAATTATAAAACTTTTTACGCATGAACAGCTCCGAAACATAGAACCGCAAAAAAATCTATAAAAGCGTATGCGAGAAAACGCGGTCCGTCCGCTGTAAATTGGCAACAGATAAAAAATTTCTCCCCCAATGACCGACCTAATCTATCTTTAGCCGTGGGCTACGCCGAGCGATCGCTTCGTCATCGCGATTGAAATCCGATCAACCACGGAGTTTCCGAATCATCGCGGCCAGCACGCCGGAGTAGTCATCAGTCCATGCGGCGGCCGAACTTGGCGTCAATGCCCGCGCGTTCGGCCAAGCAGCGACGTGGGCGAGCGCGCCCGGCTTGTGGGCCAGAAAGACGACTTGCGAGGCCGTTGCGGCGACCCCGCTAGGCGGGGTGAGATCCTCGACCAAGACAGCCGACAGATTGGGCACCTGAGCGATCGTGCTGGTCAGTGCCGGCACGAGGTCGAGATGGCGATTGGATACGTGCAGGGCCATGATCCCGTTGGCGTCGAGCTTGCCGGCCAGCATGGCAATCGCCTCGGCCGTCATCAGGTGCACCGGGATCGAGTCGGACGAGAACGCATCGATGACCAGATAGCCGAAGCTGCCGGGCGCTTCCTTCGATACAGTCAGGCGGGCATCGCCGATGACGATGTCGGCCTTCGGCTGGCAGCGCGGCAGAAAGCTGAATAACGCAGGATCGGTGGCAATGCGCGCGACCGCCGGATCAATTTCGAAAAAACGCCAGGCTTCGGTGGGCCGGGAATAGCAGGCGAGCGATCCCGCGCCGAGGCCAACCACGCCTACTCGCAGTGGCTTTCCATCGCTGGAAGTTGCAGCGCGCGCCGCCGTCAAACCGCGAGCCATAGGTCCACTGGGATAGTAGTAGGTGGCCGGTACAGGGGTCTCGATCACCTGGCCGTTGGCATCGCGCACGACTTGCGCACCATGGATGGTCGTTCCGTGCAGCAGCAGGCGGGTGGTCCCGTCGGCGCTGATGGTGACGCGATGGGTGCCGAAGAAACTACGCTCGACGTGCAGAGTGTAAAAATCGCCGGGGCTCATGCCGACCGCGGCAATCATCGTCAACACCATGGCGGCGCGATGCTCGGGCCAAGCGCGGATCAGAAAGAGGCCGAGGCACAGCGCGCCGACCAGTACCAGCAGATAGGCACGATCCGTCGGCACGATCCCGGCACCGACGGCGAGATTGAAGCCGAGCATGAGCGCCAAACCGCTGGCGATGACGAGCGCCATGCGCCCGAACCGCAGAGGCACCTCGCGGCCCAATACGATCCCCGGGCGGAACAGCAATGCAAGCAAGGCCAGCACGTGAAACTCAAACACCGATTTGAAAATGTGCGGCGCAATCAGCGCTGAGAAGACGCCACCGAGGACACCACCAAAGCTCATCCACAAATAGAACTCGGTCAGCCGATCGCTCGCTGGGCGCCGCAGATAGAGTTCACGATGGCAGACCAACGCGGCGAGGAAAAAAGCCAGCAGGGCGAACACGCTACAGATCAATAGCGATTGAGTGAGAATGACTGCCAGCACGGCGGCCGGCAATGCCTGGCAAAGCAAGTTGTAATTAAAAGGCAACGTCTCCTGGAACACCAGCACGAAGGTCAGCAGGAACAGTGCCAGCGGCACCACCCACAGGAACGGCGCCGATGCCATGTCAGTGGTGACAAAAGTCGTGACGGCGACGATCAGGCCCGACGGCAGGAACGAGAGCACTACCCAGGTCGCGCGGGCGGACCAACGGGCGGATGACGTTTCTGTAGCCGCGGCAGCAGCGCTGGTCTTTTCAGGGACGGTGGCGGACGCAGCCGTTGTCACCAGCAGCCAACCGCAGGCCGCTATCAACACGCCGAGAACGCCAAAGCCGACGCTCCAAAGCCGGCTCTGCGCCAGCAATCCCAGTCCGGGTTCGAGCAACAAAGGATAGGCGAACAGCGCCAGTAGGCTGCCGATATTGCTGGCTCGATAGAGAAAATAGGGATCGTTGGCGTGGCGATGGCCGGTGCGGGCGAACCACGCCTGCAGCAGCGGCGCATTGCCGGCGATGGCGAAGAACGGCAGGCCGACGCCGAGAGTCAATAGCCCCATCAGCCAGAGATATGCGTCGCCGGCGGGCGGTTCGGCAAGCTGCTGAGGCAGACCGAATGGTAACGCGAATGCCGCGACCAAGAGCAAACCGAGGTGCACGGCTATCGATACGCGACCGGGCAAAAAGCGATTGAGCACGTAGGCATAGCCATAGCCCGCCAGCAGCATCAACTGGAAAAAGCACATGGACACCGCCCATACCGACGGCGACCCGCCCAGCTTCGGCAGCACGAGTTTCGCGAACATCGGCTGCACCGAGAACATCAGCAACGCCGAGAGGAACAGCGTGGCCGTATAGCAAACCTGCAGACTATCGAAGGCAGCCCACTGCCGTCCGCGCGCATCCCGGTGCGTGGAAACCAAACTCATGCCGCCGTCCCCATCGCTGCCCGCGCCACCGCTGGCGTATCGATTCGGGATCGTGCGGCGAAATACTTGCGATGGCCTTAACGCGTGCCGGCCGTCCGCCGACAAGTCGGCGGTCGTGCCGGTATTCGTGTAGGGCGCAATAGCGCAGCATATTCGCCCTACTGGCTGTCACGCCGCCGCATCGCTTGCCCTGCGTCGGACGCTCGATCTGATATCGGCTGCAGTTACTTCAATTTTTTCCACTCGTTGACCGGTGTCATCATCCCCTCGGGGGTTTTTGTTTCAGGCGACGTCGTCGTCAGGATATCGCCCTTGACGCCGATTTTCCATGACCTGGCTGCCCCGTCGAATGCGGGTGTTACACCCGATTCTATTTTCAAATTAATTGAACCGGCGGCTTCGTCGATTGTGTACGTGCCGTAAAAACCGACCGCCGGCCCGACCGGCGCGCGCACGCTCTCGCTGGCTTTTGCTCGGTCTTTGCCAATCAAGAACATGGACATATGCCCGGTCGCGTCGAGTATCAGATTGCCGGTTGCCCAGCTGCTCAGCTTCTTGCCGTCCGCATAGTTTTCCGATCCAGACTCCAGAACGTAGGCGCCAACGACCTTTTCTTTTAGGCTTTGCGCCGATGCGGGGGCAGCAACACCGACGGATAGTAGTGCTGTGGTTCCGAAAGCGAGCATCGTACGACGGATCATGTATTCCTCCTCACGGCAGCGGACCCAGCGCCGCGCGCTATCTCGCTCCGAGAGTCGATCCTGCACCACTGCCAGGGCGCGGGGCAAGTCTTGTTCCAAAACAAACGAATTGGCATACCTCGCAGGTTGCGGCACCGATCGCCAACCCTCGTCCGAGCAACGCCGGCGCTGGCGCAACTTGACGCGGCCCCCGCCGGCAAGCGACATGGCGGCCCGATCCAGGAGCCACGCGCCCATGACGCCTAATCCAACGTTGAAACTGCCGTTCCCAACCTCGCTGCCAAAGGACAAGATCAAAATCCTGCTGCTCGAGGGTATTTCAGAGTCGGCCGTGAACGTGTTGAAGGCCGCCGGCTACGTCAATATCGAGCGCCACACCAAGGCACTCGATGGCGAGCCTTTGCGCCGGGCGCTGGACGGTGTGCGCCTGCTCGGGATCCGATCCCGCACCCAGATCAACGCCGATGTCATCGACGGCATCCGCAGCCTGGTTGCCGTCGGTTGCTTTTCCGTTGGCACTAATCAGGTCGATCTCAATGCCTGCGCCGCCATGGGCATCCCCGTGTTCAATGCACCGTTTTCCAACACTCGCTCGGTGGCGGAACTGACGATTGCCGAGATCGTCATGCTGATGCGGCGGATTACGCCGAAGTCCGTCTCGGCGCATGCCGGCGGTTGGGACAAATCGGCGGTCGGCTCCAACGAGGTGCGCAACAAAACGCTGGGGATTATCGGCTACGGCAACATCGGCAGCCAGCTGGCGGTGTTGGCAGAGGCGTTCGGCATGCGCGTCATCTACTTCGATCACACCGACAAACTGCGCCATGGCAACGTCGAGCCGGTCGACACACTGGCCGAGTTGCTGGGCAAGTCCGATGTGGTCAGCATCCACGTGCCGGAGACGCCGCAGACGCAAGGCATGATCGGCGCGGCTGAGATAGCGACGATGAAGAAGGGCGCGATGTTCATCAACAATGCACGCGGCAGCGTTGTCGATCTCGATGCGTTGGCGACCGCGCTGAAGGCCAAGCATCTGTCAGGCGCGGCGATCGACGTGTTTCCGATCGAACCGTCGTCCAACACGGACAAATTCAAGTCGCCGCTGCAGGGCCTCGATAACGTGATCCTGACGCCGCACGTAGGCGGGTCAACCGAAGAGGCGCAGGAGCGTATCGGCTCGGAAGTAGCGCGCAAGTTCGTCGAATATTCCGACGTCGGCTCGACCACCGGCGCGGTCAATTTTCCGCAAGTGCAACTGTCGCCGCGGCCGGCGGGTACCCGCTTCATTCAGGTGCAGCGCAACCTACCTGGCGAACTCGGTCGGCTGAACGAGGTTTTCGCGCGCCGAAAAGTGAACATTGCCGCGCAGACCTACCAAACGTCAGGCGATCTCGGCTACGTGGTGCTGGACGCCGACGGCTCGGTGGCTGACGCGGAAGACGTGGTCAAGGACATCCGCGCCCTCCCCGGCACCATTCGTGCACGCATGCTTTACCGCCGATCTTAACGAATGAGCCTACCGTCTGCGGGCAAGCCGGAATGATCGTTGCTCGGGCACCGTCGGCGAGATAGCCTGGGTGGAGTGAACAGTTGTCGCGGAATGCTCGCATCATGGCGTCTGATAGTCCTGTATGCGGGCGGCGTCCGCACTTGGCGCTACCGGCGCACGCCACCGACGCCCATTGCCATGTCTTCGGCCCGGCCGCCGTTTTCCCTTATGCGTCGGAGCGCAGTTACACCCCCGCCGATGCACCGAAGGAAGCGCTCGCCGCGCAACACCAGCGTCTCGGCATTGGCCGCGCCGTCATCGTCCAGGCCAGCTGCCACGGCACGGATAATCGCGCCATGCTCGACTGCATCGCCTCAGCCCCCGTGCGTTACCGCGGTGTCGCCATTGTCGACGCTAGCGTCGCCAGCAAAGACCTCGAAGCACTCCATACCGGCGGCGTGCGGGGCGTGCGCTTCAACTTCGTCCGCCATCTCGGCGGGGCACCTGACGCCCGCGTTTTCCAGCACGTGATCGAACGCATTTGCCCACTCGGCTGGCATGTGGTGCTGCATCTCGACGCCATCGATATTGCGCCGCTGGCGGAAATGATCCGCGCGCTGCCGATACCGTTCGTCATCGATCACATGGGTCGCGTCGATGCGACCGGGGGTACGGAGCAACCGGCATTCCGGGCACTCCTCGAACTGACGCGGCTGCCCAATTGCTGGATCAAAGTCTGCGGCGCCGAGCGTATTTCTTCGCCGCCGTTCACCAGCGCAGTGCCGATCGCCGCCGCGATCATGGCTGCATTGCCGGACCGCACGATGTGGGGCACGGATTTTCCGCATCCGAACCTCAGGCACCCTGTGGACGAGGCGGACCTGGTTGATCTCGTCGCAAGCTTCCTGCCTGATAAAGCGGCACAGCAACGGTTGCTGGTTGATAATCCGGCGCGGCTCTACGGCTTCTGACAGCTGCTAATTCTCATGGAGTGCAACTATGCCCAGCACACGGCGTCTATTTCTGACCGGACTGTGCGCACTGCCGGCATGGCCTTTGGCCGGCCGGCACGCACACGCGGCCTATCCCGATCGTCCCATCCATTTCGTCGTTCCGTTCACTGCGGGCGGCAATGCCGACATCGTTGGCCGGGTTATTGCGGACGTCGTCGGCGGCGTGCTGCAACAACCGATCATCATCGACAACAGGCCGGGTGCGGGCGGTGCAGTCGGTGCCGTGTTCGCCGCGCACGCTCCCGGCGACGGCTACACGATGATGGTCGCCTCCAACGGGCCGATGACCGTCAACCCGTTCGTCAACGCCAAGCTCGGCTATGATCCGTTCAAGGATTTTGTGCCCATCGCGCTGACCAGCTATGTGCCGCATGTGTTGATCGTCAGCGAGACGTCCGAGGTGAAAACGATCGCCGACCTGATCACCAAGTCCAAGTCGCGCTCCGTCAACATCGGCACGAGCGGCATCGGCAGCGCTACGCACATGACGCTCGCGCGTTTGGAGCACGCGACAGGCGCCAAGATCACCCATGTGCCCTACCGCAGCGGCGGCCAACTGCTGCCCGACGTCATCAGCGGTGCCATCGATGGGGCGCTGACGGAACTGTCGACTGTGCTGCAACTTCACAAGGCCAAGCAGGCCCGGATTATCGGGGCTGCGTCCGGCGCGCGGCCGACGCTGGCGCCGGATATCGCGACGTTCGAGGAAAGCGGCGTCATGGGGTTTCGCGCCCAGAGCTACATCGGCATCGTTGCACCCACGCAGACGCCGGGAGACATCGTCGAGAGGGTGGCAAGAGCGATTATGGAGAGCCTTGCGCCCGGCAAACCTGCAGTGGCGACGTTGATCGGACAGGGATCGACCATTGCCCTGCCCCAAGAAATGACGCCTGCGGGGTTCAAGGCTTTCCTCAAGCGTGACTATGATGAGATGGCGGAAGCCGCGAAAATTGCAGGCATCGTGCCGAGCTGATTGACGCGGTAGAATTCAACGTCGTCTACCTTGTTTGCGAATGGAGGCCGGCGCGCCGGCAGCCACGAGAACGTGTCGCATTCCCAAGCGGCATTGCTGATCTCTGCTTTTCAAGATAGCATTTTCAACAGCACGACGGTCAATGTGTCGTAGCGTAGGCGTAAATCAGTTCCCGTGGGTGTTATTTCTCTGGAGGTATTTATGTTTGAGTTTCACGTACGGTCGCACATGGCGTTGGCCGTTGCCATAGGCTTTTTCGGTGCAACGCAAGTCGCTTCGGCGCAATCCGTGCCGCCGCCCCTCTTCGATGGCAAGGACAAAACCTATCAGGTCATTCCGGGCAGCAACTTGCGCCTGGGAGACAACCTCACGTCAGGAATCGTCGTGACGCTATGGCAGGGCGGCACGGTAAAGGGCACCGGCACATGCACGCAGCAATCCTGCCCGGTCGTCTATGATAGCAAGAACCTGTTCGCGCGGCGGTCGCGCTTGCGGCTGGGCGGATCTGACTCGGGTGGCGGCAGCAATAATCCCATCACCGAAACGCTGCGCCGCGGTGATCAGGGTGACAATGTCAGGCGCCTGCAGGAGGCGCTCAACCGCAACGGTGCGTCGATCACGGTCGACAGCAACTACGGGCGCGGCACCAAGACCGCGGTGGAAACGTTCCAACGCTCGAAGGGCCTCACCGACGACGGCGTGGCCGGTCCGGCCACCTTGCACGCGCTCGGCCTGGGCTGAAACGACGACAATTTTGTTAAAGATGGCTGCCACGCTCTCCAAAGCGTGGCAGTTTCTTTTTGCGTGATCGGCTGGTGCTCTCGACCGCAGGCTGCGTCAACGACGATTTGATCTCTGACCCGCCGTTTTACGGACGTTTTGCCTTCGGCCGATCACGCTCTCATCACGTCTCAAGCACCCTCCGTCACTCTGTTTCACGCGTGCGTGAGCCCCCCTTTCGGAGCCGCACGACGACGCGTATCTAGAGCCTGTGAGCGCAACACACTCACACAGACCGAAGCGGACAAGACAGCAACTGTCGCCGCAGTCAATTGATCAGGAGCACCCCATGAAATCGATCCTCGCAGCCCTCGTCGCCATCACTGTCATCGCCGCCGCCGCTTCGCCGTCCCATGCGTTCGACGCCAAGACCTTCTGGGAAACCCACCAGCATCAGGGTGGCTGATCCCGGCATTGCATCCAAACAAATTGATCAATCAAAAAAATCGGAGCTTCATCATGAGCAAGATCATCGCAGCCCTCGTCGCCATCACCGTCATCGCGGCCGCCGCTTCGCCATCCTACGCGTTCGACGCCAAGACATTCTGGGAAACCCACCAGCATCAGGGTGGCTGATCCCGAAGGTAATGTGACAAAGTGAGGACAGTTCGTCATGAGTAGATTGCTCACAGCACTGATAGCTTTGACGCTTTCGGTCATCGCAACGGCGCCGACGTACGCGTTCGATACCAAGACATTCTGGCAACAGCAGATCGATAGCCGCAAGTAAGCGGTACTGACCAGAGTATCGTGTCCCCGGCCACTTCGATTGGCCGGGGTTTTTTTATGAGTTGCCGGCCTGGCCCGGTGTGCCCGATGCGGCCCGGCGGTCGCGGAAATTGGAACCGCCGGCGAGCGGCGCGAGCATTGCGGCTGCTGCTTGTCCAAGGGCAGCGGCTTGCGGCGAGGCTGCACGGGCGGCAGCCGGAATATTTGCCACCTCAACACCCATCACACCTGCCGGTTCGGCGTCGGACGGGAGCGAGCGTAAATTGTGGATGCGCACGCGGATAGGTTCGGCGACAGTGCGCGCCGGCGCCGGACGCGGTTGTTCAATCGGTCGCCGCTGACGCCGGATATCGACGATCACAGCCTCCTCGGTTTCGCCGCCTGCGTCGCGCGGCAGCGACTGCCGGCTTGGTTCGAAGGCCACGACATTGCCGGATGGCGCCATCGCAACCGGTTGTACGTCACGCGCATAGAACTCGCGTTTGACCCGCACTTCTTCCGGCAGAGTTTTCTCGACCCGCCCTTCAACGGCGCGCTCGGTTGCCATGTCACGCACACTTTTGCATAGGCGCCGTGTCGCAAGCCCGCCAGCAAAAGCCGCCACCGGACGCGTGAACAATGCCTTTGCGGCTGAGAAGACCAGTGAATAATCGGGAGCTTGCACCGCGGACTGCGCAATCGCGCGCGACAGCGTAGCGGCAATCAAGCCGGTCGCACTTGCCAGATACCCGGCCACGATGACCCGGCCTGTTGCGTCGAGACCCGTGGCCGGCTTCGCCGCCGTGCGCATGAGATCGATGTGTGCAAGCAATGAGAGATAGGAGCTATGAGCTGCGACCGCGCCCGCCTTCAGCGCATCGCTGAGAAATTCGTCATTCAGTCCAAGCGGCGCGACGGCAACCGACCGCCGAACTTGGTCTGGGTAAGTGACCCACGTCGCCAGCTCAAGCGCCGCATAGACTTCGTTGTCCGCGGTCGACTGTGCAGTATGCAGGGGATGGACGGTGTCGGCGATATAATGGCTGAGGACGCCTGCGCAATAGACAGCGTTCTGCCACTCGCGTTTAGTCAGCGCGGCGACAAGGTTCTGATACCAGCCTTGCGCCTTGACGATGGCGCCCCCCCTGAAGCCATCGGCCGGGAACAGCAGATGGTTCCTGAAATCACGAAACTCGACGTCGGGAGCATCGGCACCCAGCGCAAATGTCCGGGCATGACGGAGAAACATGCGCCGCCAGCGCTCGGCATTTTCGCTGTCGAGAGCGGCGAGCGCATCGAAGGCCAGCGCCTGATGCGTCGAACGCGCGACTGACTTGCGGATCAGCCCTGCGGCAAAGCGTGTAGCGGAAGTGTCTGCGTTGCCCATGGCATCCCCCAAAGCGGCTGGACGCATCGTCGCAGGGAGTCGGCCGGTTTAGGCGAGGCACAAATACTTTTGCACAGAAAATAAATCGCTTGCTGTGGTTTCGCCTGATTCGTCTCAGTCGGATTTCGCATCGCCTGCGGCCAGTGCCATCACGGCGGTATGATCGGCATCGCGACCCAACTCAGATAGCGCGCGCGCAAGATAGGCGGAAACAAATTCGAGTTCGGCTGCAGGCAAGCCGAGATCCGCGGCCAGTGATCGCGCCATGCCCACATCCTTTTCCATCAGCGCCAAGGCAAAGCCGGACGTGAAGCTGCGCGGAATGAGATACCGCTCGGCCTTGTTTTCCGTCGAGTTGTTGCGACCGGTCGAAGCATTGATCACGCGCGTAACGGTTGTCGCATCCAGACCGAATTTTTCGGCGATCGCCAACGCCTCGCAGGTGGCGATCAGACCGGCTGCCGAGACGTAGTTGTTGAGCGCCTTGATCGCGTGCCCTGAACCGAGCGGACCAGTGCGATGCACCTGCCCCATGGCCGCCAGGCAGGGCGCGACCCGATCCAGCTGCGCAGCCTCGCCGCCGGCCATGATCGCCAGCGTACCGGTAACCGCCTTGCCGACGCCACCGGACACAGGCGCATCGATGACCGCAATCTTGTGCGCCTGAAGTTCGGCGGCCAGCGCGCGCGTATCGAGCGGATAGGACGAGCTCATATCGACGATGACGCCGCCGGCAGCCATTGTGTCGGCGAGGCCGGGTCGCGTGCCATCCCCCAGCACGACGGCGCGCACGATCTTGCTGTCGGGCAGCATGGTGATGACGATCGCGGCGGCTTTGCCGACCTCGCCCAAGGATTTGGCTGAGCGCACTGTGCCCAGCGATTTCTCCGCGGCCAGCGCGGCGGCGACGCCTGAGCGCACGTCGTACACCACGACATCGTGCCCGGCCTTGGCCAGGCACCGCACCATCGGGACGCCCATATTGCCGAGCCCGACAAACCCGATGGGAGCCGAAACTGTTGCTGGCGTCGTCATGATGATCCCTTGTGTTGGACGTTGAAAAGGCCCCAGCGTCGCGTCACGGTCGCGGCGATAGTCTGATAGCGATGAGGTTGTCGAGAACTGCGGCGCTGTCTGCATCCAAGCGGAGCCGGATCGGCAACGTGCGGCTGACCGTGCGCAGTTCAGCCAGCACTCCACGCTGGCCTGCAAGGCGCGCATGATCCTTTTCGGTGGTCAACAGAGCCGCACCTTTGGCATTGCTGAGGGCCAGCAGCCGTTGCGCGTCGATCTCACTGAACGGATGATGGTCGGGAAAAGCGAACTTCCCGACAGTATCGCCGCCGCAAGCCTTGATGCTGGCAAAAAAACGCTCGGGCACGCCGATGCCGGCGTAGGCGATCACCGGCCCATCGCGCAGCCAACTAAGATCACCCTGTGGCGCGACCGTCGCCGACAGAACGGGTCCATGGAACGTTGCGCGCAGATGAGCCAATTTGGCTTCTGCCAACTTGCCGGTACCTCCGTTGAATAACAGCGCATCGACGCGCGGCATCTGCACGGCGAGCGGCGCGCGCAAAGGCCCGGCGGGAATGCAGCGGCCGTTGCCGATACCGCGGCCGCCGTCGACGACGGCGATGGTCAAGTCCTTGGCGAGTGCCGGGTTTTGGATGCCGTCGTCCATGATGATCACGGTTGCCCGGGGCAGCGACGCGCCCTCCGCTTCGATCGCCCGCGCGCCCGCCGCCCGATCCCGCGACAGCATCACCGGCAGGTGAGCCGCCAACAACAACGGCTCGTCGCCAACGCGGTCGGCGGTGTCGGATTGCGCATCGACCCAATGGGGGCCCGACACGCTGCCGCCGAAGCCGCGCGTCAATACCGCCGGCGTGTGGCCCTTGCCGCGCAGCAGCCGCGCCATCTCGACGACGAACGGCGTCTTGCCCGTGCCGCCCGCCGTGAAATTACCAATGCAGACCACTGGCACACCGGCACGATGACGGGGATTTTTGCGCATGCGCCGCGCCGTCAGCGCGCCATAAGCCCATCCCAGCGGCGCCAGTATCGCCGGCGCCCAACCGGTCTGCTCATCGCCATACCACCAACCCGGCTCGCGCATGTCAGCCTGCCGCTGTCCGAGCCGCGGGGTGGGCTGCGGGTTGCCCACTGTGTGCCGCCTCGTGCTTCTCATAGCTATCGCCGACCGGCTGAAGCGGCGGCAGCAGGGCCAGCAGCGCAGTTACCGTTTTGGGCATGGCGCCAGCGAGCTTGTCGCACACCAGGGTGGCCGCGGCCCGCATCGCCTCGGCAGCTGCGGGATCATCCAGCAGGCGCTCGACTTCTACCGCGATCTCGGTGGAATTTTTCACTTCGCGCGCACCACGCGCCGCCAGCAACGCCTTGTACGCTTCGTCGAAATTGACCCAGCGTGGGCCGGTCAGCACGGCCGCCCCGTGGCGTACCGCCTCGATTGGATTGTGACCGCCGCCGCCATCGCTGCTCAGCGATTTGCCGATGTAGGCAATCGGCGCCAATGCGAACCAGGTGCCGAGTTCGCCCAACGTATCGGCGATCAGCACACCCGACCCAACGTCGCCTTCGGCAAAGTTCACCGTCGTCATCTCAGAGCGGAGTTGCGCTGCCACACCTGCCGCCCTCAGCCGTGCGGCAATGTCGGGCCCACGCTCGGGATGGCGCGGCACGATGATGGTCGCCAGGTCCGGTCGCTTGGCACGTAGCAACATGTGCGCCTCGGCAATGATAACTTCCTCATCGGCGTGCGTGGATGCCGCGAGAAAGACCGACCGACCGCCGAGTGTGGCGCGATAGGCCGCGAGTGCGGCAGCGTCCGCCGGCAGGGGCGGCGCGTCGAACTTCAGATTACCGATGTCGCGGACTTCCGGCGCGCCCAATGCCGTAAAGCGCTCCGCATATTCGCGCGATTGCGCCAGCACCAGCGCGAAGCGGCAGAACAGCGGTCGCGATATGCTGGCCTGTCCGCGCCAGCGGCGAAACGAGGTTTTCGACATGCGCGCATTGATCAGCGCCAGCGGAAAGCCTTGGCGGGCCGACTGCAGGATCAGGTTGGGCCAGATTTCGCTCTCGACGAACACGCCCAGGTCGGGGCGCCAATAATCGAGAAAGCGCCGCACGAACGCGGGCACGTCCAGCGGCACAAATTGATGAATGCAGTTATCCGGCAGCCGCGTGGCTGCGAGCTTCGCCGACGTCACGGTGCCGGTCGTCAGCAAGATCGACAGGTCCGGCCGGTTGGCGCGCATGGCATCGATCAACGGCAGGACGGACATCGTCTCACCGACGCTGGCCGCATGCAGCCAGGCGAGCTGGCCGGGCGGACGGGCCTGCGTGGCTTTTCCAAACCGCTCCGGCCGCCGCGCGCCATCTTCCTTGCCGCGCCGTTCGCGGGCCGCCAGGAACAGCGGTGCCACGTGGCCGAGCAGCCGCGCGCCCCACACGTAAAGCTTCAGCTTGGCACCTGCTGCGGTGCGCTCGCCGGCAGCCGTCAAAGCCGACGCCGGGGTGGCGCGCACATGGCTCGTACCGGCGCGGATGTAGGCGTCGACGGTGGCGATATTCATCTGTTCTTCCACCCTGCGCCGGAGCGTCTCCAACAGTTCGGGGGAGGCATCGGCCGGCACATGAATGGGCGTGCCAAATGATGCCCCCAGTTGCGACCCCGGCAAATTGATCGTCACGCGGCTCCAGGTCGGCAAGGCCACGTAGCGCGATGACGCCATGGCTACCGGCACAATCGGTCGGCCAGAAACCTTCGCCAACGTCACGATACCGTGTCCCGCGCGCCGCGCCGGCCCCGGCGGCACATCCGCCGTCATGGCGACCGAAAACCCACTCTCCAACGCCTGCACGGCGCCACGGAACGCATGCGCGCCGCCGCGATCCTTGCCCTTGGCCGAGGCACCCGCCCCGCGAATGAGTTCGATGCCGTAGCGCCGCAGCGCATACGCCAGCCCCTCAGCATCTTGGTGCAGCGCCAGCATGGCTTTGGTCGGAATGCCAACCGATGCGGCGAGCGTCGGCAGCAGCATGAACTGGCCGTGCCACATGGCGATGATCATTGGGTGATTGGCCAGCAAGGTCGCCGCATACTGGTCCATCAACGGCGGCGGTCGCGACGTACGCTCGACAAGGCCGATATAGCCGGCAACGGCCGTGCCTATGGCTGAATGGATCGGGCGCTGTCGAACTGATGGGGGCGCCATGCGAAGGAGTACGGCCTCGTCGTGATGATGGTGGGAATTAAGCGCCTTATAACCAGCCGCGCGTCGGTGGTCAGCACTTTTCACGTAACCCGCCAATGGCGCCCTGCACAACGCAAAAAGCCGTCGAAGCAGTGGCTCCGGCGGCTTATTGCAGGTGATAGCCTCTAAAGCCTGGCGATCAGTCGCCGCGGCATTCGCGATATTCGCGGCGCAGCATGCGCGCGCGCTCGTAATAGCCACGATCTTCGGCGATCTCGGCGCGCTCGCGAAGTTCGCCGCAACCACGACGATATTCGCGGGCAGGTGCCACATACACCGGACGAGCCGGGGCGCCCTGGCTGCCAATGATGGTGCCGACAACGGCGCCGCCGATGATCCCGGCTGCGATGTCGCCGCCTCGGTCCGCCGACGCAGGCGTCATTGTCGCAAGCATCGCCAAGCCCAAGCCGGCCATCGCGGTGGATTTAAGATATCCGATCATGTACGTTCCTCCAGTGAGTTCCACGAGTTGCCCAAGCTGCAGTGCTGGCGGCTGCACGCGGGCAGAAATCCTCCAGACGGCGACCAAACAGACATACTTATCTGCTGTTATCGAGATCTTATCAGCAGAAATATGTCTAAGAGATGAACGCGTGAGACGCCCGAAACCGTTGCTGCCGCCGCGCGGAAATCCTCGCCGCAAGGTTAACTTATTCTATCGCCAACGATTTAACCCCAGACTTCCTTTGCCACACTGACAATCAGCTCCAACTTTTTCCACTGTTCGCTGTCGCCCAAGGCATTGCCTTCTTCGGTCGACGCAAAACCGCACTGCGGGCTCAAGCACAATTGATCGAGCGGGGCGAACTTGGCAGCAGCCTCGATCCGGCGCAAAATGGCATCGCGCCTCTCGAGATCGCCGACCTTGGTGGTGACGAGGCCGAGCACGACCTTCTTGCCTTTGGGCAGGAAGCGCAGCGGCTCGAAACCGCCCGAGCGCTCGTCGTCCCATTCCATGAAGTAGCCGTCGACATCGATGTGGTTGAAGACCATGTCGGATACCGGCTCGTAGCCGCCGGAGGCCACGAACGTGGAGCGGAAATTGCCACGACAGGTATGCGTGGTGATGGTCATGTCCTTAGGCCGATCCTTCAGCGCGATCGCCAGCACATCCCGATATTGATTGACCAACTGCTTGGGATCATCGCCACGGTCGGCCAGCATCTTGATCTGGGTGGGGTCACAGAAGTAGGCGAGGCTGGTGTCGTCGAGTTGCAGATAACGGCAACCGGCGGCGTAAAACGCTTTGATCGCCTTGTTATAGGCGTGACCGAGGTCGTGATAGTAGGCGGCCATGTCAGGATAGACTTCGGCGCTGATCCCGGCGCGGCCCGCGCGATAGTGCATCATGCTCGGGCTAGGGATCGTCATCTTGGCAGTACGCTTTGTATTGGCGGCCAGAAACTTGAAATGCGCCAAGTGCGGGTGGTTTTCTGGAAAATCCAGTTTGCCGATAACGCGGACGGCTTCTGCCTTGGTCTGCACGCCCTTGAACTGGATGCCGTGGCCGGTGTTGTAACGCTCAGCCCCTGTCAACAAGCCCAGAAAATCGTAGTGCCACCAGGTCCGGCGATATTCGCCGTCGGTGATCGATTGCAAACCGATCGCTTCCTGCTTCTTGATCAGCGCCTTGATCTCGGTGTCTTCGACTTCGGCCAGCTTGACCGCGGACAGCGTGCCCTTCTCATGGGCCTCGCGCGCGTCTTTCAGGGGCTTTGAGCGAAGCAGGCTGCCGACCTGGTCGGCGCGGAACGGTCCAGCTTTCATGACATTTCTCCCAAGCAATGGTTGGAAGATTCCTAGAGTGGTTCCAGAGGAGTGTGAAGCAATTTTCCGATCTCGCGTCGCGACGGTCGCACGGCAACCAATCCGACACGAAAAAAACCGCCCTTTATGGGCGGTTTTCCTGGCAATGGGGGATATCTGCCAGTTGCGAGACGAATTAGTTGCCGGCGTGCTCGGCCTTATGCTCGTCCCAGAATTTCTTAATACCGCTTGAAGTTCTCAGATCGATATCGTCGGCAAATGCGGGGGCAACCGACACACTCGCGCAAGCAAATGCCAGCGCTGCCATGATCATGCGCTTCATGACTAACCTCATTTTGTTGCTATCAGGGACGACCCCGGGGGAGGGCCAATGACACGCTGCATCTTCCTGTTGGAACGCACCCTGCCACGCTCGATAGTTAGTGCTATGCCAACGCGTTAGCAAATCACAAAAGAGTGCAGGCGTGTGATGGAACTGCGATCGCGGCACGGCCTCATACATCGTCCTCGCAGACCGCCTCGGCAGTTGGATGTTCGGGTTCGGTGGCGCCCTCGTTCTGGTTTTTGATGCGGCGCACGGCGCTGGCGATGGTGAAAGGCGACGGGTAGGGCACGGGCTCGGCGAGCACGGTGTCGAACTGTTCAGCCAGCGCCGCTTGTGTCTTGGCACCGAGCCGCCGATCGACCGCCACCGTCGGCCCGCCAGACACATCGATGCGCGGATGATGGAAGGCTTCGTCTAAGTCGAAGTCGAAATCGGCCAGCATGGCCAGCAATTGGAACACGGCCGGAATGATCTTGCGCCCGCCGCAACCGCCGATCGCCACCGTCGCGCCACCGCCGGTCATGATAGCCGGCGCATAATTGGCCAGCGCCCGCCGGCCCGGTGCGATACCATTGGGCCCACCCAGCGGATCAAACCAGTTGATGCCGTTGTTCATGAGGATGCCCGACTTGGGCAGCACGACCTTCGAGCCGAACAGCGACAGTAGCGTTTGGGTGAGCGTCACCATGTTGCCATCGCGATCGACCACCGACAAATGCGTCGTACAGGTTGCGGCCGTGCGTTCGCCGGCATCGCCCAGGCGGGTGAAGCGGTCCTCCCAGGCAAGTTTGAGTGCACTGGCGTAGGCGGCAAAACTTTTGCCGTTCGGTTTGCTTTCCGGTCGCTTGCGCAACCGCTGCAGTTCCGCGTAGGCGACCGCCAGCGTGGTGCCGCCGTTGAGTTCGGGCAGCACGTGGATGGTTCGCTCGCCATACGGAATTTCCAGCGGCGCGAATTCGACGCAGCGCGCATGGGCGAGATCATCGACGCTCAGGCAGCCACCCAACGCTTTGACATCGGCGGCGATGGTGCGGCCCAGCGCACCTTTGTACATCGTTTCGACGCCATCTTCCGCGAGACCCTTCAACGTGCGCGCCAGATCCGTCAGCGGCAAGCGGACCACGTCAGCGGCCAGTGTCGCGACCGGCGGCTGCGGCGGCAAGCCGTCGCGCAGGAAGCGTTGTGCCGCGCCTTTGTCGCTGCGCAAATCGGCAGTCGCCGAGGCGATCAGCAGCATCGTGTTCCAGTCGACGACCAAGCCCGCCTCGGCTTGCGCAATGGCCGGCCCGAGCAGATCGCGCCACTTCTTGCGACCGAACATTTTGTGCGCCGTCGCCAACCCCAGCGGCTGCGTCGGTGTGCAGACAGCGGTCGCGCCGGTCGTATTGCGGTTGCCCTCGACCTTGGCCCAGCCGAACAGATTACCGTCGGTGCCGCCAATCACTTTGTAGTTGTCGGGGTTCAGTGCGCGCGGCGATACGGCGCCAAAATCGAGACAAGTGATGGCGCCGCTTTTGCCGTCACGGATCAGCATCGCACCGACGCCGCCAATGCCGCTCATCCAGGGCTCGACCACGCCTAAAGTCATCGCCGTCGCGACCGCCGCATCGACCGCGTGGCCGCCGGCCTTCAGAACACGTGCACCGGCTTCGGACGCCGCGCGGTTCTGCGAAACGACGATGCCGTTCTTAGACCGGATTGCGGGCTTGGTGACTTTGCGCCGCAGAGAAAGATAGGGCGATTGCACGGACGTCTGGCTGGTCATGGTCGGGCTCGCACGGTTGGCTGGATCGATGCCGCCAGAGTTGAGCGCCTAATGCGGGTGGCCGCAAGTGTCGTGTGCTGTGCACCAGTTACTAAAGTTACCGCGGCAGCAATGCCGGCTCGCGCAGACCGTTTGTCTGGTTTTCAGACTGGCGCGCCTTTTGCGCTTCATCGGCGGCCTTGTCCTCGGCGGCCCGCGCTGCCGCGCGTTCTTCATCGAACCGGCGCAACCGTTCCAGTTCCGCCAGGTCGCGCTCCACCTTGCGCACGGCCAGTTCGCGCTCCAACGCCTCGGTTTCCGGCGCGGCGCGACGGCTCGCACGGGCGGGGTCGGGCTCCCGAGGATTGAACGCAAACCGCTGCACGACCGCCGGCAGCAGCGTCGCCGGCGTCGGCACGGGCACTGCCACCGGCTGTCCTGCAACTGCCGGCAGCGCGGGCAGCGGCGGCATTCGCGTCTCGACGCGCCAGTCGCCGATCATGCCGAAGCTCGCCAAATCCAACGCGGCGGCGCCGACGATCCGGCCCTGCCCACTCGCCATGGTGAGCAGCTGCGCGCGCACGACGCCATCTTGCACCGTCAGCGCAATCGTGCGGGGTCCGAGTTCAACCTCGCCGCGCGCCGTGTCTGCCGCAACAGCACTGCGCAACACCCCACTGAGCCGCTCGGCCGGCGACTTCAGCGCCGTCTCGATGACCGCAAGCAGCGTTTCAGGCGACAGTGCCCGCGCCTTCGCCGTTGCGATTTTTACGCTGCCGCTGCCCGTCATTGCCGACACCAATCCGGCTGGATTAATGCCGCTGCCTGTCACGGTGAGGTTGAGATCGGCGGAGCCGGCGGCGCCGAAGGCCGACGTTTGCATACCCTTGAATTCGACTTTCGCCGTCATGGCGGCGCCGGCGGGCGTGCTGTCGAGCACCACACTACCCGTCAAGCGCCCGCCCATGCCGACACCCGTCAATTCCCGCAGTTCGATAGCGCCCGGGCGGCTGATAAGCATGACAGAGGCATCGGCCAAGCCGATATTTTCAGCGACGATCAAACGGTCCGCCTTGATCGCCAAAGCCGCATCGATCGGACTGTTGCCAGCAAAGTCAAAGTTCTGGTCCGGCCAAATGCCTGACCGCCCGGACGTGACCTGGATCGCCGCCTGTGCGTCGGCCGGGCGCTGCTGCAGCACTGGCGACAACAGCGCACTGAGATCGAGCGACGAAAACGACAGCTCGCCGTCCATCCGACGCCGGTTTTTGTCGGCGCCCGCTGATTGTGACGGTGGATCCAGCACGAGGCGACCGGAAATTTTTGTGCCGCCCCCGCTGGCCAGTTCAATGCGGCTCAAGGCAATGCCGCCGGACCGGATATTAAGACGCGCGGACCCTTGCAGCGCCAGCGGCTCGGTAAGCCCCAGCCGGATCCCGCCCAGCGCCACCAGTGCGTTGCGGCTGTCGCGGGCATCCAGCGTCATGCTCCCCGCGAGTTGCTTTGAGCCGTCACCAGCAATGTGGCCGAGACCATTAAAGTACAGCGTCAAGTCCGGGCTGTCGAAGCGCACACCGGTCGACATGCCGTCGGCTGGAATGCCCGTCGCCCGCACGGCCAATCGAGACGCGATGGTAGACCGATCAATCGCGCCAACTTCTGCCGGCCATGACTGGGGAGATGTGGGCTTCTCCAACCGCATTGCCGACAGAATTTTGGCGGCCAACTGGACCTCCGGCGGCGCCAGCAAAACCACATCGATATCGGCCGGCGACGTCCGCCAAGAGTTCGTGCCGGCAGCCAGCGAAACTCTGACTTTGGCGTCGGTGAGGCCGGCCCGCCCGTCAGCCGTAACCAGGACGGCGGCGCTGCCTGCTTCAGGGGCGAGTGTTCCCGCCAGCTTCAACGGCAGTAAATCCGGCAAAATATCGCCCGGCACCAGAGCGCCGAGGGGAAAGTTGAAAAAATCAGCAAGTTTCTGCACGCCCTCGAGGTCGGCGGCGGCGATCGATCCGCGCAGATCGCGGTCGCTGCCCAGACGTCCCTCAAGCGAAACGGCGACGCCGTGATCGGCACTGAAATGGAACCGATCGACAAGCAGGCCTGCGGCTGTGCTTTCAACGCTCGCCGCCACGTTTCGCAAAGTTTGGTCCGGCAAAAGCAGTTCGCCCGCCTGAACATTGAAGGCGATAGCAAGCGCTGCTGCACCCGAGCTTGGCGTATCGGTCGGCGACGATTTGACCGGCGCGGGCCCGAGAAATTCGGCGAACGTTGCCAAGCTGAATTTGGCCGGAGCCACCGCACGTGCATCAAGGCGCAAGCCACTGACGGTTACCCGTAATTTGCGTGCGGCGCCCCAGGCATAGTCGACTTCGCCTTGCAGCATGCTGTCGCCGATGGTCGCAAAAATGTCGCGCAAGCCGCCGCGCGCTGGCTCCGCTGTGACGCGGCTGCGCATCTCGAAGGACTGGTCATTGAGCGGATCGATAATCGCCCTGCCGCCCGTCACCCATCCCGCCAGCCGCGCCAGACTGCTGCCCCGGACGGTCATGTCGCCGTCGAATGTGGTGGCGCCGCCTTCGCCGGCGATGCGTCCCTGTAGTTCCACCTTCGTGCCACCCGGCAGATTTGCACGCACCTCCTCGACCGCCAGCAATCCCGCGCTGCTGCGTGCCTCGATGCGGATGCCGCTGACGACGTCCTGGCCGAGGCTCGCCTGCTGAATTTCGATGACCGCGCTCGCCTTGCCGATCCCTGTCGCAAGCCCGTTGATCCGCTGTGCAAAGTCGGCCAGCGCGCGCAGCGGATTGCCACCCTTGGGATTGCCGAGAACGTGATCGAGATCGATCCACGGCGACGTCAATTTGGCGACCGTGGTGCGTTCGTCCTGCCAGGAAAACACCGCACCGCCCGCCAGCACTTCCGGCCGCCCGCCGCCGTCAAAGGCGATGGACAGATTGTTGAGGGCAATTTCCTTGGCCGAACCAACCAGCATCGCTTTGAGATCGGCGATAGGCGTCGGCTCGCCTTTTGCGCGATCCCCGCTGCCCGACGACGAAACTTCAGTGCGCACCGGCAGTTGTGCCGACAGTTCGCCGGTCAATTCGGGTTGTCCGCTCAGTCCCCGCAGTTGCCCATCGAGGCTGGCACTGGCGTTCGACAGCACATCCTTGAGGCCGACCTTGATCTGGACGACGCCATCCGCCGCAGGTGGCAACGTCGTGAACCTCAATTCGCGGGCTTGAGGTCCTTCGCCGAAGACCCCGCGAAACCGATAAGGCCCTTCCAGCGCCGGCGCCGATAGCTGACCGTTGATGTCGGCCATGGACAACCGCTCCCGGTTGCCGGCGCGATCAAAAATGCTGATCGTCCCGTCGGTGATCTTGACCGACTGCAGCGCCACATCGTTGGGCACAAACGGCAGCGTGCCTCGGCCTTGCGTCAGGCTGCGCCAATTGCCATTGCCTGCCTCGTCCAGCACAAAGCGCACAACCGGCTTGACCAGCTCGATCTGGTTGGCTTCGAGTACCCCCCGCACCAGCGGCACGATGGACAATTTAGCATCCACTCGTTCGGCCCGGAACAGTGGTTCGCCGGTGCCTGTCGCGCCGTCAGCCACACGCAATTTCTGGATCACGAACGATGGTGCCGGCAGCAACTGCAGTTTGATGTCGCCGCCGATGCGCACGTCGCGGCCGATGATGCGGCTGGCCTCTTCCTCGATCACGCCACGGTAGCTGTTCCAGTCGACGAAATAGGGAATGGCGAAGAGTGCCGACAGCACCGCCACAATCAACACGCCTATCGTGATCAAAACGTTATTCATGCGCGATAGCTGGACCTGCGAACGCGAAATCTGGCCGAACCGGCAAAGACCAACGCGCTACATCGCCTAACAATACCCCTTTGCAACGATCACATTGCAATGATGACATTGACACCGTAGTCGTCCCGTCACGAAGGCCCGCCGTCGTAGGCACACCTTCCCCCGCGCCAGCTTATGCCACATCTCAACGTGCCCGCGAGGCTCAATTTACAACATTCAGTTTCGCAGACGATCGAATTTAGCATTGGTTGGCCTTGCGGGAAGCATTTCGGACCCGATCTGTTGTGAGTAACGGGATCGAGGCCGCATCCCTGCCACGATCGGCTGTGATATGGGTTGCAGATGACAACTGATCGAACTTCGCGGCAATCTGACGACCGGACGGATACCGGTGGCGACGATACGAGCGCATCAAACGGCCTCAGCGTATCGCAGCGCGCGCTGCGGCAGGCCGCCCCGCCGTATCTTGCCGGCCTCAATCCCGAACAGTGCCAAGCCGTTGTGACGCTTGACGGTCCGGTGCTCGTGCTAGCCGGCGCCGGCACCGGCAAAACGCGCGTCCTCACCACGCGTATCGGCCATATCCTGGCAACGCAGCGCGCTTTCCCCAGCCAGGTGCTGGCCGTCACCTTCACCAACAAAGCCGCCCGCGAGATGCGCGAGCGCATCGGCAGTCTGATCGGCGGCGCCGTTGAAGGCATGACCTGGCTCGGCACGTTTCACTCCATCGGTGTCAAACTGCTGCGGCGCCATGCCGAACTTGTCGGCCTCAAGTCTGGTTTCACGATCCTCGACACCGACGACACGCTGCGACTGATGAAGCAGGTGATCGAGGCTGAAGGTCTCGACAAGGAGCGCTGGCCGGCCCGCCAACTCGCCAATCTGATTGACAGCTGGAAAAATCGCGGCATGACGCCGGACAAGGTGCCGGCCGGTGAAGGCCAGAGTTTTGGCAACGGCACGGGACTGAAACTCTATGCCGCCTACCAGCAGCGACTTAAGGATCTCAACGCCTGCGATTTCGGCGACCTGTTGCTCGAATGCCTGCGGCTGTTCCAATCGCATCCAGATGTGCTGGCTGAGTATCATCGCCGCTTTAAATTCATTCTGGTCGACGAGTATCAGGACACCAACGTCGCCCAATACATGTGGCTGCGGCTGCTCGCCCAAGGCTGCCCCAACATCTGCTGCGTTGGCGACGACGACCAGTCGATCTACGGCTGGCGCGGCGCCGAGGTCGACAACATCCTCCGTTTCGACAAGGATTTTCCAGGCGCCACGGTGATCCGTCTCGAGCGCAATTATCGCTCGGACGGCCATATCCTCGGCGCCGCCGCCGGCTTGATCGGACAAAACAAGGGCCGCCTCGGCAAGACGCTGTTCACCGACGGTGACCTCGGCGCCAAGGTCACCGTTACCGGCGTCTGGGACGACGAGGAAGAAGCGCGCGTCGTCGGCGAAGACATCGAACAGCTGCAGAAGTTGCAGCACCCGCTCAACGAAGTGGCGATCCTGGTGCGTGCCTCGGCGCAGATGCGCGCCATCGAAGACCGCTTCATCACGCTGGGTCTGCCCTACCGCGTCATCGGCGGTCCCAGGTTCTACGAACGGCAGGAAATCAAGGATGCCATCGCCTATCTCGAAGTCGTCGCCAATCCGTCGAACGACTTGAAGTTCGAGCGCATCGTCAACGTACCGAAGCGCGGGCTCGGCGAAACTTCCGTCAAACGCGTGATGGAATACGCCCGCGCGCGCGGCATTCCGTTGACTGTGGCGACACGCGAGATCATCGAAACCGAGGAACTTGGCGGCAAGGCGCGCAAAGGCTTCCGCGACCTGCTCGCGCAATTCCAGCACTGGCGCGGCCAGATGGATCGGATCTCCCACACTGAACTCGCCGAGCTCATCCTGGACGAGAGCGGCTACACCGCCATGTGGCAGTCAGACAAAGGCCCGCAGTCACAGGCGCGGCTGGAAAACCTCAAGGAACTCGTGCGCTTCATGCATCAGTTCGAGACGCTGGGGGGATTTCTCGAACACGTCTCGCTGGTGATGGATACCGCCAGCGGCGACGACGGCGACCGCGTCTCGTTGATGACGCTACACGCCGCCAAGGGCCTCGAATTCGGCACCGTGTTCCTCACCGGCTGGGAAGAGGGACTGTTCCCCCACCAGCGCTCGCTCGACGAGAGCGGTCTCGCCGGCCTCGAGGAAGAGCGCCGCTTGGCCTACGTTGGGCTGACGCGCGGTAAACATAACGTGAAAGTTTCATTTGCCCAGAACCGGCGCATGCGCGGCTTGTACCAGAGTGCCGTGCCGTCGCGCTTCGTCGACGAACTGCCGGAGGCGCACGTCGAGGTGGTCGAAACCAAAAGCCCGTTCGGCGGTGCTTATCAGAATTTTGGCGGACCCGGTGCCTACGGTCGTCCCAATCCCTACGGCAAGAGCCGCTTCGACGATCAGGCCTCGCCCTATGAAAGCACCTACCAGACGCCCGGCTGGCAACGGGCGCAGCAGCACTGGAAAGGCCAGGGCGCGGCGCAAAGCGGGGCGAGTTCCAGTGGCGGCAGTTTCCAAGGCGGCGCAGCCAAACCCAAGTTTCAGACGGCGCAATCTGCTTCCAAACGTGCGCCCAAAACCATCGAGGGCGAACTGATCGCCGCCTCCAGCGCGCCCGGTCTTGGGTTCCGCAACGGCGATCGCGTCGCCCACCAGAAGCTCGGCACCGGCACTGTCGTCGAGGTCGATGGCAACAAGCTGACCATCGAATTTGACGACGTCGGCCGCAAACGCGTGGTCGATGCCTTCGTCGAGCGGGCGTGACAGGCTACGTAGGTTTTCCAATCGCTCCAGCGGGGTCAAC
This sequence comes from Hyphomicrobiaceae bacterium, assembly GCA_025351355.1. Taxonomy (GTDB): domain Bacteria; phylum Pseudomonadota; class Alphaproteobacteria; order Rhizobiales; family Hyphomicrobiaceae; genus JABFRJ01. The sequence goes on from JANXWC010000191.1 coordinate 158,547, forward strand.
GTCTCAGATCGAACGGGTGCTATTTTGCGCACCACGTTCGCCACACACTCGCGAATTCAGCGGTCGCTGTTGATAACCCAAACTAGGCAGTCCGCATTGCTGACGGCACCGCTCCACCGCTGTTGCATAGGCCACTGATGTTATCAAATAACCCGCTAAAAAATAACCGCCACCTCTGATTGTATTCACTAAATTATTCGCTGGTGCCTTACGGCTACAGTAAATGCGTTGGATTTCTGTCAAATATTTAAAATAAGTTAATTGGTAGTTTCGGAGTTCATCACATGTTCGTGTTGCGTAGTTCAGTCAGTGTTGCGGTTTTGGCAGCCGTCGTCAGCGGTTTGGTCGGCAGTTCGGCGATGGCGGACGATAACCGCTGGACTGGTGCCTATATTGGCATTAACGGCGGCTACGGCTGGACATCGTACAAGGACCAGCTCGCTGATCTCACCAATGGCGCGGGCAACCTTTTTAACGGCCTGTCGCCGAAGGGTTTCATCGGCGGTGGCCAAATCGGCCTCAATCAGCAACTTGGCCGCGTCGTCGTCGGCGTCGAAGCCGATTTGTCCGGCGGACGCATCTCCGATTCGGCGACTTGGGGCACCACATTCACGGCCAACAGCAATTCGCGGCTTGAGCGTCTATCGACTTACCGCCTCCGCGCGGGCTACACCTTCGACAACGTTTTGGTGTACGGCACTGCCGGTTTCGCCATGGGCAACGTCACAAACACGATCGTTTTCACCACTGGGGCAGCTTATGGTGCAAAGGATGTTTCGTCCGGCACGGCCTTCGGCGGCGGATTCGAATATAAATTCGCGCCACAGTGGTCGCTGAAGACCGAATACCTACGCGTGAACCTTGGCAAAACAGATCCGCTTGCTAGCGGTACTGGTCGCACGTATTCATCGTTCATCGGTACCACCGTGCGCAACGATGAATACAACATCGTGCGCCTCGGCCTGAACTATAGCTTCAACTTCGACCGCCCCGCCGCGGCGGCACCGATGAAGTAATTCGACTCCTAGTGACCCAGTTTGAAACCTATCAAAATTTCTTCCTCCCCCTCGATGGGAGAGGAAGAACGTAAACCTGTGGCTGGTTTGGTAAACTGGTTAACGCCGCGCGATGGGGAAATTTCAAAACAGCCGCAACGGCGTCTGAGAGCGGAGCGCGAATGGCGCCATCGGGTGGGGTTTGCACCACCCTACTCGTCCGGGTTTACACCGGCCGCGTTCGTCGGGGTTTGCACCCGCCTATGTTCGTCGGCACTTGCAGCCGCTTCAGCTTGTCATCGTCTCTGGGATCGAGCGACGCGTTCTCCAGATGGTTTCCATCCGCGCCCCTGTCTCAGACGCCGAAGCAGCCACCCCTGCAGAGGCTTGCGTGCTCAGCGCCCGGCGGAACCGTTGCGGCCACGCTTTCTCGCGCAACCTACTACGCTCCCGCCAGGAGTGAACCAATACTACGCAATCTTTAGTTGAATTTCAACGCTATGGCGTCGACATGGTAAAACACGCGAAAAAAAGTTGATCTTCAGTCTGCCATCACGCCTGCTTGGCGAGCGGGATGACGTTGTGCAGGCTGTCCGTGCCGCCGCCGAAGAACTTCTTTAAATTGCGCGCGGCCTGGCGGATGCGATGCTCGTTCTCGACCAACGCAATCCGCACGTACTCGTCGCCGTGCTCACCGAAGCCAATGCCCGGAGCTACCGCCACCTCCGCCTTATCGACCAGGATCTTCGAAAACTCGAGGCTGCCAAGCTTGGCATAGGGTTGCGGAATCTTGACCCAGGCGAACATGGACGCCTGCGGCGGCTCGAACGCCCAACCGGCGTTGGTGAAACTCTCGACCAGCACGTCGCGGCGCCTTTTGTAGGTCTGCCGCATCTCCTCGATGCAGTCGGTCGGGCCATTGAGTGCCGCCGTCGCCGCCACCTGGATCGGCGTGAAAGCGCCGTAGTCGAGATAGGATTTGACGCGGCTCAGCGCCGCCAACATGCGCTCGTTGCCAACCGCAAAACCCATGCGCCAGCCGGCCATGGAAAACGTCTTCGACATCGAGGTGAATTCAACCGCCACGTCCATGGCGCCAGGAATCTGCAGGATCGACGGCGGCGGGTTCTTGTCGTCGAAATAGACTTCTGCGTAGGCCAGATCCGATAGCAGCATGATGCCGTGCGTTTTGGCGAACTGCACGAGGTCGCGATAGAAATCCAGCGACGCGACGTGCGCCGTCGGATTGGCGGGATAGCACACTACCAGCGCGATGGGCTTGGGGATCGAGTGCGTCATGGCGCGTTCGAGCGCCGGAAAAAATGCCGGCGTCGGTTCGGCCGGCACCGAGCGGATCACGCCGCCCGCCATCAGGAAGCCGAACGCATGGATGGGGTAGCTGGGGTTCGGCACCAGCACCACGTCGCCCGGAGAGGTGATGGCCTGCGCCATGTTGGCAAAGCCCTCCTTCGAGCCGAGCGTGGCGATGACCTGGGTATCCGGCTTCAACTTGACGCCGAAGCGGCGGTCGTAATAGGCGGCCTGCGCGCGCAACAGCCCCGGTATGCCTTTAGAGGCGGAATAGCGATCGACGCGCGGCTTGGCCACCGCCTCGATCAATTTATCGCGCACATGCTGCGGCGCATCGAGATCCGGATTGCCCATGCCGAGATCGATGATATCGGCGCCCCGCGCTCGCGCCGCCGCTTTGAGCCGATTGACTTCGGCAAAAACGTAGGGCGGCAGGCGCTTGATGCGATAGAAATCTTCGATCACGGCGGGGCTCGTGGGTTTGTGCTTAAGGCTGTGACGCGGAAAATTGCGGAATCGGATTGCCGCGCCGCCCGTACATACGGCGAACCCGCTGCGGCGTCAAAGGTTTGGCGGCTTCGGACCTCACCATCCATCAGATTTTTCCGTCGATTTTTATTGACCGTGTGACTCGGCGTGTGATTCAGAGAGTCTGCCCGAATCAGCGGGTGGAGATGTGTCGATATGGCTGGTGGGATCGAGGCGGTTGCCGCGTCGGTCTCG
>JANXWC010000195.1 GCA_025351355.1 Hyphomicrobiaceae bacterium
CGACCACCAGGGCCTATCGGCGCGCATCGAGCAGGTTTGACATTCGGACACTCGCCAAACGTGTGGGTCGTCTCGGGCGCGCGCCATCGCTCCAGCGAGAGTTTCGGACCAAAGATGAAGCCCGCTGTTGTCATTTGTGACCTTGCTGGTAGTTTTGGTGCAGCGTGCATTTTTTTGTATTGAACACATATTGAAGGGGTGGGGCGTGAGTAACCTAATTCCGCTGGCCTATTCGCGGCGCCGGCTGCTGCGCGAGGGTGGCCTGTTCGCCGGCTGTCTGGGGATGCCCGCTTTGCTTGGACGCGCCGTGGCGCAGCCCGCACCAACGCTGCCCGGTGGAATCGCCTTTCCAACGCCCCCGCCGCCTCCGTTACGGACCGATGGCGTGCTGCCTAATCCCGATCTGACGTTGCTGCGGTCACGCGTGGCGCGCACCCGGCCGCACCGCAAAGGCGGAGTGCGGCTCGAACTCGACCCGGAGCCATTGGCGGCAGCATCCGGTCCAAAATATATCATTCACAACTATGGCCACAGCGGCGCCGGTATCACGCTGAGCTGGGGGTGTGCGGCAGCCACCGTTTCGCTCTGTGAGGATGTCATCGAGCGTTTGAAGCAGGCGAGCCGGCAGCCGCGCGTGGCAGTCATCGGCACGGGTGTTGTCGGATTGACGGTGGCGACTGAATTGCGCGCGCGCTGGCGCCAACTGCCGGTGACGATCTACGCCAAAAACCTCGATGTGCGCGCGACGACGTCATACGCAGCCGGCGGGCAGTTCGAGCCCTCGATCATCATGCGCGAATATCAGGCGTCCGCAGACCTCGAGCGCGTGCGGGGCTGGCTGAGGCAATCCTATCAGCGCATCAAGGGCATTCAGCTCTCCGGCAATCGTGAAAAATTCGGCGTCGCCGAGCGCTTGAATTACACCCTCGATCACCAGAGTTCGGGGTTTCAGGCGTTGGTCGACGCGGGAATCATCGATGCTCCCGCCACCGGGTTGTTGCCGTTCAGCAAGCTTGGCGAGCAACCCGGCCGCGCCTACAAAACGTTTCTCATGAACCCGACCATTCTGCTGCCGCGCCTCGTAGCCGATCTAAGGGAGCGCGATGTCCGCTTTCGCACAAAGGTTTTCGTCAGTCGCGAACAGATTGCCAATGAGCTTGGTGAGAATATCATCATCAACTGCACCGGGCTCGGCGCCAAGGTTTTGTGTCCCGAAGACACGCTCGATGGTCAACATCGCTTGCAAGGCAAGCGCGGCCACCTCGTCATTCTCAGAAAGAACAACCCGCGCCAGTTCTATTTTCTGAGCGGCGGCTGTTCGGACGAGGAGATTTCCTATGTCTTCTGCCGTCAGAACGACATCGTCATCGGTGGCTCGGTGGTCAATGCTTCGGATGACACGGATGATGAGACGTTCAGCGAGAACGACCGTGCCCTGTGCGACAACGTGCAGGCGAAAGCGGAGGCTTTCTTGGCGGGCAATCTCGATCTCTGCAACAGCCTCATGCAGAAATCGCACGCGCTCTGGCCGCGGCCATGAGCTGAAACAAAACCGGTCGTCGGGACGGTCAGGCGAGGCCCGATGGCAGATTGTGGCGCTTGATCGCCACGGAAATCAACGTTGGCCCGGTGTTCGACTTGGCTTGGTTGAGGGCTGTGTTGAATTCGCCAAGCGAGCCGACGGTCGTTGCCGTTGCAAATCCCATGGCTTTGGCGAGCCCGGCATAGTCCCAGCGCTTCAGATCCAGATAAGGCCGGAGCGCTGCGCCGCGCGCGCCGAAGTAATCGCTATCGAGCAGCCACTGCTCGATGCCGTATTGCCCGTTGTCGAGCACGACAACGATCGCCGGGATGCGTTGCGCAGCCATCGTCGACAGGCTCTGTGCGCAGGTCTGAAAGCCGCCATCTCCGCAGATCACCAAAGGGCGTCGCGATTGCCCCAGCCCCACGCCGATAGCGGCGCCCACCGAGTAACCGATCGACTGCCAAACGCTGTTGCAGACGAACCCGCGTTCGCCGGTGATGTTGAGGTCGGCGGCGGGATACATGCTGAGGCTGGTGTCGGTGACGACGATGAAGTTGCTGTCGAGGAACCCGCTGATGGCAGCAAGCGTATCGTCATAAGTCAGGCCGGGTTCGTTGGCCTCGGTGGGAACCGGCGTGCGCTGTGGCATTGATTGGCGCCGCTCCTCGAACGTCAATCCGTGGAGCTGTGTCCGCGCCACGATCGCCGGATAGGCGCTCCAGGTCTGCGCCGTAAGCCGCGCCACAAGTGCTGGCAACGCTGCCGCCTGCGGTGGCTCGCGGCCGATGCGGACCTTGTCGTTGCCCGCAACCAGCAGAGCGTTGCCGGCACGGGCAACCAACCGGCGGTATTGACGGCCGAACACGCAGCCGAGCGTCAACAACGCGTCCGCCTGCTCGATGGCGCGGACCACCGACGGCGGCGAATGCTCGCCACCGTAGACGCCGACGAACCCCGGCGTCGTTTCCGGGATGACGGACTTTGCCAGCAACGTCGTTGCCCACGGCAATTGCAGCCGTGTGACGAGTTGTACAGCGACATTCGTGAGGCCGTAGCGGTCCAGCTCGATGCCCAGCAGAACGGCCGGCCGCATCGCACGGCGCAAGCGCATCACGATCGCATCTGCAAGCCGACCCTCGGCGCCGGTTGGCACCTCAGCCGTATCGAGCACGCCCTGTGGGGGCGGACATTTAGCCTCCCACAAATTCTTGGGGATCTCGATATAGACCGGCCGCTTCTTGGTCAGCGCCATCCGGATGGCGGTGTCGACGATGACCGGAATTTCGGCAACCGTCGCCACACGCGCGGCGTAAGCCGTGACCTCGCGGAACATCACGAGATCGGATTGTTCGCGACCGTTCGAATGCGAAAAATAGGTACCGAATTCGCGTTGAATGCGCAGGTCTTCCTCACTCGGGCCACCATTGATCACGACCACCGGGCTGCGCTCGGCAAACGCGCCGGAGATGGTGGCGATAAGGCTCATGGTGCCGACGCCATAGGTAACGGCAACGGCAGCAAGTCCGCGCACACGCGCATAACCGTCCGCCGCATATCCCGCTTCAAAATCCGAAGCCGTGACCACGACCGGCAATGACGCCTCGACCGCGGCGGCAAAAATCGGATCGCAGGTTGCGCCGGGAATGCCGAACAATGTCCCCACGCCATGCTGCCTCAGGCGCAACAAGATATACAGTGCGGCTGTAACGGTCGCGGCTGGTTGCGCCATCGCCGGCGTCGACGTTGTGAGCCCGGTGACAAGAGCGCTGCCTTGCACGACGGCGAGCGTGGCCGAACCAACCTGAAACAGCGCACGTCTGGAAAGGTGCAGGTCGTCATCAGCCATGGTTCACTCGCATCTGAATTGGCGCCGAGTTGGTGTGTCAGACAATCACATTACGTTGGAAATTACCAATTCAACCCGCGCGAATTGCTGCTGTTACCTGTTGTATGTTCGTTTCGTTTGCAGGACCGGCGAACGGCCACGTCGGGCATGCGAACCTGTCCTTCATGCGCAGAAAGTACCGTTCAAAATAGTGATAGCTCAACATGGCAAGTGCCAGGGACACGGCAACCGTTGTGACGGCCAACGCAGGTTTGGCGAGCAGATCGCTGCCGCGCAATGCGGCCGGCAGAAGCATTTCGATGAGGGTGTTTGAAATATTGAGCACCACCAGATGAAACACGTAAATACCGTAGCTGTATCTGCCGATTGTTCGCAAAAGCGAACTCTCGAGACACCTCCGCAGGCCGGCGTATTCGCCGATTGTCAGGCCGGCCAAGAGGCCCGCAAACAGCAAGGACGACGCCAAAATTCCGACGATCAGCGTCAGCGCGATGCTGGTGCCGGGACCCGCGACTATGTTGAGATGCCCTTGCACCAGAATTAACAACATCAGCGTGATCACAGCAATCTGGGCGATCGCGCGGGTGCCGCGAAACAAAACCTGACGGCAGACAGCGCTCCGCATGGCGGTCGCAACAAAAGCTCCGGCCAGCAACCCATCCAGTTGGCATGGCGAGGCATAGTACGCGATGAGTTCCCACTGCTGTCCGGCGACTACCGCAATCCGTGCCGCGACAGACAACGCGATGCCGCCAGCACAAACCTGCAGCTGACGTCGCTGCGGGCACATCATCACGATTAGGGGCCAAACGAGATAGAAGTGCTCTTCGACACACAGCGACCAGAAATGGTGGATGTTGACGAGGTCGCTATGCGTGAAAAGAGCGACACGGAAATTGTAGTAAAAGAGTCCGAGCGAGGCGAGATCATCCGCTTGCATTGGCGCCAGGAACGGCAGGTGGCGTCCCAACACGGTCGGTAGCGACACGAGGAGGATAAACGCGAAGTAGAGCGGCAGAATTCGCAACGCCCGCCGAACATAGAAATGATGCATCGGCGCAGCCGACGCCTTTGCATCGAGCAGGGATAGGGTGATCAGAAAGCCCGACAGCACCAAAAACAGATTGACTCCGATCCAGCCGCTGCCGAGCACGACGGCAAGCAGTTTGCTCCCTGCTTCAAGTGGAAAATGACCGCCGAAATAACCATTGGCATGCACCAAAATGACAGAGATGATGGCGACACCTCTCAGTCCGTCAAGGTAGGGTATCCGATCGGCGGTCGGCAATGACATGACGGCTCCAGCAGTGCGAGAGCCGCAGATTTAGTGCACGGCGCGGGCTGGGTCAGCGCAAAGATTCAGACGTCGGACGAAATAGTCGACATTTGGTTAGCGGCAGCCGGGACTGATGCTCATGAACCCGCATCATTATCCCAGCCCTGGCGCTTGACACCAAGGGACCCCGGACTTACCTCATTTACCGTAGGGACCTGCCGGTCCGAGACCCAATGGGGCCGTAGCTCAGATGGGAGAGCGCTGCAATCGCACTGCAGAGGTCAGGAGTTCGATCCTCCTCGGCTCCACCAATAAAATCAAATACTTAAAGCCAAACCACAAAACTCCGAAACTTCTGGGCACACACCGGGCACACACGGATCGCGTGGCACGGCGCTACACCGTGTGACGGCTCGGGGCAGCCATTCCGCCATTGCCAAGGTTCAGCGCAGCGCTGCCGCCTGCCATGCTGAGCGGCAACGACCGTTACCCGCATGGGCGGAGACGCGCGCCCTTCGCGTGGCTCCGGTGGCCGGTACTTCACCGGCCAGTAGGGCGTGGCCCGACCGCAGGGAGGGAGCCGCCCGTCCAAGCACGTTAACTACTCTTGCCAGCGGGCAATGCACCCTACTACTCTCGGGCCATCAGATCATCTTCCAGCAAGCCTAGCGTATGCGTCGGGGGCACTATGGACTGGGGCACAGTGGGCGACTGGTTGTCGTGGGTAGGCTCTTGGCTGGCGAAGCTCACTTGGGCCGAAGTGAAAGGCACGGCGGAGCTGGCTCTCTACTTTCTTGTCGTGTTCGCCGTCATAGGTTGCCTTCGCAAGCTGAACGTCATTCGCGAAATCATCACGTCATTCAACGAGTCACGCGGACCGATCTGGGATCTGCGGCAAACGATCAACGACCTCAAGGGGCTGGAGCCGATCATCCATAAGCTCGGCAATCAGATGGCATTGCTCGACGAAAAGGTGGATGCCGCCCGCAAGCAAGTCGCCGAGCTTCAGGTCGAGAGCGCGAGCGAGCGGACGGACGAAGCCGAAGAGCTTGTCACGGCCCCCGCCTCGATGGGCCAGCGGGAGCAATCCCCCGCCGAAATCGCCAACGAGAACTGGGAGAAGCTCCGCGACTACTGGCGGCGCAATACCAAACGCATCGAGTACGTCATCGACCAGATCCCCGACGGCAGAACGCGGCTCGCCTACGACCGCATGCCCCGCACGGGCTATCGCTCGATCGTGAACAAGCTTCAGGGAGCAAAGTTCATCACGCCTGCCGCCGCCAATGCATCGCGCGAGCTGATCGAACTCTTCAATCGCTACCGGCCAAAGAATCGCACAGTGCCGGACGAACTCATTGGCCCGCTTGAGATTCTCGACAAACAGCTCGATCAAGAACTGATCGACTACGCGAAAGTGCTTGCTGCCGAGGCGAGTGAAAGTCCCGAACCTGCCCCGCCGCCGCAGCCTCGGCCTCGCTCAAATGGTGCACGCCCACCGGCAAGCACGCCATCGTCAACGCCGTCTGGCTCAAATTCTACTGAGGATCGCGCCACCTAGTGGCTTGCCTGCTCCCCGCCAAATCAGATAGCCGCCACAAGAAGCTTATTGTGGAGGCAGGCAATGTCACAGGCACGTCATGCTGAGTTTGCTCGCGTTACTGCTGTGTGCGTAAATCTGGCCATCGACGGCATCGAGGGCGACATCCGCAAAGAGCTAGAGCAGAACGCCACATCGGGTGAGGGTGCGGAAGCGCTCAAGCGGATTCTCGATCAACTGAAGAAGCGTCGCATCGTCGTCGATAATTTTGAAACAGTGGGAACCGCATAGCGATTTCGTCATGATTTTTAGATTTTCGTAACAGTGAATTGGATGTTTGCACGGCTGTGATTGGCCGCGCAGTCGCAGTTTATAAATGCACGACATTCCATTTGATCGACGCGTCGAGTTTCGGTTACACTTCTCCCCACGGTGCAGGCAGGGATGCCGATGACCGTCAAGGGCGAGGGGCGGGCGATATGCTCGCCTTTTGCTTGTGTGCCGATTGCACGCTGGCCCGCCCTGCCCGCGCCTGCCTGCTGCGGTTCTCGTTCGCGGCCTTGGGCGTCAACCGCCGTAAGCAGCGAACATCCCCCAAGCTCCGCTCGTAGGCCGCGCAGAACGCGCTCATGCGCATTTTGATAAGCCCAAGCCTCGCCACATGGCCGGTGTCGGGGTGCACGAGATTGGCGACGATGTGAACGTGCGGGCGTCCGGTGTCGGTGTGCGTCACCCATACGGATTGCCGGTCCTTCAACCCCATGGCGTTCAAGGCCGCCCGCACCGTATCCGCCAAGTGCTCAAGCGTCAGCCATTCCAGATCGGACGGATGCCAACCGAGAACGGCGTGCAACACGGGGCGCTTGGCTTTCGGGCCGCGCCGGTTGCTATCGAGGTGCTTGTCTCGGTGGGTGTGCTCCATCTCGGTGGCGGCGTCGCCGATCGGCAGCGCCAAGCCAAACGTGCCGCGCCAACTCTCGGGGCCAGCATCGCGCAGCACATAGGTGAGAATACCTTTAAAGCTCGCCCCCCTGCCCGTCTGTCGTCCTGCCTCGTCCTCGACCAACACAAACACCCGCGCCATCAACCGCGCTCGATCTCGTGGCGATAGAGGGTATGGAGCGACGACAGCACCGCCTCGACGCGGGCGGCCTCGATCGGGAATCCGCCGTTGATGGCGTGCATCAACTGGTTGAGGTTGTTCCCCTGCCGTTTGAGTTCCGCCAGATGCTCGGGATCGGCCACGGCAACGACGCGCACCTTGGCGCGGTTCATCGTGGTTCGCACGTATTCCGAAAGCGAGAGCCTGTACCGGCTCGCCTGCCCCCGCCATCGCACCAACTCGGAAAGCATGACGCGGATTTGCAGATACCCGAGCTTGGAGCCTCTGCGGTGCCGCCTTCGGGGTTCGGGGTCCCCCCGACCAGAGACAGTTGTCATGACAACTGTCCATCTGGCTACATCGCGAAATTTCTTCAATATTGCTTCCATGGCCGTGAAGCCTACCGAGTCACTCCACGGGGGATAGGCAGTGCTCGAAGTTATGCGCAGGAATGTTGAACGATTGCCATAAGCGGTGCTCAGACGACCATTGCGCCTCTTCGCTTACGCTGCGATGCGCAGCGGGGTTTCACACCCCGCACCCCGTGGGATATTTGAACAAGGGCGAGGATTGATGGTAGAATAGTTATTGTGGCGGTTTTTCAAAGCGTATAGATTCCGAATGGTGACATAGGGGGTATTCTGGCGTTTCGTTATCGTAATTTTCTATTTGGCGTATCCCTGATTGCTTTTGCATTTTCAGCTTCACCCGCATGGGCGGCGTGCACGGCTCTGACAAACGGCGTTGTGCCTCTCTTCCGATTAAGCCCAACGGGAGACGGAACAGTTTTTACTCAAACGACCTCGACCGCAACGGCTGCCGTTGAAGGGGCACTTGCTTATGACACTGTGGCCGATCTTCTCAAAGTGTGCGACGGCACGACTTGGGTAACCGTAAGTGGGGGCGGGGGCTCCGTATCCGCCGACAGCCTCGACTTCACTGAGTTCAAAGACTCGATGGCACTCGATGCCTCAACCGACATCTCCGCCTCCGGCACTGACGTCCTCTCCATCACCAACACCGGCACTGGCAACAGCTTCCTCGTCAACGACGTAGCATCAGATGCAACGCCGTTTGTGATTGATGCGGCAGGAAATGTAGGGATTGGGACGGCGACGCCAAGCGAAATCCTGCACGTGAGGAAAGATCAGAGTGCACAAACGACATTGAGGATGGATAACAACGATGGTGGCGCGGCGGCATCTACCATCTTTGACTTCCGTAATGGGGCGTTGGGGATTGCCGACCGACTATTATTTGGTGTGCTTGGAACCGGATACACAGCGGTAACTGGGTGGCAAGATGCTGGAATAGTGTCGGCTCAAGCCGGTCTTTCGGGCGGCTTAATTCTCAATGCCAATGCTGGCGGGGTCAAATTTGAGACGGGCGGCAATGGTTCAAGTAATCAAAAGATGGTGCTGACCAATGCGGGCCTCGTCGGTATCGGCACGACATCGCCTGCATATAAGCTTGATGTGCTGTCATCCACGGCAGCGAACAGAACGGGCGATGTTGTTAGGTTTGGACATACGAATTTAACGCAAGGAATCGCTATTGGTTACAACCAAATAGCGATGACGGGTACTGATGTAAATGACCCGCTTTACATCGACGCAATGGGCAATGGGAAACTCATTCTGCAATCGACCGCCACCGGCAATGTTGGCATCGGGACGACAGCACCGACGAACTTGCTCTCCCTCGGTGGGGATGCAGCGCGGACGATTTGGATGGAGCGGTCGGCGACGGCGGCGGCAACGGGCAACAGCCTGACGCTGCAGGCAGGCGGCACGAAATCCGGCAACACGGATCAGAACGGCGGGGACCTCGTGCTCTCCTCCGGCACCGCGACCGGCACCGGCTCCAGCAACATCACCTTCAAAACCACCCCCGCAGGCACGACCGGCACCACAGACCGCGCCCCCGCCACCGCCATGACCATCCTCGGCAACGGAAACGTCGGCATCGGCACGGCGACGCCAGCACAGATGTTGGAAGAAGCAGGCAATATTGCACTATCTGCTTCAGGCGGGGGCTACTTGTTTGGCGAAGGATCGACCTCGCTCCGCCTCAGTACCGGATTCGGCACAAAACTATCATACTCGGCAACTAATTATATCGCCATCGGCGGGCCAATCAGTTTTGTCACCAGTGGAGTAACACAAGGCTCATTTGAGACCAACGGTGGGTTCTGGATGGGATCAACTCGTGTCTTTCCAGGACCAGGTAACGCTGTCATCGAAGGTGGCCTATCTGTTGGAAGCACTGCACTTGCGACCAGTGGTGCGATTATACAAGGCAACGTCGGCATCGGGACTATAGCGCCGACGAATCTGCTTTCCCTCGGCGGCGATGCATCTCGGACGATTTGGATGGAGCGCTCGGCCACGGCAGCGGCCACGGGCAACATCCTGACGCTGCAAGCAGGCGGCACGAAATCCGGCAACACGGATCAGAACGGCGGCGACCTCGTGCTCTCTTCCGGCACCGCCACCGGCACCGGCTCCAGCAACATCACCTTCAAAACCGCCACAGCTGGCACCACCGGCACCACTGACCGCGCTCCCGCTACCGCCATGACCATCCTCGGCAACGGCAACGTCGGCATCGGGACGACAACGCCCAACCAAGGCAAGATGGAAGTGAAGGGCGGAACCGTCTGCGTCGATACCGACAGCGACGACAATGCTACGTCCTGCATCACCAATGAATCAGACATCCGCTTGAAGAAGAACATCGAGGTCATTCCCCATGCACTCGACACGCTCGCCAAGCTGCGCGGCGTGCTGTTCGATTGGCGTTGGGATGAGTTTCCGGCGATTGCCGACTACAAAGCCCTTGGCCGCGATGCAGGTGTGATTGCTCAAGAGGTCGAGGCTGCGTACCCGCAGGGAATGGGCGAGAAACTGAACGGCTACAAGACCGTTCGTTACGATCGTCTCGTGCCGCTGCTCATCCAATCGGTGAAGGAGCTGAAGGCAGCCAACGACAATCTCAAGTCTCAACTGGATGCTATGGCCACCAGCCATGAAGCCGAGATCGAGGCCCTTCGCCAAGAGATCCGCGCGAAGTGATCGCAGCTTCTTTGCTTTAGGTTGCCAACTCATTATTTCGGTAAATTCCTGTGAATTGTTTTCCCGAATACCCTTGCGCGAATAATTGATCGTGGTCTGCTGGCAATAATATTTCATCCATTTTTTCACGAGGTTTATTGCCATGTCACAGAGCTACCCACCATTTGCCGTGTTCCCCGATCTCAACTGCGTGCTCCGCCTGCCCTCGGGCACCGAATATCGCGGCAAGCTGCGCCAGCATCCATCGAACGAGGTAGATGGCGAGGTTTGGTACGAAGGGTATCTCAAGGGCGAGCACAAAGACCACGTAACGGCGGACACCAACCTCAAAGACCGCTTCAACCGCGACGGCCTGCGCCCTGCTCACTTCCACCCGCAATCAAACGCCGAGCCGCTGCGCGTGAAGCTCAATCGCATCCCGAAAGCCAAGCGCACCGAGAAGAGCGCGGACACGCTGATCGGTGAAGTCTGGAATCACGAGGGATTGTGGACCGTCGTTTCGAGCCCGTCCGTCAGCCCTGCACTGCACATGGCCGGCACGATTGTCCCATCCAAGCAGGAAGTTGCCTTCGATGGCAGCGCGATCCGTCAATATCAGCCGGAACCTGCCGCAGTCGAGCAAGAAGAGCTGAAAGCGGCCCCTGCCCCGCGCAAGACTAAGGCCGCTGGCGTCAGCGCTCGCCCGTCTTGAGCCTAGTCGGTTCCGCCGTGTCACGCGAATGGTCTAACGATGACGTGCTGCGCGAGCTGTACGAGTTGATCGAGTATGCCGACAATTCGTGCAGCGAGCCCGACGATTTTATCCGAGGGATGCGTTTCCTGTTCGAGGCGGCGGCAGAACGGTGGGGAGCACCCAAAGTCGATATCGCGAGGAACCCCGAGAGCGATGGCCTCGGGGTCCAAAAGCCGAGGCTGGCCGCGCGTCCGGTTTGACGGCTGCAAGTCATTGGGCTTTCAATTGCTGAAGTTGCCAATTCGAACGAATACGGCAGACTGGTGATACGTGAGTTTGTATTCCCGCAAAATCTTATTCCCGTATGTTTGTATCTCTGTATTTACGAAAGGCCATTTCATGATAATCACACTCGCATCCTCAAAAGGCGGTGTCGGCAAATCGACCACCACAGCCGCGCTTGCCGGTGCGCTCGCTCACGCGGGCGCTCGCGTCCATATCGTCGATCTCGATAGCAACCATACGGTATCGCGGTGGCTTGGTGGCGAACGGGCCAGTCCGCGCCTGAGCGTCTCGGCTGCCGATCCGCAAGACCTGACCGAACATCTCACGGCCATGACGGCCAAGCACAAGCCCGATATCACGGTCATCGACATTGCCGGTAGCTATGAGCGGGCGTTGACGGTTGCGATTGCGCGTGCACACCTCACCATCATTCCGGCGGGGCCGTCGGAAGCCGACATCTTTGAGGCGGCTCGCGTCGCGCGGCATATTCAATCGGTGTTCCAAGCATTCGGGCGGGCGCCGCTGTACCGGCTGTTGCTGACACGGGTGCAGCCGCTTGCCAGCCATGCGCAACTCTACGCCTGTGCTGAGATCGAGCGCTTGAAAATGCCCGCGTTCTCGACTGCAATCCATCACCGCGCCGCCTATATGGAGATCGGCTTATCCGGCCTGACGCCGCACTTTTCCGATCGGAAGCGGACGCCGGTCGCCAAAGCGGTGGCCGAGCTGGACGCGCTCGTGGCGGAAATCGACACCCTTGTCGGCCTCTGGCCGAAACAAGCACGGAAGGGAGCTGCGTGATGAGCCAGAAGCCCGTTTCCGCCTTCCGATCCATAGCAGAGCCGCTTGACGTCGATGATGCAGCGCTCGACCGGCTCAATGGCGAGCTCGGCGTGCCGACACTTACGCGCCCCGTGGCCAATGCTCGACGAAGCAAACCCAGATCAACGGCACCGGCCAAATCCACGCCCGTGCGCTCGCCACTGGAAAAGCTCACGATCGAGCTGCCGAACTATCTCATGGATGCGCTGCGCCGGTCCGCGCTCGATGAGCGGACGACGGTTCGCCATGTTGTCATGCTGGCGCTTCAACGGAAGGGGTTCAAGGTCGAGGAATCCGATCTCGTGCCCGATGGCCGTCGTCAACGCGGCAAAAGCCAGTAATACGCAATCCTGTAAGTACGGGAATACGGTGATACGGTGATACGGTGAAGCGCGGTCGGTCTTTGGCGGAGCCCCGCCATCTACCGTCTGAGAAGCTGATTGCAGCCTCGATGGACAAAGCCGCGTTGTCAGAAGCCAGCGAATAAGGCACGCTTGGGGAGGCCGAGTCGCGTATTCGGTTTATTTTCGAAAGGTATTTATTTCAAAAAAACAAAAACCCGCTAGAAGCGGGCCTTTGATAACCGAGTGAAATATCGGTGATGTATCTCGTAAATCCATCATCCTAAAACTCGGACTTATTTGCAAGTCATTTCTTGCCACGGATTTCTATTGTCCGTGAATGGCCGTTTTGTGCGGGTTCCAAGGAAGGAACCGCCCGTGCTCACCCTACCCAAACCATTATTCAGCGCCTCGCTGCGCGAATCGTCGCCCGCAATGCCGACCCCACCGCAACTTGCCGACTTGATGGCCCGCCTCGAACGTAAGGCCGCGCGGCTCGATTTGCGCCACGCTGGCGCGGTCCGGTGCGCTCCGGCACGTTGGTTCCGGCCCGAGCCGCGTGCGTCCGTGCAGTATGCTGGACACATGGCGACCACGGCGGCGCGGGATCATCGCCTGACGCCGCAATCAAAGGCCGTCCTGCAAGTGCTCCGCGCCCGTTGCGGCAACGGCACCGGTACGGAAACATGCAAGACGACGCTGGCGCATATCATGGGCGTCTGCACGCGGTCGATCGGGCGCTACATCGCAGAGCTGATCCGCTTCGGCTATATCGAGGCGCGGGCGAGGCGAGGGGTGGGCGGCCTTTATACCGGCCTTGTCGTCCGCATCACCGAGAAGGTGCTGCCGTGTTTCCGCAACTTGCCATGGCTCGCTGGATGGCTGGCGCAGAACATGCCTGAGAATGGCGCAAATCCCGATAGGACAGAAGTGTCCTACATAAACCATCCCTACAAAGAACCTTCTATCAAGACGGATCCACGACCGTGGCGATAGCGGCGAGCACCCCCGCATCAACTCCATCAAGCCGTTCATTCAATCATGCAGCCGCCTCGAGAGTAGGGCGGGCCGGTGGGCTTGTTCTTCTTCGGATGATGGGGCTGGCCTTCGCCATCCTTCGGAGCCGCTCTCGCTCGCTTGCCCTCCCAAGAGGGCGAGCGAAGCGGCGTAGAAGGTGGCGGTCCATCCTTTGGTGAGCTTGAGCGAGCGGCTTTGCCGTGTATGGAACGCCTGCGGCGTATGGATACTTGACGCCTTCGCTTTCGCTCCGGCGCGAGGCGGGGTTTCACACCCCGCACCCCGTGGGATATTTGAACAAGGGCGAGGGTTATTTAAGGGCGGGAATTGTTGGCGTCAGAATGGAATTTCATCATCGATGGCGCGGCCCGACGACGGCAGCGATAGGTCAGGTTCGGGGCGCGGGTTTTCTTCGAGCCAGACCCTCGTGAGAGCGTTGGACACGAACATATCTTGGCCGTCATACTGTGTCGGATCTGCCGATATCGCGATGATGCGGTCATAGATTTTGCGCGGCACCGATACCGCGACCCATGCCGCGCGATGCGCAGGCGGGGCAAGGCGCACGATCCGCACCTTGGCGAGCAAGCCGGTCGATTTCTTTATCTCGTTGGCGAAATCGACGGCTTGGGCAAGTGCCCACTCGACGACGAAAGTATAGGGGCCGTACTTGGGCACGTCATCAGCTGATGGCAGCGCGTTGAACGCGATTTCTGTCTCGTGCGCAGTGAAGATATCCCGCGCGTCGCAATTAATGATTTCCTCAATGTACGAAGCTGCGTGATGCGCACCATCCATCGCTGCGAAGTTGGCAAACTGGTCTTGATCCATAGCTATGGTCACACGGACGCGACCCGTCTCGATCGGGGTGGATCGGACAACCGTAAACCACTCGAATTCGCGAGGTTCGATCGCGCGAGCTTTGGCCCACATCGCGGCTGTGTGCTTGCTTGTGTCGAGAACGACACGAACGAGGGGCGTGCCTGCGGTCGTCATGGCGCACCTCTTCCAGCCGTTCGTGAATGTCGGTGAATGCTGGCCGCTTCCGCGTTCAACAGTGCCGCAATATTGCTGCCGACGAGTTGCGGGCCATTGTGGGAAGAACAATGGTCGTAGATGCGCGGCTCGACGGCCATCGAGACGCGGACGTTTCCGTTTGAGACCGGCTTCACCGCCAGAATGGCCACCCAATGCATTTGCAAGGGAGCCAGTCGTTGCGCACGCTTCCACGTTGCCAAGGTGGTCGGGGCCACCGTGACATCAAGACGGACGTAGGGAGTGGTTGAGAACGTCATGGCGCGTCCTCCCCACACTCATCATCATTTTCAGATGAGGGGTCCGCGCACGGGCGCGAGTTCGCCCACGCCTCGAACTCCGCAAAGCGGAATCCGATCTTGCTAATGCTGAGTTTACGTCTACGCGGGAACTGGCCCGCAGCCTCAAGCCGGTAGATATGGGTCCGGCTATAGCCCGTGAGGGCGCACACTTCCTTCATGGTGAGGAAGCGCAGGTTGTCGGTCGACGAGGTATTGGTCATGGCGCAGCTCCGCTAGAAGCCGCGTGCAGATCACTCTTGGTGAGTGGGGGTTTGGGTGGAAGGTCAGGCTTGCACGCAGCTGGAACGGATGGCTGGGCCATACCGTGCGAACGCTGGCGTTAGGATGTATCTGCCATGACCGTATTCTCCTGTTGAGGAGTGCCAACCGATAGCGCGAATCAATACAATGCGCAGACGGCATCACTGAGGCGCAGGTGTTAAGAACGTATTAATGGCGCGTTCGGCCTTCGAGCGTGCGCCGTATCAAATTGTTGCTGATGCGATCCGCCTGCCGTTCTTTTTCGAATTCTGCTTTCATCGCCTTGTGGACGCCAGCGAGGCGCTTGGCCTCGCGCTCGTCGCTAGTCGCCTTCGCCAGATGCATCTTGTAGAGCGCGAACTTGCAGAACTGAGGTTCGTGCGGCTTCTCGGCCATGCCGACACACCCCGATCCGTAAATATCGCGCCAGTACGCGAGCAACAATCCGAACGTCTCGCCTTCCGAGAGGCGTAACCGCATCGCGCGGCTGTCCGTACGGGCGGCGTTGGCGAGCTTCGCGTACCCCTCGGTCGTGAAGGTGGCCTCGTGCGCAAAGAGGTTCGTGCGCGGTGCGAGCGGCTTCGCCGTCATCGGCAATCCGATCGTGCCGACAAGTCCATACTGCGGCGCGATCCGCGCGAGCTTGCTGTCCGCGAGGTTGGCATTGAGGCAGCAAACATCGTCGGCAAATGCGATGATGGTCAGGGTCGTGCTCATGGTCGGCGCTCCCGCGTTCGATGGATTACATTTCGTGTTCGAAGTCATCGTCCTTGCCGCGCCGCCGTGATTTCCATTCTGCAATATCGAGCTTGATCGTCGCCGCGCGGCTGGTCGGTCCATGCTCACGCGGTACCGGCACAAACTCGGGTCTGGCTGGCCGCTCGGCCATCGGCTCGTCCTTCGGCGTGTTGCGATCCTCGAACGCCTGCAACTCGGCATTGATGCGCCGGACATAGCCAACATCGTTCTCGAACGCGGGTGCATTTGCAGCCCTGCGGGGAGGGATGGCCCCGATTTTTTCCTGCACGAGTTGCGCCTTGGAGTCGGCAAAATCCACGACGTGCGACGTGCTGGCGTATTGATGCGCCCGCTGTGCCTGCTGTTCGGCGTCATGCCGCGCCACCATCGCGCCGTCCCTGTGCTGGTGAACCTGCCACACCCGATCGAGGCGAGCCTTGGTTTCGACGCGCTGCACGTTCGAGAGCAACCGGCGCTCGCGCGTGTGCATCTGGTCCACGGCCTTGAAGAGTGCGGTCGGTGATTGAACCAATCGGGCCTTCTCCTTCATCGTTAGATTGCGGCTGCCGCTCAAGCGGTCGGCGTTCATGAATACATAGGCGGCCCGTTCGAGGGGGTTGCCTTGTATCGCTTCGAGCTGGCGCACCTCGTTGCGTTGGGCCTTGAACAGCTCGCGCCATGGCCCGCTGAATTTCTGCTGCACGTGGGCAAGCGCAATCGATGCCGCCTCCTTGCTGTTGCGTTCGAGGTCTTGCCGCTCGCCTCGTTGCACAGATGACGTGACATCGCGCTCGACATGGTGACGGTGCCGGATTTCGGTGCGAAGGCGCTTCATCCGGTCGATCACGTCCTCCCTGATGATGTGGTCGGGCCGTGTGGTCCGGTCGCGTATGATCTTGTTTACACGCAGGTTTACAGGTAGCTCCCGCCGCTCGCGCGGCTGTTTACGCGCCGGTTGTTTACGCTGGCGTTCGTCCTTCCGACGCGCCCGCTCGGCGTTGTTGTCGATCCGCTGCTGCAAGTGAATGCCGTGCTGCTTTTCGTACTCCTGCGCCCACTTCGACAATTCAAGGCGGGAGAACTTCATCGGCGCGGTGCGGCCGGTCTTGGGATGCACCGTGTTGACGATCAGGTGGACGTGCGCGTGATCCTTATCGTTGTGGGCGGCCATCAGCACTTGATGCTCGTCGAGCTTCAACGCTTTCAGGCTCGATAGCGCCGCCTCCTTCATCTGCGCCTCGGTCGGGCGCTCGTCGGGATGCCACGCCAGCGTGTAGTGAAGCACAGGGGCCTTGTTGTCGCGTCCGCGCAGATCCTCACCCGATGCCCGCTTCAACGCTGTGCGGTGCCCCCATGTGTCGTACATGGCCCGCCACGCGTCGGCGGGTGCCACGCCGTCAAGATTTAAACAGTCGGCCCAAGAAACTCGATCCGCCGTCTGGGGCTGCTGGCGGAGCTGGTCTTGATCGAGGTGCGATTGCTGGTGGAGCGGGTCGTGCAGGACGTACTGCGCCGCCGTCTTGAAACTGCTGCCGCGCTTGTGGATGCGGGGAATCATTGGCCGACTGCCGTTCTCTCAAAGCTGCAAGTTGGGTACGAAAGGCTGATGCATCAGAAGTTTGGAGCAACGTCAGGAAGGCGTGCACCAGCCCGTGTGCGTTTCTTGACAGCCCCGACGTGCGGGCCTGTCGGATTTGATTCAGGTTGTTGGCGATGCGCCCAAGCAACGCAATTGCTGCGGGATCGGATGCAAGCAAACGGAAGTCGGCCTCGGCGTTGAAGACGGCCAACAATTGCCAGAGGGATTGCGTGAGCTGTTCGTCATGAGCGGGCAATCCCGAATTGATCGCGTGCGCCACCTGATTGACGCTGGTGCCGATACGCTGCAATTCCGCGATCGCGGGCGCGGTAGCAACCGGAGCCGCTCGCTGCTGCACCTGCGGCGAAGGCGGCACCATCGGTCTGTTTACACCAGTGTTTACAGGCGTGTTTACATGGTCACCCCATGTTGGAGCATGACCGCGCTCACCGTGACGTTGCTGGCCGTCAATCGACGCTGGCCGAGCAGACTGCTGGAGCACAGAAGGCGGGACTTGAATTTGCCGTGCTGGCTCCGCATAGGCCCCGCGAACCGTCGCCGGAATTGGTGGCGGGGTGGTGCTGGCCGCAGGTGTCGGGAATTTGGGGAAGGGGACGCTCTGTGTGAACGTCGGCTGGAAAGCAACCGGCGCAGCTTGGACGGCGACGGGCGCAGCGAATGGGGCAACCGCTCGGGGCAGTGATGCCTTGGCCAGTGTGTCGGCGATGTACGCGCTCAAGCTCATGCCCGCCGTGATCGCGGCGTGCTCGACTTGCTGGCGTAGCTCGGGCGGCATCCGTACAGACATGACGGACGTTCTCGGCGTGCCGGTCTTTGGTGCTCTCGTGGTCATCGGTCCAGCTCGGGGCGATCAGAGGGGCGGTTGTTTACAGTCGGCGGCGGCAAGGGGTACAGGGGAAACGCGGCAGCGGTTTACACGTCGAGCGGCTTTCTGTTTACGTGTTTACGTATACAAAAACACATCTCGCTATGCGCCCGTTATTCCGTTCATTCCTATTTTGTTACCGTTCCCGCTTGCTGCTTCGTTTCGTGTTTCACCCAAATAATCCGCACCCCGTAAACGTGCAATACTTGTAACATCGCGTAACGTGTGACCCGAGGTAGTGCGTGATGCAACGTGCTGTAACGTCGGACGCGTAACGGGCTCGAAAATATCTTTGCGGCATCCAGACAAGAGAAAGCCCCCGAGGTCGTCGGGGGCTGTCGTGCGGGTAGGGCGTTTGAAGTTACGGGCGTGCGCGGTGCAATAGCAGGACCGTTTTCAGAAGGGCGTCGGTGTCCGCCATATCTTCCTGCATCGGCAAGAGCGTTCCGATTGCGAGGTTCTGCTTGCCGTCCTTGATGGCTGCAAGGGCATCGCGGGCCAAGCTGTGCGCTCGCTGCAATCGTGCCTCCATGAGCGTTATGTTGGCGGTTATGGTGTCGAGTGTCGTATTGCTCATGCAAACCTCCGTGCGTTGAATTTGGTGGCGATTGCCGGTGCTCGGAACTCCGCGCATGAGAGCCAGCCGAATGTGGACGGGCCGCTGTGTCCGTGCTCCCAGACGGCCCAGACGTAACGATGCGCAAGGAAGTGCTTCGGCGGGGTGCGTTCCGAATCCGGCCAACACACAACGCCGTCGATGGCATAGAGGCGGGCAGGTGGGTTTTTGCGCCAAGCGGGGGTGCGCTGTTCCTGCGCGAGCGAGGCAAGGTTCAGCAGCATGGCGACTTTGCCGCCGGTCTTGGCCGTGATGGCGAGCGCCCTATTGACGAAGGCATCAGCCAAGCCCTTGCCATAGGGCGGGTTGGTCACGATGTGGCGGGCGGGGGTATTGCCGGCATGGGCTTTAAGAAAATCGGTGCGAGGTGTGCCATAGCCCCAGTCGTTCAAGTCGGTTGCTATGACCTCATGGCCGTGCGCTTCGAGAACTTTGGCGATGTGCCCTTTGCCACATGCTGGCTCCCATATCGGGCCGTCGAATTGTTCAACCGAGAGTAGGGCGCGGGTGGCCTCGGGCGGGGTCGGGTAGAAGTTGGCGGCGACGTGGCTGTCAATCTGCTGGGCGTTCGCGATGCATCGGGCGACGTACCTCACCATCCATCAGATTTTTCCGTCGATTTTTATTGACCGTGTGACTCGGCGTGTGATTCAGAGAGTCTGCCCGAATCAGCGGGTGGAGATGTGTCGATATGGCTGGTGGGATCGAGGCGGTTGCCGCGTCGGTCTCG
>JANXWC010000218.1 GCA_025351355.1 Hyphomicrobiaceae bacterium
CAACGATGCACCGAAGCCGTTCCGTTGGACCAAGACCGCCGACGATATCCTCGCCAGCATTCAACGATTCTGCCTCAGAACGCTCGACGCCAGCCCATATAACCGCTTACTTCAACGAACTTCGGAATCAGGACACTAGCTAAGCTTCGATGTATTCGAATTTCTGCGTTGGCGTTCGGCAAGAAATAACTAACCGTGAGGCGTAACGGCAATATAGGGCCGGTTGTCGGGACCGACTTTACGCATGACAAAATCACATTCAATGGCATCCCAAACAGTCAACCGCGCCCACTCAATTCAGCGAGGAGGCCAATTACTTCTGTGTACGCGCGCGATTCTCGCGCTAGCCATTCTACGAGATCACCAATAAGCGGATCGAGCGTGTTTTCGAAACTCAATATGGATCTCCTAATCCAAGCCACCGCGAATTAAGATTTCGCGCTATAAATTGTCAAAATACTAGCTCTCTACCTCTGACCGCAACACCTCTAACGTCAACCACTCGTCTTCGGCCGTCGATAGTCGTGCCCTTGCAACCGCGAGTTTCGTACTCGACATTTTAAATGCCGCCTGATCCCGCGCAAAGGCGCCAGGTTCCCCAAGTAACTTTTCCAGGCGTGACACTTCTTTGCCCAAAGACTCGATTTCCATCGGCAGGTTTTCAAGTGCATGCTTGTCTTTGAAAGTCATCTTGCGTCGCGCTGCGCCGGGTCCCGCAAGCACCGATGCCGCAAATTTCTCGGCTGCTTTGATCTCTTTCCGAGATCCCGGCTTCTCCGGAGCCGCCGCTGCTTTCTGGGCCAGCATGTCTGTGTAGCCCCCAGCATATTCAGTCCATATGCCATCACCCTCGTTAACCAGCACAGAGGTCACCACGCGATCGATAAAGTCGCGATCGTGGCTCACCAGCAAAAGCGTGCCCTGAAAACTCGCAAGCATTTCCTGCAGAAGGTCCAGTGTCTCAAGATCGAGATCATTGGTCGGCTCGTCGAGCACAAGAAAGTTCGCCGGTTTTGCCAAAGCCCGAGCCAACATGACGCGAGCGCGTTCGCCTCCCGAAAGTACTCGAAGAGGTGTCCGGGCCTGATCAGCGTCGAAAAGAAAATCCCGCATGTAGCTGACAACGTGCCTAACTACGCCGTTGATCGTGACCTGATCTCCGCGACCGCCGGTCAAGGCGTCTGCCAACGTCCAGTCAGGATTGAGTTCGTCGCGGCGCTGATCCAGCGAGACCATCTCCAGATTGGTGCCGAGTTTGATCGTTCCAGAGTCCGGAGTAAGCGCTCCCGTTAATAGCTTCAGCAATGTCGTCTTGCCGGCCCCGTTTGGGCCAATGATGCCAAGCCTGTCGCCGCGCGCAACACGCAAAGACAATGGCGCGACGATGTTACGACCGTCGAATTCCTTCGCTATCGCTTTGGCCTCAATAACCAATTTTCCGGCAATTTCAGCGTCAGCCGCCTGCAACACAGCATCCCCTTTTAAATGACGTTGATCGCTCCGATGTTGCCGCATTTCTGTCAATTCACGGACACGTCGAACGTTACGCTTACGGCGTCCTGTCACGCCGCCGTGCATCCATTTCTGTTCGCGCGCAATTTTGCGGTCAAGCTTGTGCCGCTCAGCCTCCTCCTGATCGAGTAAGTCATCACGCCAAGCCTCAAAGCTCCCAAATCCTTCCTCCACACGGCGCGCTTTTCCCCGATCCAGCCAAAGCGTTGACTTAGATAGCGTCTCCAAAAATCGCCGATCATGACTGATCATTACAACTGCGGATTTCAGAGCGGCAATCTCCTTTTCGAGCCAAGCAATCGCCGGCAAATCCAGATGGTTTGTCGGCTCGTCAAGTAGCAAAAGTTCTGGCTCCCCAGCCAAGGCTCGCGCCAGCGCCAAGCGCCGAGCCTCGCCGCCAGAAAGTTGGGCTGGATCTTCGGCGCCGTATAGTCCCAAGGTTTCCAGCCGGCGCTGTGCCCGCTGTGCGTCGTCCATCGGCCCGAGTGCAGCAGCCATGACCTCGCCAACCGTCTGGAACCCCGTAAAATCAGCCTCCTGTGGCAGATAGGATATGCGGGCGTTCGGATGCGCGAACCGCGTACCCTTGTCTGGTTCGACCAATCCCGCAGCAATTTTCAGCAACGTCGATTTACCCGACCCATTGCGCCCCACCACACAGAGGCGGTCTCCCTCTGCGACGGAAACCGACGCGCCGTCCAACAGCGCGTCGGCGCTGAAACTTACGTGGATATTCTCTAAAGTCAGGAGCAGTCGTGACATGGGTGCGAAATCAATCTCGAAAACGGTGAATGATTGGTGCGTGTTAGCAGCCCGGCAGCACTAAATCTATGTGACGTAAGAAAGTAAGTCGCCCACCCGATTGCATCCGGCAGGCCTGCCGTTTATGGGCTATGATTGGTTAGCTGGAGAAGGCGGGAAAGTGACGCAAGTTGTCATAGCATTGGCCTCCGGATTACTGGGGTGGGGCCTGACGGGTTTGGTGCTGATCGCTGTCCGCAATTCCGGCCAGTTGGCCGCGCCAACAGATCGTGGACTGCATGCGGTCGCGACGCCCGTCGGAGGAGGACTCGGCCTTATAGGGGCCACTCTTATACTTTGGAGCCTGTTGTTTTGGCCGATTTCCGCGACAAGACTATTGATTGGATCCGCAATCCTATGCCTCGCAATTTTGTCCTGGATAGATGACCGAGCGCAGTTGCCACCCGCACTACGCTTAGTTGTCCAAGCTGTCGTGATCGCACTTATCGTGTTTTACCTAGTGCCAACGACCCGGCTTTTTCCGGCAATTCCGTTCTCGCTGGAGAGAATTGCCCTATGGATTGGCTGGCTGTGGATGCTGAATCTTACCAACTTTATGGACGGTATCGACGGACTGGCCGGAATCGAAGCAATTACCGTCGCGCTCGGGTATGCCCTTTTAACGGGATTGTTCCCCTATCAAAGCCCCCTTGTGGCATTTCTGCCTGAACTGGCCCTAATTCTAGCTGCTGCGTCTTTTGGTTATCTCTATTGGAATTGGTCTCCGGCAAAAATATTCATGGGCGACACGGGCAGCATTCCGCTCGGTTTCATTTTTGGGTTGCTGATGCTTGATCTTGCATTGCGGGGATTTTGGGCAGCAGCAGTTATTCTTCCGATGTATTTTATTGCCGACGCTACACTGACTCTCCTGGACCGATTACGGCGCGGCGCCAAGCCGTGGCATGCCCATCGCGAACATGCCTACCAACAAGCAATCTTATCAGGCATGACGCATGCGCAAGTTGCCCTGCATATTGCCGTTCTTAACATTGCCCTCATTGCTCTCGCAATACTTTCGACAATGGCGCCGTTGCCAACCGCGGCTGCGAGCGCCATTCTAACACTCGGATTGATCAAATGGTTTCAAACGCGAGACCGACCTGCGATTTGATCGTTCCGCCATTCAACCGAACTACTATCTGTCTCCCACATCCGCATCTCAAACTTATCCATCGCTTTAGCTTGGATCGCTCGCCCCAATGTTCCAAATCCTCAAAAACATTCGCGTCCTCGATCTGACATCAGTAATTCTTGGTCCTTTCGGTGCGCAGATTTTGGGAGATTTGGGCGCCGACGTGATTAAGATTGAGGGTCCGGAAGGCGATAACATGCGGCCAATTGCTCCCGTCACGAAGCCGGGTCTGTCTGCGCTATTTGCCAACAATAACCGCAATAAGCTCTCGGTACAGCTCGACCTGAAAACCGTTGCCGGCCAGCGGGCCCTGCAGAAATTGATTCCGACAGCCGACGTGTTGATTCACAACATGCGCCAAGACGCCCTCGACAAACTTGGATTTGGCTACAACGCCGTCCGTCAACTGAATACGAAACTCATCTATTGTGCCGCCGTTGGATTTGGTCGCGACGGCCCCTATGCAGGACAACCCGCCTACGATGATGTTATCCAGGCAGCTTCCGGATTCGCGGGACTATTCGAATTGCGCGACGGTACACCACAATACGCGCCCTCCATCATCGCCGACAAAGTAACTGGATTGCACCTCGTTTACGCTGTCCTTGCAGCACTCCTACATCGGGAGCGATCGGGAACTGTACCAGGTTACGTAGAGGTACCGATGTTCGAAACTATGGTTGCTTTCAACTTGAACGAACACCTTTCCAGTGCCACCTGGGGTGATGATGATAGCCAAGGTTATCAGCGCGCCGTGGCACGCGATCGCCGACCCTATCGCACTAAGGATGGTTGGCTCGGCGTCTTGCCGTACACGCCCGCACATTGGACGAAAGTTTTGCTTGAAACAGGCAATTCCGAAATAGTCCACTCGGCTTGGTTTACTGACCCAACCGAACGCAGCCGGAATTTCGACAAACTATATGCAATCGTTGCCGATGCGCTCCCAAACCGCACGACAGCAGACTGGCTAACGGTATTTGCCCGTCTCGACATTCCCTGCGCTCCAGTTCGATCACCCACAGACTTATTGACCGATCCTCACTTGGCAGCCGTAAACTTTTTCAAACCCAATTTTACCACTGAAACACCAGTAAAGAGGACTCTGCGTCAGCCCGTCAGTTTTGCCAACCTTGCAATAATTCCGGACCTACCACCGCCAGAGTTGGGGGCGGACACCGACGCGGTTCTACGTGCAGCTGGCTGTACGGATGCCGAGATTGCGGCAATTAAAATCGTCGAACCGTAAGGTCGGCTGATCGGCGACGCCGCCCACTTAGCGACGTTAAGAAACAAGGGGAACTACTGATGGCTATGCACAACAGCAGACGACATTTCTTCAAACTCGCGACCGTGGCACTGTCACTGCCATTTTCCGCCGGCGTTGCTTGCTCGGAAACAAACGTCATCCGTATCGGCGTGCAGCCAAGCTTGAGCTACACGCCCCTTTACGTCATGAAGGAACGCGGGTTGCTAGAAAAGCACAGCAAGGCGGCCGGTATCGATGTCAAAGGAGAGTGGGGCAGCTTTGCCAGCGGCCCTGCCATGAATGACAGTTTGCTTGCAGGGCAACTGGATATCGTCTGCGGTGGCACCTCCGGTGGCATCATTATTTGGGACAAGACGCGCGGGAAGGGCCCCTTAGAGGTCAAAGGTGTTGCCGCGATTAATTCATTGGCCTTCTACCTGTTTTCATCACGCGCTGGAGTAAAGTCACTCAAGGACCTGAGCGAGCAAGATCGAATAGCGGTACCTGCTGCGAAGTCGTCAATGCAAGCTGTGCTTCTCCAAATGGCAGCTGCCAAGCTATTCGGAGAGGCGAATTGGGCGAAATTCGATCCCCTCACCGTGACAATGGCCCATCCAGACGCGTACGCGCTATTGTCGAGTGGCAAGAGTGAGTTGAATGCCCACTTCTCCGGTCCACCGTACCAATACGATCAGCAGAAGGACTCAAAGTTGACGCAAATTGCCAGCTCTCTAGACATTACCGATGGTCCTATGACCTTGAATATGATTTGGTCAACCGCGCGTTTTCACGACGATAATCCGAAAGCCTATAAAGTGTTTCTTGCCGCCTACGACGAGGCCCTTGAAATCGTCCGCAATGACCCCAAAGGCGCGGCCGAGAGTTACGCGATCAATGTCAAATCCAAGGTAAATATTGCTGAGATTTTGCAGGGCCTTACCGATTCCGGCACCAAATTTTCCGCAAGCCCCGACCGCGTGGCGGCGATGGCTCAATTCCTTCACAAGACCGGCGTTGTAAAAAATCGAATGGAGAGCTGGAAAGAGTTTTTTTTCTCCGACATTCATGCAAATGGTGGGAGCTGATGTTGGGCCGCAAAAATCTTTTACCTTTTAATAAAAAAGACCGAATTATTCAATAAAATAATGGGGTGCGAACACGTCACACCCCGTCGAAGTTCAGCTTGGCAATTCAGCAGGCATATTCGAAGAACAAGAAGCAAGGATTGAGCCAAACACGCGCAGTCAACAAAACTGCTTCACTTACTTGGAAAGGCGCAGGGCCGAGATTTTTTGTGCGATGTCACGGAATGCAGCATCAAGCTGATTGCCATCCTCGGCATGATAAAAGTGACTGTCATCGTTTGCACACGCTTTAAGGGTGTCAGCAGCAGCTGCATTGTCGCCTGAAGCAATGAAACCGACTGTATAAATTGTAATGCCCTTGTCTTTCATCGCATTGCAAAGTGCAACTGCTCGAGCACGTGACTCGACTCCGAATGAGCCGCCGAACTCGGTGCCGTCGTTTGTCCCTCCGACAGTGTTATAGATACCATCCGTCATCAAGATCGCAATCTTACGCGTCGAATTGTCGCCGTAAGGCGCAGGCTTACTATTGGCAGGCCAGACCGCACTCCAGTTAGGCGACACAAGTCCCCAAGCCCATGTTGTACCGAGATGGCCCGAGGTCCAGCCTCCCGGAGCGAGCGCGTTGATCGTCGGTTGAAGTTTGCTCCGATCATTGGTCAACGCAGTAACGCTTGCGTTGGTCGGGCAGGCGGGCGAAATCGCGTTTGCGCTCGGCCCAAGGTCTTTGATTGTTTTCAAGCTGTCGGGGCCAGTTGGCGTCGCATCACTCGCATCGTTGAACGTGCTGCGACGCTCGAAGACACATCCGCCCGGGGCTGCTGATCCGGAGACCGCCTGTGCGTAGCTACCTGCATTGACGCCCGCTGAAAACGGCGCGATGCCCACCCTAAACTTTGCGTTACCATTGCCGCTGGCGGGTAGCAGAATGTCGAGAAGATTACTTGAAGCGATCTTAAGGCTGTCGATCTTGCGCGCTCCGTTGATCCGGTCGTTCATAGATCCGGTGACGTCGAGCTGCAAGGCGACTTCCACGTTCTGATCTTGTTCATTGAACACGGCAGTCGCCGACTGTGGAAGATTGATTTTATTGATGCCCGCGATTCGAGCGAATGTTGTCATGATCTCAGCTTTCACGTCGATCGTCACCCCTGTGCCATTGCCGGCGAGCGCAACGTCGAAGCCTGTCACTGTGATCAGTTTTGCCGCGCTCTTGACGTTGTTGTTGAAGAAATCGCGCGCTATTGGCCGAATGGCCGCAATATCCAGACCCTTTGTTCTGAGTTCCTTGGCTGCATAGAGCGTCGTAGCGTCGACTGCTGTAGTTAGACGAGTTCGCGCCATATTCGCGCGACCGATATCGATTGCACACGCCACAAACATAATAATGCCAGTCAAGGTCAAACCAAAGATGATCGCCACAGAGCCGCTCTCATCGCCGCAAAATCTCGAGGTGAAGCGTGACATCCAGTAAGGCTTTGCGGATCCAGCCAACATTTGTCTCTCCAAGGATCAAAATCCAGCGTCTTGATCTGGAAGATGCAATCGCGATGCCGATTTGGCGGGTGCCACTATCATTCTTAAAATGGCAACCACCGCGACAAAGCATCAATAAACAATTATAAAATGAACCAAAAGAGGTCGATCCGGTGCGGAATTCGCACTTTATTCCTACCCATGCTCAGCCAGACATCGAAAGGTATCTTATGTCCGGTTCTCTTCTGCGTCTCCCACGTGTCAAAACAGAACAATTTAAAAATCCGACACTATGCCGGCCTTCTCCCAATCGCCATACCGCGTCGGGTCCGGGCCTGCTTGACCACCAACTTCCTTTGTTGTGTCCGTCATCGCGCCCTCTGCCGCCTTACGGCGCTCATCGGCTTCTGCCAGCGCGCGCTGTGCTTCCGGCGTCAGTTCCCGAGCCGGGATCGCCGCTACGCCTGTGGATTTGCCAATGATCATCGTGATTCTATCTCAAATTGACGGTCAACGAGATGATTCGCTGAATAGCCGCACTTGTCACCGTTGGTTAACCCTTGGCCGCAGCAGCGAGCCGCTGAACCATAGTCATAATTAACGCCTTGCGATCAAGATTCAAGGCCAAGGCCTCAATCTTGGCCGCGGCAATATCCGTCCAGGCAGCAGCGAACGCGGGCAACCTGTCACCGCTCATTATTCTGCCAGCTAGAGCAAGTATGGCGGCATCGCCAATGCCGGAGGCCTGTGCTCGAATGAGGCGACCTATAAAATCAATGAGAAATTCGAAAAACTGTTCGAATTTCTGCTCTGCTGCAGCACCAGACAGTTCGTCGGAAAGAGTGTGAAGTGTTTGCCAATCAATTTTGGGTAAATCGGTAACCAAGGCGAGAACGCGGTCGTATATTTTCAGACCGTCACTTGAACTTACATTCAAGGCACGGCGGACGCTTCCTTGAGCCAGACTGACTAGCTGTGGCCAGTCAGTTGGCGCGGGCGTTCGGTGGTTGTCACTGGCCGCTATCGCCTGCTCAGCAGCAGCTTTTAGGTCATCAGGCGCGAGCGGAGCGAGGTTGAGGATTCTGCACCTCGACCTGATTGTTGGAAGCAGCCGCCCCGGTTCCGACGACAGCAACAGGAAAATAGTCCGAGCGGGCGGCTCCTCCAAAGACTTCAGAAGCGCATTTGCAGCTGCCGCCGCCAAGTCATCAGCGGTGTCGATCACGACAACGCGCCAAGCCCAAAATTCGGCCTTGTGTCCGAGAAACATACGTAGGCGCCGCACCTCGTCTATAGGAATAGAGGCTGTATGGCGCTTAGCTTTCTGGTCCCACGGACGGCGCAGCAGCAAAAGATCAGGGTGTGACAGCGCCGCCACCTGCCGGTAAGCGATCGTTGTTTGGGCGACGGGCAAGCCATCTGATTCAGCTTCACGTTCAGGCGGTCGCGCCAATAGATAACGGCAGAACGCATAGGCGAGAGTCGCTTTGCCTACTCCTTCTGGACCGGTAATCAACCAACCATGATGCAACTTGTCGGACCGTACGCGCTCCACCAACATCCGCTGAACGTCATCGTGACCAATGACGGAACGGGTGTGGCGTGGATGTGGGAAGCCATTGAGCCTATCGGCCTCCGGCAGTGCTTCGATTTCCTGAACTGCAGGTGCCCGTGCCATTCGTCACTTCGTCAGATTGAAACGCAGAGCCACTTGGCTCCAGATCTGTTCAGCTAGCGCAATCTCGTTTTGAAAGGCATCGAACACCAGCACACGATGGGGATGCACCCTAGCACCCTCGAGAAAACCATCGCGCAGTCTCTGATGAAACTCTAACTGACGGCCCTCGAAGGTATCTGCCCGCAGGAAGGCACCTGGTGAGCTTGCCGCCCTCCTTTCGTTCGCGCGCGCGAGCCCGACCTTAGGATCGAGATCGAGAAGGATAGTTAGATCAGGCATCGTTGCACCGATAACCAATGCATCAAAGGTATCGAGCACTTCCCACTGCACGCCCCCTGCAGCGCCTTGGTAGGCGCGCGTGCTGTCGGCGAACCGATCGCATACCACCCAATGACCTCGGGACAATTCCGGCCGGATCAGCTGATCGAGGTGGTCAGACCGCGCAGCATAAAATAGCATGGCCTGTGCGAAAGATGTCTTGGGCGTGATAATGGGATCAAGTAATATCTTGCGTGCCTCTTCGGCAAAGGGCGTTCCACCAGGCTCGCGCGTCACGCGATGCGTGACCCCAGCTTCGTCAAGCCGCCTCGACAAATGGGCTATTTGCGTAGATTTTCCCACGCCTTCGCCGCCTTCGAAAGTAATGAACTTCCCACGCGCCGTTGCTGCTGATCCGATACTGAACGTCTCTGTCATGCCTCACGTTTGCCCCGCCGGGGCTGGAATTGTCAAATCGGAGCCCCATTCTGTGTTTTCAGTGTGCAACCGCGGCATTGCCTTTGTGCTGCCACGAGAATCACAGCACGCGATGAAAAGGTTGCAGATCGACCTCAAGGCGGAGGATCAGCATGGCGGTACGTTCGAAAATGCTTGGCAAAGCGCGTGCAAGAACGAAGTCTGAAGCTTCCCGCCGAACAATAGGGGCAAAGATGGCGCCAAGGAAGAAGGACGCGACAGGTATTCTCCCGGAACCAGTCCCCGCGACGAAAACCGAACGGTTCGCAAAAAAAATCATCGCGCTGATCTATGATTTCGACGGCACACTCTGCCCTCGCCCGATGCAGGAATATGCGTTCTTGCCCAAGATAGGCGAAAACCCGGAAGCCTTTTGGGCGGAAAGCAATCGTATCGCACGCGAGCAAGGCGCCGATCCATTGATCACCTATATGCATTTACTCTATAAAAAGGCGAAAGCGAAGGGTGTCCGCATCGACCGTAGTGACCTTGTCGCCCAAGGGGCGGCCGTCGAGTTTTATCCGGGCGTCTCTGAATGGTTTGACGCCACTGCCGACTACGTCCGAAAGAACACGACGAGTCAGGACGTCACGTTGCGTCACTATTTAATTTCTTCTGGGTTGACCGAGATTGTTGAAGGCACACCAATTTATAAGAAATTTCACAACGTCTTTGCGTCCGAATATTGGTTTGACGCGTATGATCTTCCATTTCCAAAGCAGGTGATAACGGACACTGGTAAGACTCAATACCTGTTTCGCATCAACAAAGGGATCGAAAATCTGAGCGACAGCATCAATCATCATATGCCCGAATCCGACCGACCGATTCCTTTCTCCAACATGATCTATTTCGGTGATGGCGATACCGACGTACCGTCCATGGCCGTGGTGCGCAAGAATGGTGGTCGAGCCATTGCGGTTCATGGGGGCGATAACATTGGACGCGGCCGTTGTCGTGACCTCATGCGCGCGGGACGTTGCGACTTTTTCGCTGATGCCGACTATCGGGTGGGATCAGCGCTATTCAAACGAACCTGCTTGCTCGTAGACCGTATGATTGCAGATATTCGAATATCTGAAGAAATGTGGGCGCTGGACAATTAAATAGCAGCAGAAACCGTTTAATATATGCTGGTTTTTCAGTCCTCTTCAGCCAATCCGTGCGGCGTTTTCTCCCAACGAAACGGATCACTAAAAAGCTGCCAGAGCGCACGATACGCGGCAACCGAAATTAATAGCCAGTAAAACGGCATAAGCAGCGCCGCAAGTCCCAATTTGTGCCCCCTCCGGCGTGCCGCGAGATAACCAAGAAATATCGACGAAACGTATCCCACAACAAGGTTTCCGACCGACAATATCCACAAGACCAGACCAACGAAGCCGTCAAAAATATCCGACTGCAGATCAAAAACATAGCCGAATGCGACCGCGGCGTAAAACAGCGGGTGCACTAATGCGGAAAGCACAAGTCCGCCTAGATATAGATGGAACCCTACCGAACGCCAGAATCCGAGGTCGCGCATCAATGCTAGGGGTTGCCTGGTGTGCACGAGATAAGTCTGCATCCAGCCTTTCAACCAGCGAGTTCGCTGACGAAGCCACAAGTTGAAAGTCGCGGGCGCTTCTTCCCACGTGGTCGATCGAATGACGGTGACGCGATATCCAAGCCGAGCAATCCGGATACCTGTCAACGTCCTCGGTGACGTTGTATGGATCCCACCCGCACAACTCCGTCAATACCTCGCGCGGAAAGTGATTAGAAGTACCTCCAAGCGGCATCGGTAGCCGCAACCGCTGCAAAGCAGGAAGCACCGCATCGAACAAGGCGGAATATTCGACCGTGAATTGTCTAGTCAGCGGTATTATGGCGCAAACGCCACAAGGTCTAACCTAGCAGAACCCGCCTGATATTCCTACCTTCTCGCACCGGTCCCGCTCCCGACTTTCAGAACCTTCCGGCGCCGTTCGAGATAACCAAGGTTCGACCGCACACGCGGCCCCACCGTTGGCCGCACGCTCTCCCCATGCCCACCTGCCGTAACGATGGCCGTTACGATATCTCCCGTGCTGATGGACCCGCCAGCGCGCCGAATTGCATCAAGGATCATCCGCCCAAGTTCTCCGGCCCGGAACAGCTTCACCCGCTTGTCGGGTTTTCTCCGGTTTTTGATCTTGTCGAGGTCAACGTCCGGGTTGAGCAGCTTCAAAGTTGCATCAATGTGAACCTTGAGTTCTTTCCGGTGCCGAAGTTGCCTTTCAAGCGTGGCGATCTCTGTCGTGAGTTCACCACGGCGCTTGCTCAAAGCTGAAAGCGCGTATCTGTTGCCGTTGTCTGTCACTTGGTCGGTTCACGCACGTTTTGAATTGCGCGAGACGATAGCTCTACATTATCGTCATCGCGGGAGAGGCGGTGATCGGGCGGATTCCCCTACGCTCTACAACCATTTGTGTGGGTTCGCCGTCTCTTTCCACTCATCAAAAATAGCGAAGCCGCTGCAAATCTGCTAGGTTGGACGTTGTGGCGTTTGCGCCATAATACCGCTAGTCAGCCAACTTTGACGCGCATTAAAAATATTCAGGCATGCCTGCACACAAGCAAGACGAGGCCCGCCTTTCGAGGATTTGAATTCTGCTAACGCACGACGAAGCTGATCGGGCTCCGGCCGATCTTCGGCATCATATATCACGACGTAGTCGCCGCTAAGAAGTGCAAGCGCATAATTTAGCGCTCTTGGCTTTGTGCGTGGTTCGCCGTCCGGGACCACAATCACTCGCATGAAAGCCGGCAACTCAAGTTTGAGCAACGCTGCCTTCATCGCAAAATCAACATCCTCGATTACCAATAGACACTCGAGTTTTGTCGCAGGGTAGTCGATTGCCGCGAGCGCGGCGATTAGAGCCGGCAGAACGTTCGCTTCGTCGAACAAGGCAACCATAATTGAGTATTGTGGCAAAGCTCGATCTGGCATGCGATCCAACACCCGCGCAGGCGGGTGCACTGAGCGCACCAGCACTACCAAAGCAAATATTTTGACGAGCACTGTCCCTACAAACGGCACCGTCAAAAGCATAGCTGAAATTGCCAAAGTATCTAACGGATCGAAGCTAAGTGCCGCGGCGACAAGAAAAAAGCAAACTATTGCAAATAGGGGTTGCCAAAGTGGTGCTGCTCGGCTCGCCGAGAACATTGGCAATCGCCGCTTTAAGCCAAAAGTGGCAATCCTCAGATTGGCCTTCGCTCGAGATAACTCGACTGCTGATCGCATCTGGCGTTCCGCCACCAGTACAACCGCGTTACCGGACGCGTGAGCTTCCGCCACGCGCATGGCGACTACACGTGGCGCAAGTCGCGTGGCGCACATGACCAGAACTGAGCTTCCACAAAATGTTCCGGCAACAGGGAGTTCCAAAAATATTGCTGGTCCTGCCTTCGCGCGCAACTTTGAGATATCGAGCACGACATCGTAGGCAGCGGCGGGCACTCCCAGTAACGACGCCAGCGCCTCCGTATATCGCTCGGGTGCAATACGATCGTGGGTCCACAACGCACTCAAAATATCAACGCCGCTCTGCATTGCCTGAAATTCGGCGTCCAGAAAAGCATCGATATCCGCCGCAGAACGAATCGCGAAATGGTATTCGGCCAGCCAGGGAGTGCGCATGATTTGCTGCTGCAAACGCATGGCGTCAACAGGCGCACCATCGGCTATGCCGATATCTTCCCTCACCGCCACGCCCGCTCGCCACGCATTCTCACGGACTATAAGTCGGTGGAAGTCATAACCGCAACACTCACATTCGGCTTGGCAGCCACGTGGCCAAGATGGGGAATGCGATCAAGATGAGCAATCGGATGAAATCTGTAATGATAAACGGAATTACCCCCTTGAAAATTGTCGAAAACTTAACGTCGTCGACCACGCTCTTAATGACAAACACGATCATGCCGACAGGTGGATGAATGAGTCCTAGCTCCACGGTCATCACAATTATGACGCCAAACCAGATCGGGTCGAATCCTAGCTCCCTTATGACCGGAAAAACAATGGGCACCGTGAGGATGACCATAGCCATCGCGTCCATAAGACAGCCAAGAATTAAATACATTACCATGATTAGCGCGAGCACCCCGTATGCGCCTAGTCCCAGCCCAACTAGGAAGACCGTCAATTTCTGCGGTACTTGAGTGATCGTCAAAAAATATCCAAAGATAAGCGCGCCGATTAGCACTGTGAAAACAGCCGCCGCGGTTCGCGTTGCCTGAAGCAGTGAATGGCGGATTTCCGCACGACCGAGCCGCCCGCGCGCCACTCCGATCAGGAATGCACCGCCCGCGCCTACGCCGCCGGCTTCGGTCGGGGTGAAGTAGCCACCATAAAGGCCGCCAATAACGAACACGAAAAGTAGCATCGGCGCCCAGATCTCACCAACAGCGGATAAGCGCTGGTGCCAAGTCGCCTTATCACCACTTGGCAAAAAATTCGGTTTGACCAATCCGATCAGCACGATCGTCATCAAATACATTGATACCGCCAGCAAGCCCGGTATAATGCCCGCGATGAACAGCTTACCGATATCCTGTTCGGTGATGACGCCGTAGACGGCTAGCACCGTTGACGGTGGAAACATCGCTCCGAGCGTGCCACCGGCAGCAATTACGCCAGTTGCAAAACTCTGCGGGTAATTATGACGTCGCATTTCTGGATAAGCGACCGTCGAAAACGTAGCAGCAGTCGCAACCGACGAACCGGAAATTGCGGCGAAACCGCCGCACGCCAAAATTGTCGCAAAGCCCAACCCGCCGCGCAGATGCCCCATTACGGCGTGAGCGGCGCGAAATAGTTCCCTGCTCATTCCTGATGCCGTGACGAATGCGCCCATCAACAGGAACATTGGAATGACGCCAAACTGATAATCTGTAACGGTTCGCATCGAGCTCTGCCCGATAAGCTTTAGCGCTGGCGACCACCCATTGAGTATTCCGAAACCCGTAACGCCGACCAAGCCCATGGCCATGCCCACAGGCACGCGCAACAGCATCAGCACAAAGAGCACCACGAATCCGGCAATTGCGACGGCATCGGTGCTCATTTCGCTGGGTCCGAATGTTCCTGAAAGTCGTGCATTTGCTTCTTACTCATTTGTCACCTCGCCGTGATCGGCATCTATCTTGGCCGGGTTAAAAATAAGCCGCCAAGTCCGAATGGCAATCAGAATGACAGCCGATACGTCTCCAAGCCACGCGAGAGCAAAGAACGGCCAAGTTGGCAGATGCAAATCGAAGGTAAGGACGTTGTCGAGATACGTGGTCCACACTTTGTCGAACAACATACGCGTCTGCACTGTGACGACGAGCAGTAAGACCAGCGTCGCGAACACATCAATGATCCTCTGCCAACGCTTATTGACAGAAGCCCACAATAGATCGACCGAGATATGCGCACCTCGATAACTGGTCGCAGCGATTCCCCAAAAAATCAATATGCCCAACAAATTGCGCCCGAAATCGTAGCTATCTGGGATTTGTACTCGGCAGCACGCCCTGAGTACTACCGAAATAAAAATGTCGGTCGCAACGATGCCGACAAAGACCGCCGCTATGAGTTCGATACCGTCAATAAACCGATCCATACCATTGCGTGGCTGAAATTTCGGTGACACATTTTCGGTCATCAAATGCTCGCCCTCAAGGAACCGCCAATTATTTCAGGAATAATCAGTAGTCATCTCTACCACAAATTCCGCCAGCCCGATGTTGCAACGGGTTCGCACACGACAATACTCAGCTGACACTTTATTAGACATGGGGTTGGTATCCTCCAGCAAGCACAACATGGCAAATGCCCAAACGCACGTAGCGCCGCAAGAGCAATCGCTGGTTTGCACCGCAACACAGATAGCCTTATGAAGGGTGAAAAAATAGAGCCGACATACCCGAACGCGGGCGAGAAGAGATTGAACATGCACGACATCCGGACAATTCGCGACAATCCCGCAGCCTTCGACGCTGGGCTAAAGCGCCGGGGTTTGGCCGACCAATATTCAGCAGCGGACATTGTCCAGCTGGACGAAGAGAAGCGGCGAGTTTCTACCCGTACGCAAGAAGCTCAGGCCCGCCGGAATACGGCGTCGAAAGACATTGGGGTGGCCAAAAAGGCCAAGGACGAAGTCCGATCCGCCATGCTTATGGCAGAAGTCGCGAACCTCAAGCATCAACTCGCAGCCGACGAAGCAGACAGTGCGCGGCTTGATAAGGAACTGCAGGATCTTCTGGCCATAATTCCAAACCTTCCTTTACCAGAGGTCCCAGACGGAGCCGACGAAAACGGTAATGTCGAGGTGCGTCGTTGGGGTGAGCAGACCAAGTTCCCGTTCACGAACAAGCCCAAGCAGCACTTCGAGATCGGCGAAGCATTGGGCATGATGGATTTCGAGGCCGCGGCGAAGATTTCAGGTGCTCGTTTCGTGTTTCTCAAGGGGGCTCTGGCGCGGTTGGAGCGCGCGCTGGCGCAATTCATGCTTGATACGCACACCGCGCCAGAAAAGCACGGCATCGGCGGTTACACCGAAGTGAACCCGCCTATGCTCGTCAATGATCATACGATGTTCGGAACGGCTCAACTGCCGAAGTTCCGCGATGATCAATTTATGCCTACGCGCACTGCCTCCCGCGAGAAGTTATTGAAGGAGGCGCTGGAATATGCAAACGAGTCCGATATCGCTGACCTCGCCAGCAAGCAGAAGTCGCTGACGGAAATCGTCGCCAGCGTGCTCGAACGCGCGCCGGCAAAAGAAGATTTTTGGCTCATTCCCACAGCTGAGGTCCCGCTAACCAACCTAGCCCGTGAGCAGATCATCGACGAATCTGCGCTTCCGCATCGCTACACCGCCTGTACTCCTTGCTTCCGCTCTGAGGCCGGCGCGGCTGGGCGCGATACCCGCGGCATGATCCGTCAGCACCAGTTCCTGAAAGTGGAGTTAGTATCGATCACCACGCCAGAGACGTCTATTGCCGAGCACGAACGGATGACGAAAGCAGCGGAAAATATTCTTCAGAAGCTAAAGCTGCCTTATCGCACCATGCTACTCTGCACTGGTGACATGGGCTTCGCCTCCCAAAAGACTTATGACATCGAAGTCTGGCTACCGGGCCAGGATACTTACCGGGAAATATCGTCCTGTTCAGTTTGCGGCGATTTCCAAGCCCGCCGCATGGATGCGCGTTACCGCGCCAAGTCCGACGGCAAGCCCCATTTCGTCCATACGCTGAACGGTTCGGGACTGGCTGTTGGCCGTACCTTGGTCGCTGTGCTCGAAAATTACCAGCTGGCCGACGGCAGTGTGCTGGTCCCGGATGTTCTTAAGCCCTATATGTGTGGGATCGAACGGATCGAAAAAGTGTGACGAAGCACCGACGTGCCGAAGCGTTTGCCATGAGATGACGCCGCCAAGTCGCACGATCGTCGACATAGATTTCACCGGAGACAACCATGCGTATTCTTCTGACGAACGACGATGGTATCGACGCACCCGGTTTGGCGGTATTGCGCTCGATCGCTGCCGAATTATCTTCTGACGTTTGGGTCGTTGCACCCGAAACGAACAAATCAGGCGCCGGACATTCGTTGTCTCTTCATGAGCCACTCCGCATGCGCAAAGTGGACAACCGCACGTTTGCGGTACGCGGCACGCCAACTGATAGCGTCATCATGGGTGTGAGACACGTGCTGAAAGATGTCGGCAGGCCCGATCTCGTCCTTTCAGGCGTCAACCGCGGTGCCAACTTAGCGGAAGATGTCACCTATTCTGGAACCATTGCCGGTGCGTTTGAAGGCACCACCATCGGCATCCGCTCGATTGCTCTTTCTCAAGCATTTGGTATCGAGTCACGCGATCGGCCGCAGTGGGACACAGCGGCAACCCACGGCGCCACAATAATCCAAGCATTGCTGGATTTTGACTGGCCGCCCGGAATACTGATGAATGTCAATTTTCCCGATACGGCCCCAGATGCGGTCAAAGGAAAAGTGGCTACGCGGCAAGGAAAACGCGATCTCAACCTACTTGGAGTAGATGCACGGCGAGACCCGTGGTCCGAAGAATATTATTGGCTTTCGTTCGAGCGGCGCCGCTCGGTCACGACGGAAGGTAGCGATCTTTGGGCCATCTACAACGGCTTTATCTCGGTCACAGCCCTCTCGATGAACCTCACCGATACGGCCGCTAACGCCGATGTCGCTGCGGCATTGGCTGCATCTCGCTGATTTGCCCGTTCCAGATACACGAACAATCTATCGCATCGAAACGCTGCTCCGTGTAGGCTGCGTGTTCGCAAGTATGCTGTGTAGCAACGTCCGGGCAGGATAAGCAGATGCAAGATTTAGTTATGATCCCCGGGCTGCTCTGCACAGGCGAATTATTCACTCCTCAGCTCCAGGCATTGAGCAGCGTCGCTCGCATACACATCGCCGACCACACGCGCGGGGCTACGATGCGTGAAATCGCAGGTTCAATTTTGACCCTTGCGCCGCGCTCATTTGCCCTCTGCGGGCTTTCCATGGGTGGTTATTTGGCATTCGAGATCATGCGGCGTGCACCCGAGCGCGTCAGCCGATTGGCACTCCTCGACACAGCCGCGAAGGCAGACACACCAGAGCGGGCCGCCGGTCGCGCGGCCCTGGTCGCCCGCGCCGAAGCCGAAGGAATAAGTGAGGTTGCAAAAACGCTGTGGCCGAGCTGGATTCATCCAAGCCGGCTTTCTGATCCATCCCTGCTCGAGACGGTCGCTCGCATGACCGCCGACACCGGGTTAACGCATTTTGCACGCCAGCAGGCCGCAATCGCCTCACGACAGGACAGCATACCCAACTTGCGCGGCATCCGCGTACCCACACTCGTGATGGTGGGGCGACAAGACCAAGCGACCACCGTCGAAGATGCCGAAATAATCACACGCGGTATCACGCGAAGCACTCTGACCATTATCGAGGATTGTGCGCATTTGTCGACGCTGGAGCAGCCTGAGGCTGTTAATAGTGCACTCCACGCATGGCTCGGAGGCTGAAATGACGGGGGCGCAGATCTTTGCCTTGCCGGACCGCGGCGTCATTGCAGTAAACGGGCCAGACGCAAGTACGTGGCTCGACAACCTCGTGACCAACGATCTAACGAGCCTTGATAAGCGACCGTTGCTGTTTACCGCCCTGCTGTCACCACAAGGCAAAATTCTTTTCGAGTTCTTTGTCTACAAAAACAGGGAACACCTGCTTCTCGAAACATCGAGGTCTGTGATCGACGACCTCGTAAAGCGTCTGAAACTCTTTAAATTACGCGCGAAAGTCGAATTGACGGATGTGACGCACTATTGGACCACGATATGGGGCACCGGCTCTCTTTCCGCGCCGACCACAGCTTTGTCGTCGGGTGCAATTTTAGGGGGTGACCCGAGATCTTCCGAAGGCCTATGGCGCGGTTTATGTCCGACGGCAAAGCTCCAAAGCGCCTTCGGCCAAGGCGACTACTTGGCAGAGCGGGTCCGTAGGGGCATTCCCGAGGCCCCACACGACTATGCGCTCGGCGACACCTTTCCACATGAGGCAAATTACGATCTGCAGGACGGTGTGTCATTCACAAAAGGCTGTTTTGTCGGTCAAGAAGTCGTCAGCCGAATGCAGAACAAGACAGTGGTCCGCAAGCGCGTGGTTCGCGTCACGTCGACTGCGCCCCTCACTTCCGGTATCGCGATCACCACCGGTGCCGCCACCATTGGAACAATTGGCAGCACGGATGGTCAAAACGCACTCGCTTTGTTGCGGCTCGATCGCGTCGTGGAGGCTATCGACCAGTGCGAGCCGGTGCGAGCAGGGAATCACGACATTGCAATCGATCCCATGGCGCTGCAGCGTTACCGTCAGTCCATCGGCAATCGCTCGGCGAGCGAACTATGAGCAAGTTAGAATTACGCCGCTGCACGTGGCCCGGCCTCGAGCACCCGGACTATGTGAAATACCATGATACAGAATGGGGCGTTCCCGTCGCAGATAGCCAAAAACTGTTCGAAAAATTGATCCTCGAAGGATTTCAGTCGGGCCTTTCCTGGCTGACAGTCTTGCGAAAGCGGGAGTCGTTTCGTGCGGCCTTTCATGGCTTTGATGCGCACCGGATCGCCCGCTACACAGATAAGGATAGGGCCCGGCTATTGGCTGACGCGGGCATCATCCGCAACCGTCTGAAAATTGACGCGACGATCGATAATGCACGCGCATTTCTCAAGCTACAGGAAACCGACGACCTAGCCTTGCTCCTTTGGAACTTTTTCGACGGCAAACCCCAGATAAATACCTTCAATTCACATAGTGATATCCCGCCGATAACGGAAATGTCGACCCGTATCTCAAAAGTTTTGAAGGGCAACGGATTTCGCTTCGTT
This sequence comes from Hyphomicrobiaceae bacterium, assembly GCA_025351355.1. GTDB lineage: Bacteria > Pseudomonadota > Alphaproteobacteria > Rhizobiales > Hyphomicrobiaceae > JABFRJ01. The sequence goes on from JANXWC010000218.1 coordinate 20,103, forward strand.
GGCCCAACGACGATCTACGCATTCATGCAATCCATGGGCTTCGTCAATGACCACCTCGTCGGCTGTCACCGACACGCGGCGTGCGCAAAGATGCAGAGAGCGTTCAAGCCGCCGGTTGGGTAAGTTCGGCGCGCTCCACTGCGTGGCAAGCTACAAAGCTTGCGCTAGTGCGTGCACGCGGCAGAGGTACTTCGCTCTTGCAGCGATCGAAAGCCAGCGGACATCGCGGATGGAATGCGCAACCTTTTGGGGGGTCTATCGGATTTGGGATTTCACCTTCAACTTTTTTTCGCGGTCGACCGGACATGGCGAGGTCCGGCACGGCGTCCAGAAGCATCCTCGTATAGGGGTGTTGTGGCGTCCTGAATAAGTGTTCTGTCGGTGCCAGTTCCACGATGCGACCTAGGTACATAACGCCGATGCGGTCCGCCATATGACGCACGACAGCGAGGTTATGGCTGATAAACAGATACGTCAGCCCGAATTGATCCTGGAGGTCGCGCATCAAATTCAGGATTTGCGCCTGCACAGAGACGTCCAGCGCGGATGTAGGTTCATCGCAAACCAAAAACTCCGGCTTTGAAGACAGCGCCCGAGCGATGCAAATCCGCTGTCTCTGCCCACCGGAAAACTCATGCGGATACTTGCGGCCATCGAGTGGGTCCAACCCCACCAATTGCAACAGTTCTCCAACCCGATGATCAATTTCGGCACTGTCCTTTGCAAGGCCGAAAGCTCGGATCGGATCTGCTATGATCGCGTCGACCCTCCAACGCGGATTTAGGCTTGCGTACGGATCCTGAAAAATCATCTGAATCCGCCTGCGCAACAAGGTCAGATCCTCCCCTCCCCAGATATTCTTGCCATCGATTCGGACGTCGCCTGCCGTTGGTTGCAACAAGCCAACCACCATTTTCGCAACTGTCGATTTTCCCGATCCGCTCTCGCCTACCAGCGCAAGCGTTTCGCGTCGGCGAATCGAGAAAGAGGCATCGGTAACTGCCTTCAAAAGCTTGCGCGGTTCGCGTTCAATGACGCGATTGAGCCAAGGTTTTGAGACGTCGAAGACCCGGCTTAATTCTCGAACCTGAACGAGATCGCTCATGGTAGCGGGCTCTGCCAAAGACGAAGGCACGGCGGGGAGCGCAATATTCATGGCGCCATCCGAGTTGGGTGCATTTGGTTCGCAGGATCAGCTTCATCGGCAGCCCGGGCAGCCAGCCAGCAAGCAACGGCGCCAGTACCGGTTTGCATCGGATCTGGCCGTTCAACGCGGCAACGATCGAACGCCGCATTGCAGCGCGGATTGAAGGCGCAACCAGTCGGAATGGCGGTCAACCGCGGCATCGAGCCGGGGATTTGGGTAAGGCGCGTTCCCCCCATTTCTAACGTCGGGATCGAACCCATAAGACCTTTGGTGTACGGATGTTGCGGCCTCTGCACGACATCGCGCACCGGTCCGATTTCCGCAATACGGCCGGCATACATTACCGCGACACGATCAGCTGTTTCGGCGATCACTCCCATATCATGCGTGATCAGCATGATGGCCGCACCACGATCACGGCACAGCGTCTTCAGCAGATCAATGATCTGCGCTTGGATGGAGACGTCGAGCGCCGTCGTTGGTTCATCGGCAATGATCAGATCGGGCTCGGCGGCAAGCGCCAAAGCAATGACCACGCGTTGTCGCATGCCGCCGGAAAATTCATGAGGATAGCTGTCGATACGTCGCGCCGCGCCTTGAATGCCAGCCGCTTCCAAAAGGCCGATCGCGCGCTTCCGGGCCACCGCAGGCGAGGCGTCGGTATGAGTGCGGATAGTCTCGATCAGTTGCTCGCCTATCTGATACAAGGGATTGAGCGACGTCAGTGGATCCTGAAAAACCATACCGATGCGTCGTCCCCGGACACGCCGCATTTTTTCCGGCGGTAGACGATCAATTCGTTCACCCTGTAACCAGACTTCACCGCTGGCGATGCGACCGGGTGGCTCAAGCAATCCGATGACAGCGGTCCCAGTCATTGATTTGCCGGCGCCGCTTTCGCCAACGACGCCCAAAACTTCGCCAGGTCCGATGTCAAACGAAACATCATCCACGGCAACAAGTGTGCCGCGGCGCGTTGGAAATTCGACCCTTAGGTTACGTACTGATAACACCGGAGGGCTCATCTTAATCTCGGATCCAATTTGTCGCGTAGCCAATCTCCAACCAGGTTGACGGCAAGTACGAGTGCCGCCAGCGTTACACCAGGAAAAGCAACCATCCACCAACTGCCTGAGAGCAAAAACCTATTCCCGATTTGAATCATTGTTCCCAGTGAAGGCTCCGACGACGGCAATCCTACTCCAAGAAACGACAGCGTTGCTTCTGTTATGATCGCAAGCGCGAGATTGATTGTAGCGAGGACTAGAACAGGCGAAAGCACGTTCGGCAGCACATGATTGAACATAATTTTTCGCGATGAAAGACCGATCAGTCGGGCCGCCTGCACATAGTCTTTATTGCGCTCCACGAGGGTCACACCCCGCACCGTGCGGGCGTACTGCACCCAAAATGAAAGTCCGATAGCCACGACCAGAATGACGTAATGGCTGTTACCCAACTGCGAGCCCTTCAGCGCGGTGCGCGCGATCCCGTCCACGAGCAGCGCAGTGAGAATCGATGGAAAGGTCAATTGAATGTCGGCAATACGCATAATCAAAGTATCGATGCGCCCGCCGCGATAACCCGCGACCAGCCCCAGCGACACTCCCAAAAGGAGTGCAAACCCAACCGCCGCCATCGCTATCAAAAGCGACGACCGCATGCCGTAAAGTATTGTCGAATAGATATCGCGGCCTTGATCGTCGGTTCCCAGCCAAAACCGCGGGTCGCCGCCTTTGATCCAACGAGGCGGATTTTCGCCGTCCATCAAATTCAAGGACTTCAGATCGTAGGGATCGTGCGGCGCGAGGACGGGGGCCAGAAACGCCGCACCGACCAGAATAACCGCAATCAACGCCGCAAACATGACCAGCGGCGACCGCACAAATGAGTGCAACATGTCGCTGTCGATGAAGCGCCGTAAACGACCCGCCGGTCTTGCAATTTTTGCGACTTTGTCGGGCGCGACAATCGTCATGTGCTGGTACCCAGAATTCGGATGCGTGGATCAACCCAGACGTAAAGCAAATCGACGATAAAATTTATTGCAACGAAAAGGAACGCAACTAGGAACAAATAGGCACTCATAACAGGAATATCTGCGTTCTGAACCGACTGAAGAAACAACAGCCCCATTCCCGGCCATTGAAAAACAAACTCTGTGATCAGTGCAAACGCAATGATGGCGCCAACCTGCAGGCCTATTACCGTGATGACAGGAATTAGGGTATTTTTTAAAGCGTGGCCGAAGTTGATCGCGCGATCAGACAGCCCACGCGCGCGAGCAAACTTGATGTAGTCGGCCCTCAAAACTTCAAGCATTTGCGATCGCACGAGACGCGTGATGAGTGTCAGCTGAAACAGTCCCAGCGTAATCGCGGGAAGCACCAGATGCGCCCACCCATCGCGCGTGAGAAACCCCGTCTTCCAAATTCCGAGATCCACGACCTCTCCACGCCCGAAGGACGGCAGCCAGCCGAGCAGCGTCGAAAAGACCCAAATCAGCAAAATACCTATCAGGAAGGTCGGCAGCGAGATCCCGATCAAACTAATAGTCAGGAAGACTTTTGAAACCCAGCTATCTCGATGGATGCCTGTATATACGCCCATCGGAATTCCGATCAGCGTGGCAAACAATGCCGCCGTCAATGCCAATTCGAATGTCGCGGGAAAGCGTGACGCGAACACGGCAGTGACTGGCTGTTTCACTTGATACGACATACCGAAATCAAAATGTGCAGCCTTCCAGAGAAAGCGCCCGAATTGCACCGGCATGGGATCATCCAAGCCAAGCTGCTGACGGATCAGATTTCGTTCGGCAAGTGTCGCGTCCTGGCCGACGAGTTGGTTGACCGGATCACCGACGAAGCGAAACAGGACGAACGCCAGCGCCGCAACCGTAATCATCACGATAAGAGCTTCAAAGATCCGGCGGATCGAGTAGGCGAGCATGTTAGGCTGCAAACTCCGGGCAGCGGCTGTCATTGCCGTATCTAGTTGTGTATCAGTGTGACCGCCATCCCGCGGCCCGTCAATGCGGGAAGTCGAAACTGGCCGTCAATTTAAAACAATGTCCGCGCGCGATCGGCAATCCCTCTGGTACGCAATTGCTATGAAAGACGCTGGCGCACAGCGCCGTCCTGCGGCTAAGATGTCACCACAAGAATGTACAATTCGGGGAGCAACGAGATGCCGCTTAGACCCAACCGTCGCGGAGTTATTGGAGCCGCTACCATAGCCTTAGTCGGAATGATGTCAGCGACGTTATCCGCTGAAGCTCAGGAACCGATCAAAATTGGGTTCGGCATGGCGCTGACTGGCCCGCTCGGGGCCAACGGCAAATCGGCCCTGCTGGCCATGAAAATCTGGGAAGAGGACACCAACGCAAAAGGCGGGTTGCTTGGCCGCAAGGTGCAACTGATCAACTACGATGACCAGTCAAACCCCTCAACGGTACCCGGAATTTATACGAAGTTGCTGGATGTCGATAAGGTCGATCTGGTGATGGGTGGCTACGCCACGAACATGCTGGCACCAGCCTTGCCCGTCGTCATGCAACGCAAGAAGGTTATGATTGGTCTCTACGGTTTGGACGTCAATCAGAAGTTCAAATACGATCGTTACTTTGCCATGGCGCCCAATGGGCCGGATACTCCACAGTCCCTGTCGCGCCCCTTCTACGACACCGTTCTGGCGTTTGATCCGAAGCCAAAATCTATTGCCATTGTCGCGGCTGACGCCGAATTTTCGCGCAACGCGGCGATCGGCGCTCGCGAAAATGCCAAAGCCCTGGGCCTCAACATCGTTTACGATAAGAGTTACCCTCCAGCGACAACCGACTTCGCCCCGATATTGCGCGCCATTATGGCGACGAACCCGGACGTGATCTTTGTCGGGTCCTATCCGCTCGATTCGGTCGGGATGGTGCTTGCCGCCAAGGAACTCGATATCAAAGTGCGTGCGTTCGGTGGTGCGATGGTTGGCTTGCAGGCGTCGGTTTTCAAGACCAAACTCGGTGAGGCGCTCAACGGCGTGATGAATTATGACTACTGGTTGCCCGCGCCAGCATACATGGGTCCAGGGGTCGAAGCTTTTCTAGCTAAATATCAGTCCCGCGCAGCCGCCGAAGGTGTCGATCCGCTCGGCTACTATATGGCGCCGTTTGCCTACGCCTATATCGACCTGTTGGGTCAGGCCATCTCGGCAACCAACGGAACCGATGACGCCAAGATCGCCGAATACCTGCATACGGCATCTCACAAGACGTTCGTCGGGCCGATGAAGTTCGGTCCCGGCGGCGAATGGGACCGCGATCGCGCCTTGTTGGTGCAGTTCCAGGGGGTCAAAGGCAATGGCCTCGATCAGTTCAAGACGATCGACGTGCAGCCGATTCTGTATCCGGCTGACGTCAAGACGGGTAAAGCCATGCCGTTCAATGACCTGCGAAAATAGCTTTCAGGTGGGCCGGCGCGACAGGGTTTGCCCATCTACTTCTCAACCATCGCTACTGCGCCGGCGATGTTAACGTGTCGAAACTTCTCCGCCGCCGGATCCGCCGATGTTCACGACCTTTTTCATGGAATTGAAATCCGCCAAGGTGCCGGTCACCCTGAAGGAATATCTGCTGCTGCTGGAGGCCATGGACACCGATGTGACCGAAGGCAAGGTCGAGAATTTCTATTACCTGTCACGCGCTGCGCTGGTGAAAGACGAGCGGCATCTCGACAAGTTCGATCAGGTGTTCGGGCATGTGTTCAAGGGTCTCGATCTGATGAGCGAGACAATCAACGCCGAGATCCCCGAGGAATGGTTGCGTTCAGTGAGCCAGTTGCATTTGTCGGATGAGGACAAGGCGAAGATTGAGGCGCTCGGCGGTTGGGACAAGATCATGGAGGAGCTGCGGAAGCGGCTTGAGGAGCAGAAAGGCCGGCACCAAGGCGGCGACAAATGGATCGGCACCGGGGGAAAGTCACCTTACGGCGCCGATGGCTACAACCCGGCAGGCGTGCGCATCGGGCAGAAGACGAATCGCAACAATCGCGCGATCAAGGTTTGGGACAAGCGCGAGTTTAAGGATTTTGACGAC
>JANXWC010000198.1 GCA_025351355.1 Hyphomicrobiaceae bacterium
CGAGACCGACGCGGCAACCGCCTCGATCCCACCAGCCATATCGACACATCTCCACCCGCTGATTCGGGCAGACTCTCTGAATCACACGCCGAGTCACACGGTCAATAAAAATCGACGGAAAAATCTGATGGATGGTGAGCCTGGGACGCTCAGGGGGCAAGAGACTTATGTGGGCCCGACCTGGCTCGACGAGGTGCTGGCCGGCCGACATCGGGTCTCGACACAGAGCGCCGGGTTCGGGCGCGACGTGGAACGCGGCCTGCAAGCGCGCGCCGCGTGGTTGGTCGAGCGTCAGCTAGCGGAGCGCCTGCCGGACAATAAGCTACAGATGAGACCGGCGGCATTCGAGACATTGCGCAAGTTCGAAATCGAGCGTGTCAGCGCGGACTTGGCCAAGCACTACAGCGTGCCATTCCAGGCGGCTCGGCCCGGTGTCGAAATCAGCGGCGTCTATGACCGATCAATCACCACACCGACGGCCAAACTGGCGGTCATTCGAACCGCCAACGGTGTCACGGTCGCGCCCTGGCGGCCGTCGCTCGAGGCGCTGCGTGGTCAACCGGTCCAAGGCATCATGCATTCGACAAAGGTGGTGTGGGGCCCGGGGCGCGGGTTGGGGTCGAAACATATGTAGAGGGTCCGCAGGGATATTCTGGGATTGCCCCAGACAGTATTCGACCCTTTAGGAATTTGCATCGTCGCCGCCCGTCCGGTTCTTACGTGCCCATCGGGAGGGACCATGGAGCAGAGGAGTGTATTGTGTCCGCGACAAATCTCAGACACGGCCTGGCCGCCTGCGATCGACGTCGCCTTGTCCTATCGCACCTGCCGTCCCGAATACCCGATCCCAAAACTGCGTGGTGATGCCGAAATTGCAAAGATCGGAATGGTGATGATGCAGTGCGTGTTGGCGGCGCGCGCGAAGGAGCCAGGAGGTTGGCGCCGGCGTCCAATGATGGTCAGCATGGTGCACCAGCATATACGTCGAGTAACCCGCCAGGACGCCCGTTGTCAGTCCGCTCGCGATGACGAAGCTCGTAGTTGCCGCCGGCGCGTAAAACACTGTGAGTATAAGCACGACGCCGATTATCGGCGGTGCACCGATGTCGGCACCGGGCCCGGCATGATGGGCTTCATGCAACCCGCGAAAGTAAGGAACGCGATGATAGATCCATCGATGGATCATGTACTCGATCAGCGTCCAGGCTGCTGCCCCCAGGCCGACACAAAGCAGCCATTTGGCTCCGTTCGACCACGTGTCAAATGTTGCGACCCCGGCCGACATCACGATCAAAAGCAAACTGATGAAGAAGTCCGCATAGTAGCCCAACTTACTCAGACGCATATTGCGCGGTCTCCATGCGAGCGCCCGGACGGCCACTTGGTCCTATTTGTGTAGTTACGTCGACAGACGCGTCCTTCAGGACGAACTCCTATCGACGTGGATCCGCCGCTGGTAGATCGCGCTTTCCTCATGCGAACACGCTGCTGAGAGTGGGTATTCGCTCTATGCTGCAAAGCCAAAGCAAACGCCCCGTGGTTTCGCTTGACGGGTCTTGTGCATGGGCCTACGCAAGTGAGCCCGTAGCACTCCAGCGTCACGAGTGCCAGCCCACTCTTTTTAACAATTCACTCTCCGAAGGCTCCCGCTTGGCGGGGCCACAAGTGTTCATGGAGCTTACCCAAATGAAATTTCGTCCCCTCCACGACCGTGTTGTCGTCAAACGTGCCGATGCCGAGACAAAGAGCAGCGGCGGCATCATCATTCCGGACACCGCCGGCGAGAAGCCGCAGCAAGGTGAAGTCATCGCCGTCGGTCCCGGCGGTCGCGATGAAGCCGGCAAGCTGATCCCGATCGACCTCAAGAAGGGCGACAAGGTTCTGTTCGGTAAGTGGAGTGGCAACGAGGTCAAGATCGATGGCAAGGAATTGCTGATCATGAAGGAAAGCGATGTCATGGGCGTCTTGGACAAGTAAGCGAGCGCCTGATCTCCGGAATACCCCTTCGAAAATACTTGAAGTCAATTCCTCAAAGGATTCTCACCATGTCAGCCAAGGACATCAAATTTTCTGGCGACGTCCGCGATCGCATGATGCGCGGCGTCGATATCCTCGCCAATGCCGTCAAGGTCACGCTCGGCCCCAAAGGCCGCAATGTCATCATCGATAAAAGCTACGGTGCGCCGCGCACCACCAAGGACGGTGTGACCGTCGCCAAGGAAATCGAACTTGACGATAAGTTCGAAAATATGGGCGCACAAATGGTGCGTGAGGTCGCTCAGAAGACCAATGACATGGCGGGTGACGGCACCACCACCGCCACCGTTTTGGCGCACGCGATCTTGCGCGAAGGCATGAAGTCCGTCTCCGCTGGCATGAATCCAATGGATCTGAAGCGCGGCATTGAAAAGGCCGTGGCACAGGTAGTCGAGGACATTCAGAAGAAATCCAAAAAGGTCAAGGATTCCGCTGAGATCGCACAAGTCGGAACGGTCGCGTCCAATGGCGACAAAGCCATCGGCGAGATGATCGCGAAAGCGATGCAGAAGGTCGGCAACGAGGGCGTCATTACGGTTGAAGAGGCCAAGGGC
>JANXWC010000248.1 GCA_025351355.1 Hyphomicrobiaceae bacterium
TTTTCGCCCGTGTACAGACGATGCTTCAGCACAACGGCCGGACCGGCGGCCTGGAGGCGCGAAACCGCCATGGCGCATTGCTCCGGCGACTGCTGTACTGCAAGGCCTGCACCAAGGCGATGGTCCACACGTTCACTGCGAAGCGCGGTCGGCAGTATCGGTACTACACCTGCATCCACGCCATCAAGAGCGGCCACGCTGAATGCCCATCCAAGTCATTACCCGCTGGAGAAATCGAACGGGTGGTCGTCGATCAGATCCGCGGAATCGGACGCGATCCCGCCCTCATCGCCGAAGTTCTCGTCGTAGCCCGCGCGGGAATCGAAGCGGCGGTCATGAGCCTCCAGGTCGAGCGGGCGGACATCGACCGTGAGCTTGCGCGGCACCACGCCGAAATCCGCAGGCTCGCGGTTGGCGTCGCCGGGGAGGGAACATCTGCGCGGATGGCCGATCTCCATGACCGCACGCAGCGCGGCGAGCAGCGGACGTCCGAGATCGACGTGAGAATCGCCTGCGTTCAACGGGATCGCGTTGAGGATTTCGAAGCGCGGGCGGCATTTGAAGAGTTCGAAAATGTCTGGGGCCAATTGAGCCCAAAAGAGCAGGCACGCCTGCTGTCGCTCCTGGTTGCCCGCGTGGAATACGACGCTGGCGCTGGGACCGTCGCGGTGTCGTTCCATCCGACGGGCATCAAGGCGATGACCGAACAGACCGTTGAGGAGGCTGCATGATCACGGTGACCACGAGCGTCCATTTCACGACGACCCGCGCTGGGCGCAAGCGGCTGCACGCGACCGCCGCAGCGGCGCAAGTAGCGCCGATGGGCCGCGTTCCGCGTGTTTCCAAGCTGATGGCCCTTGCCATCAGATTTGACCGGCTGGTGAGAGATGGCGTCGTGTCGGACCTCGCAGAGCTGGCACGTCTCGCGTCCGTGACGCAACCCCGCATGACGCAGATCATGAACCTCAACCACTTGGCTCCGGACATTCAGGAGGAACTGCTTTTTCTGCCGCGCACGCTCGCCGGTAGAGACGCGATGCACGAGCGAATGCTGCGCGGTTTGCGCCGAGCGGGCTTGGGAATCGCAGAGGGAACGTTGGCGGTCGATAAATGCTTCGAAACTGGGATAACCGATTCAGCGATCGATCGTGCGACCTGTCAGATAGCACGTCGCATGACTCAGTGCGGAGGAGCCGGACGTGGAGTATCTATGTGCCTGCCGGCTCGCTCAAAAGATTGATTTAGAACTTGATGACGGATGACTTGCTCAACCCGAGTGGTCGAGAAGATGCGGAATGTCGATCTTAAAATGCCGCTCAAGAAGCCCTGCACATTCTGCAATTATTTCCTTGCGATCCCTGAATAAGCCAGACAGCGCGTACAGGTCATTGTCATTTCCGATTGAGATGGCGCTCATGACCGAACGAGCTACCGCTTGCGACTCACGGGAGCCTGCGGCTAGACGGCCGCTGTATTTGACTCCATCGTCGTGGCGGATGACGCGGTATATCCCCTCCCACGCTCCTCTGAGGTGCGAGGTAGCCTTCGCCTTCCCTTCTACCTTTTCCGTCAGGTTGAGATTGTCAGCGCTGATGCATCGCGCGATCAGTCCGCTGACAAATAACGCCCCACCTTCGCTGTCAACGCGCCCCCGGTCCTTGCACGCATTAGGGTCGACGCAACACCTGTTCATGTGATGCTTGCAGAACTTGACGCGCAGGCACCTGTCCAGGCTGATCGGGGCCTCCACCATGATCTCCAAGCAGATTCCGCCATTCCAGCGGTGCATGTCGTCGGCCTTATCGAACCGCAATGGCCCCGGACCCTTCTCTAGGTCATAGCGCGTAAAGTCGGCGTCGCGGTTGTGGGGGGTGAGCAGGATACGAAAGGCGCGGGGCGTGTATTCCTGAACTTCGATCCGGTATGCATTCATCCCCTTTATGATGTCTCGCCAGTCAAAGACAAACTCGACGTTTCCGTAGCGCGAACCGCCTGCCCCGCTCCAATCGTTCGGCGAAAGCCACACCACCGTGGTCCGGCTCGTGTTCAGAGTGCTCTCGTCATACACGAGCCCCGCTGAAATCCGGCCTGCCTTCGCGATCTGGAGGGCATTTTCGATATGTGTGACATGCGAGATTTGGTTGAGGGGGACACAGTCGGGGTTGACCCAATTCGGGTTCTTGCCTTTCTCCCCCACCTTGTACTCTTCCCAGAGCTTCGGATCAGTTGTTGCCATGGCATTAATTCTACCCTCCTCGTGGGCGGAAGACACACGCCTCACGCCACACACGCCCACTGGCCTGGGTACGCGCGACACGCCGCCTTTCAATCTCTCGCCTCGCTCCTGGCCAATCGAAATTGAGTTTTAGCGGTTGCTGGCGGCACGGGCGAACTTGCTGCGGCAGCGAGGGAAGACTTGTTGCGTTGTCTCTCCCGGCACGACGCGGCTAATGGGAAACGGGTCCTGCCGCCGACATGCGGTAGCCCTCCTCTCGCCGCAATCCATCCCGTCGGTTACGATCCCACCGTTTTCGACGGCACGATTGACCTCGCGCCGTTTTTCATGTGCGCCGGCATGAGGACAGTGATCGATGATGCAGCTTGCGGAACTGAAGCCTGGACTTGCCCTTGTCGGTCTCGAACCGGAACTGGTCTGCACCGTCGTTGCCGTCGTGGCGATCGCCGATGGGGTGGTACAGATCGTCTACAAGCTGCCCGACGGAAGTTTCAAAGAACGCCTCGTTGGTGCCGCCGACCAGGCATCGATTGCGATCGCCGTGGCCGAACGGCCATGGTCTTTCGATGGGGACGGCGCGGCGTTCCAACTCGCGTGCGAAGCCAAGCGGATTGATCTGGCGTTCCTGTTCGATCCGATGATGGCGGTCCATATCTCAAACGTCGAACCGCTGCCGCACCAGATTACCGCCGTCTACGAGTCGATGTTGCCGCGTCAGCCGCTGCGATTCGTCCTTGCCGACGACCCCGGTGCCGGCAAGACCATCATGGCCG
>JANXWC010000256.1 GCA_025351355.1 Hyphomicrobiaceae bacterium
ACATCCGGATGCAAAACGCCGGAGACCGAATGTGCCTGATCAGCACACGGATCGAGCGATCCCCCGGCGGCAAATGGGGAGAAAGTGGCGCTATGAACCCCTTTCTTCGATCACGAACGGCGCCACTCCCCATCCCCTCACTTCTGAGGGGAAAAAAGAGTGTCCCCTCACGGGGAAAACGAGAGTGCGGAACTGGTAAACCCACACGGCGCGGGCCGGTGTGGCTGAAAGTGTCTGGGGGTGGCTTGATTGACCGATCGCAATCGCGGCCGCCCTTCGGGTGGTCTGGAGGAATGCGTCCCTCCGGTGGGGTGTGGGGCCGGTGCGCGCAGGCGCACAAAACCAAGCCCTCGCTCGCGCGCAGGCGCGAAGTTATGTGGCCCGGGCTTTCCGCTGACGCATGAACATGTTAGAATTTTAGGTATGAACCAGCGCGTAAAAACCATCGTCGACGACATCCGCAAACTCACACCCGACGAGCGGCTTGAGCTGATGGCCGAATTGACCACCGCGATCGATGACGACGCACCCGCCGACGGCACGCCGGAAGAGATCGAAGCTGCTTGGATGGAAGAAGTCGGAAAGCGCATCGATGCGCGCGAGCGCGGCGAGGGGAAATTGGTCGATTTCGACGAAGCCATCGCCAACGCTCGCCGGCGCATCGGTAACCCGTGATTGTCCGCCTAGATAGTGCCGCAGATACTGAGTTATCGACGGCAGCGGCCTATCTCGACATCCAGCAGGTCGGGGTTGGAGATCGGTTCATTGCAGCAGTCGTGCTTGCTGGTGCTCAACTTCAAGCATTCCCAAATTCCGGCCAGAAGTTGGGCCGCGACGTCCGCCGCATAATCATCAAGCACTTCCCCTACCAACTGATCTACCGCGTCGAAGGCGATGAGATCGTCATCTATGCGGTCGCCCACCAGAAGCAGCGGCCCGGCTACTGGCGGAAGCGAGTCGGACCGCTTCGGTAGTCTCTCGCGGCTCGTCCATCAGCCACTCGCTTCCCGTACACGCCCACGCGTGCTACATGTTACCTATGAACCAGCGCGTCAAAACCATCGTCGACGACATCCGCAAACTCACACCCGACGAGCGGCTTGAGCTGATGGCCGAATTGACCACCGCGATCGATGACGACGCACCCGCCGACGGCACGCCGGAAGAGATCGAAGCTGCCTGGATGGAAGAAGTCGAAAAGCGCATCGATGCGCGCGGGCGGAGTGAGGGCCAGACGTTTAGCTCCGAAGAGGTCGTTGCAGCGGCGCGCGCACGTATCGCCAAAGCATGGAAATAATATTTCGTGCTGAGGCGCGTGCTGAATTCGACAACGCGTTGGAATTCTACGCGCTTCGTGCGCCAGACGCCGCCGCAAATTATTTGGAAGATTACGATCGCGTTGCCGTCCAATTGCTGCAATTCCCCAACGCTGGCACGCGCGTTGCGCGCAGCGCCCGTCGTCTCACCTTCCCGCGCTTCCCCTATCAGCTGATCTACCGCGTCGAAGGCGACGATATCGTCATCTATGCGGTCGCCCATCAGAGGCAGCGGCCCGGCTACTGGCGGAAGCGAGTCGGACCCGATCGTTAACAGCTCGGCTCGAGCTTAGCCCCGTTTACTGGCTCGGCGACTGCGACTAGAACCTGCGCGAGCATTGCGCCATGGTCACCCCAAGTCGCCGTCAACTGTCCAGCCCCATCCCGGAAGTCCCCATGTTCAAGAAAATCCTGATTGCCAACCGCGGCGAGATCGCCTGCCGGGTCATCAAGACCGCGCGCAAGATGGGCATCAAGACGGTGGCCGTCTACTCCGACGCCGACCGCGACGCCCTGCATGTGGAGATGGCCGACGAATCCGTGCACATCGGCCCGCCCGCCGCCGCCGAAAGTTATCTGCTGATCGACAAGATCGTCGCCGCCTGCAAGGCGACCGGCGCCGAGGCCGTGCACCCCGGTTATGGCTTCCTGTCGGAACGCGAAGCCTTCCCGCGCGCGCTCGCCGAACATGGCATCGTCTTCATCGGACCGCACCCCGCAGCCATTGCCGCTATGGGCGACAAGATCGAAAGCAAGAAAGCCGCGGCCCGCGCCAAGGTCTCGACGGTCCCCGGCCACCTCGGCGAAATCTCTGATTCAAAACACGCGGTCAAGATTGCGCGCGAGGTCGGCTATCCCGTCATGATCAAGGCGTCGGCGGGCGGCGGCGGCAAGGGCATGCGCATCGCCTACGACGATAAGGAGTGCGAGGAAGGCTTCGGCCTCGCCCGCTCGGAAGCCAAGGCGTCGTTCGGCGACGATCGCATCTTCATCGAGAAGTTCATCGTCAACCCCCGGCACATCGAGATCCAGGTACTCGGCGATAAGCACGGCAATGTACTCTACCTCGGCGAACGCGAGTGCTCGATCCAGCGCCGCAATCAGAAGGTCATCGAAGAAGCGCCGTCACCGCTGCTTGATGAGAAGACGCGCCGCGCCATGGGCGAACAGGCGGTCGCACTCGCCAAGGCCGTCGGCTACGACAGCGCCGGCACGGTCGAATTCGTCGCCGGCCAGGACCGTTCGTTTTTCTTCCTCGAGATGAACACGCGACTGCAGGTCGAACACCCCGTCACTGAATTGATCACCGGCATCGATCTGGTCGAACAGATGATCCGCGTCGCCGCCGGCGAACCGTTGGCCTTCAAACAGGCCGATATCAAACTCAACGGCTGGGCCGTCGAAAGCCGCATCTACGCCGAAGACCCCTACCGCAACTTCCTCCCCTCCATCGGTCGCCTGACGCGTTATCGCCCGCCGGTCGAAGGCCCGCTCGGCAACGGCACCGTGCGCAACGACACCGGCGTCGTCGAGGGCGGCGAGATCTCCATGTACTACGACCCCATGATCGCCAAGCTGGTCACCCACGCACCTACTCGCCTCGAAGCCATCGACCTGCAGGCCCAGGCGCTCGACGCCTTCGCCATCGACGGCATCCAGCACAACATCCCGTTCCTGACGTCGATCATGCAGAACAAGGTCTGGCGTTCCGGAAAATTATCGACTGGCTTCATCAAGGAAGAATTTCCCGATGGATTCGTCGCGCGCGCACCCACCGGCGCAGACTTGGAAACGCTGGTCGCGGTGGCAGCCAGCATCGATCACCAGGGCAACGTACGGCGTCGTGCCATTAGCCGGCAGATGAGCGGGCCCGCAGTTCGCTTCGCCCACCATCGTGTCGTCGCCGTCGGCAGCGAGGCGCGCGCGGTTGAAGTCGCCGGCCAGATCGGCGCGCCGACGATAGTCACGCTGCTCGGCGAAGACGGGACGCCGCAGCGCAAGTTGACGTTGGTGTCGGCCTACTGGCCCGGCGAGCCTCTGTGGCAGGGAACTGTCGACGGACAACCGGTATCGATGCAGGTGCGCAGCGTCCTCAATGGCCACGATCTCGCCTACCGCGGCATTGCCGCACGCACGCACGTCTACACGGCGCGCGAAGCGGAGTTGGCAGCCCTCATGCCGGTCAAGGCGCCGGCCGATATGTCGAAATTTCTGCTGTGTCCGATGCCCGGCCTCGTCAAGGCAGTGCATGTTGCCGAAGGTGCCGAGGTCAAAGCCGGCGATACGTTGGCCGTCGTCGAAGCCATGAAGATGGAGAACGTGCTGCGCGCCGAACGTGATGGAAAAGTGAAATCGGTCAAGGCCAAGGCCGGCGAAAGCCTGGCCGTCGACGCCGTCATTATTGAATTTGCGTGAGCGTTGCCGGCGCTGCAGTTGTTGAGCACCGAGACTCAGCGTAAGCAGCTACAATGTCGCACCACGGTGGTCGCTGACGCTGGGGGAACACGAGCATGGGCCTGCTATTCTCGTTCAAGGGACGCATTGGGCGTCAGCAATATTGGCTCGGCACGATCGGCATCTCGGCCATATTCGGAATCCTGTTCGCGCTGGCCGGTGCCATGATGGGCCCGCAACAGGAAGGCCAACCGCTGACGACGGCGGCGATCGTCGGGTTGGTGGCGATGGTGCCGATGGTGATAGTATTTTTCTGGGTCACCCTGGCGCTGAGCATCAAGCGCGGCCACGACCGCGGCCGGTCGGCGTGGTGGCAATTGCTGGGACTGGTTCCGCTCGCCAATATCTGGCTGGGCATTGATCAAGCCTTCCTGCGCGGCATCGACGCGACCAACCAATGGGGCGCACCGGCTGTCCCACGCGAAGCTACCGTCTGATACGATCGCGTTTACCCTTCGTTAACCTCGCTCGCTAAGACGCTGTAAACGCTGTGCTGGCATGCTCCTGCAAACACCATGCTGGAGCCATGCCATGCGCAGTGCAATCCATTCCGAAACCTTCGACTTGGCGACCAAACTGCAGGACGTGCTGGCTCGCCTGCAGGGTGATCAGCGAGGCCTGCTGTCGCTGCTCAAGCTGATCCGCATGCTGGCCGATCCGCGCGGTCGCTGCGATCGCAAAGCATTCCTGCACATTGCATTGGCATTCCTGGCCGCACAGACCGGCATCGCCGCGCTGTTGTGGTCACTCGGCGTCGAAGTCGACCAGACCGCCACACTGCTGATGAATGCGCCCGTGCTGTGGATCGGCACGACCGTCTGCATCAAGCGCCTGCATGATGTCGGTCGCCGCGGCTGGTGGTTGCCGGGAGCGGTCGCCGTCTGGCTGATTGCGGCTCTCGTGGTGGTCATGCTCGTCGCTATCGTATTGGGGCCGGAGGCCATGGCCGAAGGCGAGCCGGCATTCCTCGCTATGTTCGCCTTGGTCAGCCTACCGGCTTTCGGCGCGTTGATCTGGCTGCACATGGCGGCTAGCGTCCCGCACGCCAATCGCTTCGGACCCGTGCCAACCGGCTTCGGTCTGTCGCAGCCGCCATCCCAACGATCGACGAGCCGCCGCACCCGCGCGGCCCGCACCTATTACGCGATGAGCGTCTTGGCCTGAGCGCCGCCACTTGGCAGCACCCGGCAGTTTCCCGTAGAGGTTTGACAGGCGCGCAAGAGCGCCGGGGTCATCATCTCCACCATCAAGGAAACTTCCATGCGGTCATTTCATTTGCCCGGCCGATCGCCGGTGATAGCCCGGTACGGCATGGCCGCGACGTCGCATCCCTCTGCCTCCCTCGCAGCCATTGAAACGTTGCGACGCGGTGGCAATGCCGTTGACGCCGCGATCGCTGCCACCGCACTGCTCTGTGTCATTGAACCGGCCATGACGGGTATCGGCGGTGATTGCTTCGCGTTGTTGCACAAGCCCGGCCTCGGCCTCATTGGCCTCAACGCTTCCGGCCGCGCACCCGCAGCAGCCACTCCGCAATGGTACGCCGGCGCCGGCATCAAGCAGATCGAAGTAACCACTGCGCATGCCGTCACCGTCCCGGGCGCCATCGACGGCTGGTCCATGCTGTTGGCCGACCACGGCACCATGACGCTGTCGGACGTGCTCGCCCCCGCCATCGAGGCAGCGGAACATGGCTTTGCCGTCGCGCCGCGGGTGGCGCATGACTGGGCCGGA
Organism: Hyphomicrobiaceae bacterium; assembly: GCA_025351355.1. GTDB lineage: Bacteria > Pseudomonadota > Alphaproteobacteria > Rhizobiales > Hyphomicrobiaceae > JABFRJ01. Next base: position 5,505 of record JANXWC010000256.1, read on the forward strand.
CTGTGGCCAAAGATCAAGCTTCATGCCGGCGCGCGCCAGCACCTCTTGATCGCCGGTCGGCCACCGCGTGCCGGCGACATCATGCGGTTCCCCGCCCTGGCCGCCACCTTGAAGGCCATCGCCCGCGACGGCCGCGATGCATTCTACGCCGGACCGATCGCCGAAGACATCGTCAGCGAACTCAAGGCTCTCGGCGGTCTCCATACGCTTCACGACTTCGCCGCCCAGCGGGCCAGTTATGTAACGCCGATCTCGGTTCCCTACGCAGGCGTTGAACTCAACGAGTTGCCGCCGAACAACCAGGGCGTCGTCGCCCTCATCATGTTGCGCATGTTGGATCGCCTGGGCGTCCGTGATTATCCCGCCTCATCGGCGGAGCGCTATCACGTTATGTTGGAATGCGGTCGGCTGGCTTACGCCGCGCGCGATGCCTTCCTTGCCGACCCCGACCACGCATCTGTCGCTGTATCGCAGATGTTGTCCGATGGCTTCATTGCCGATCTCTGTGCCCGCATCGATCCAAAACGACGCATCGCGACACTGGGCCCGATACCCAGACCCGGTGGATCCGATACGACGTGCCTCAGCGTCGTGGACCGCAACGGCATGGCGGTGTCGTTCATCAATTCGCTGTTCTCGGGCTTTGGTTCCGGCATCGTCACCGCCAAGACGGGCGTCGTCCTGCAGAACCGCGGCACCGGCTTCGTCCTCGATCCCACCCATGACAACTGCATTGCTCCGGGCAAGCGGCCCCTGCACACATTGGTGCCCGCCCTTGCAACTAAGGCCGGGAAACCTTGGCTTTCCTTCGGTGTGATGGGCGGCGCCTTTCAGGCTGCGGGGCACGCGCAGGTGCTCACCAACATGGTCGACTACAAGATGGATGTGCAGGAAGCGATCGACCATCCGCGCATTTTCTTCGATGGCGATGCCGTGCACTATGAGCAACCGCTGTCCGGCACGATCGCCCCCGCGTTAACAGCGCTCGGCCATCCGATGTCGTTGCGTGCCGATCCGTGGGGCGGTGGTCAGGCGATCGAGTTGGATGCGCAGCGTGGCATTCTCATCGGCGGATCGGATGCGCGAAAAGATGGCTGCGCGCTCGGAATTTAAGTACGTGTGCGATTGACACGGCGACGCCGACTGCGTTGAAGTGTGACTATAACGCATTTGTCCACATGAAAGCGTATCCAGTGTACGCAATATCGAAAAATGCGTTTGCTGTTCGCAGTCGAAATTATGAGTGTGACAGCGTTCCGGCTCTCGATTCGGAAAGTCGGACTTGCACATATCAACAGGAGATAAATCATGGCCAAGAAAGCCGCCGCAAAAAAGCCCGCCGCTAAGCCCGCTGCCAAGAAGGCTGCTGGTAAAGCAAAAAAGAAGTAAGAACGACCAAAGCAGATGTTGGAGTTGTCCTGTGAGATCAGCCCGCGAGCGTAGGATTGCCAAAGGGTCGCGTGCGAATGCACGTCCTGCGGCAACAGTTCACTTGCTAGTGACTACGGCGGCGCTGGTCTTGTCGGGCACTTTTGCTTCGGCAGCGACCATCTCAAACCGCGATGACAAGGAGCAGAAGCTAACCATCATCGAAGGTGAGGCAAAAGCCGACCAGATCTTGAAACCGCAACAGGTTCTCGAAAAGGTCTGTTTGAAAGGCTGCATCGTCCGTCTCAACGATAGCGAAGACGACGAGTATCAACTCGACCCCGAGGACATCGTGTCCATCGAGGACGGCTATCTCTACCACGACTCGCCTGACGCGCCGCCGGCTCCCCCTCCCGCGGTCGCGCCTGGTGTTCAAGTAGCCCCAAAGCAGTAGCTCTGCCCGCATGGAGGCAGCTCCGACTATCCCTTGCGAGGCGATCTAGGGTTGGGCTGGCTGCATCTCGGGGGACCGCCATGAACACCCCGCGCGGACTGACGAGTTTGCGGCTGCTGCCGTTCGGCATCGAGATCGACGGCGATTAACGCATACTCGACCTTGGCTGCGGCGAACTCATCGCCGGCACCGCTGATCCGCCCATTTGCGCCCGCCATGTGAGCGCATCCGGTTGTCTACTGGTTGAGTAGCAGCACCACACCCGCCACGACCAGCACGATGCCCAACGCCTCCCGCGACAGCACGCCTTGCTTGAACAGGCTGCGCGAAATCAATCCGGCGAACAGGATCTCGATCAGCGCCAGCGTGCGCACCTTCGTGGCGCTCTCGATGGCGAACGCCAGGAACCACATCTGCGAGGCAAACGCGCCCATGAAGCCCGCTTTGACCGACGGTCGCCACGCCTTCATCAACGCCACCAGAGTCTCCCGGCTGGTCGCCATCAGGTAGGCCGTCAGCAAGCCGGTTTGCATGGTCAGGCCAAGCGCCAATGTCGTCGACGCGCGCACGACGAAATTGCCCTCGTCGAGCGACAGGATCGCCCGCCGGAAGCCGATCGCCGACAAGGCGAATACGCTGGACGAGATCAGCCCGAGCATGATCGGTCGCCATTCAAGCGATGCAGCACGGTCGACCCCGACGCTTGCAGTCGCACGCTTCGGCCACGACATGATCAACACGCCCAACGTGGCCAGCCCGATCGCCGCTCCGAGGCCCACTGTCAATTGCTCGCCCAGCACCACCAGCCCGAACACCGCGACATGCACCGGCTCTGTCTTGGTCAGCGCCGTGACGATGACAAAATTTTTCTCCCGCATGGCCGCGAGCAGTAGCGCCGTCGCGCAGATCTGCGTCAGTGCGCCGACAATCGTCCAGCCTACCATGGTGCCATTGAGTGCGGGTGGCTGCACACCATTGACGGCCAGCACGATCAGGCAGAACAGCACACCAAACGGCAAGCCATAGAGGAACCGCACATGCGTCGCGCCGACCGTGCCGAGGCTGGTTGTCAGCTCCCGCTGCAACGCATTGCGCAGCGTCTGGCCGCCCGCCGCCAGCACCGTGAACACGGCCCACAAATACCCGGTCATTCCCTCATCCCCGCGCCCGCCGCACGCTTGGGGGGCATCAGCGCGACTTGTAACCCGACCGGCGCGCCGCTGTCTTCCACTAGACTAGAGCGCGATCGGATAAGTGTGAAGCGGTTATCCGAAAAATCGCGCGACAAACCGTAGAGCTAGAGCAGGATTGCGGTTCTACTAAAAACAATCATGCTCTACGGCTTCGTCCCAGCCGTTTGCGCTGGCCATATCCATCTGCCAACACTACGCCACAGCTGCAACGGCGCCGCCGCCAGTGCCACAGCCGGCATGAACAGGACAGCGAAAATCGAGCCGCGCACCCCGCGCGCCGCCGCAAAGCCGATCCTGTTCGGATAGTCTGACGCTCGCTCTGCTGGCCACAATTGCTGCCACCACCGCCACGCCAGCGGCGCCCCCAGCAGCCCTATCGCCAGCAGCCCACCGTAGAGCCACTGCACCACCGACGGAATGAACGGAACCAACCGCCGTTCCAATTCCACCTGCCGATCGGCACTGCGGAAATTCGCTACCGCCCCTTGATGCACGACATTGCCAGCCAGCCCCGCCACCGCATCCGCCAGCACGCTACTGATTTTCTCTGTCGTCGTTGCGGTCGATGCCACGCCGCTGGCCTGCCGCAGATCCAACGTCGTTCGCGTCGGTGTCGGCTGCGCCACCGACAGAACCAACCGGTTCGACGTGCTCCCGAGCGCATTGAAGAAATCCGCCAGCGTCGCGTGGCCGAGCGCCGTCTCCAGCCCCTTAACGTCAATCCGCAGCCACAGCCAATTGCGCCCGCCGGGTTGCTGCGCGCCGCTGGATTTGAGCACCAGCACATCGACATCCGCAGCCGCCGCGGCGGCCATGAGATCAACCGCCAGCAATGTCCGTTGAGGTCCGGCGTCCGGCGCCACGACGAGGTTGTCGCCGTCGACGCGCCCGACGAGGACCGCCGTCTGCCCGCGCAATCCTCTGAGCGCCGCCAGCAGATAAGTAGGATCAATGGCATCGACCTCGGCGCGCCCGGTCGCCTTGTCGATGCGCGGCGTTGCGGCAAACATGCGCGGCCCCGCCGGCTCCAGCTTCAGCACCCTGAATGCCTGCCGGTCCAGTGGTCGCCGTAGCTGTCGGATCGCCTCGTCGAAGGCCGCGGCGGTAGTCAGTTCAATCAGCAGATTGGGCATCAGTTCGGCCAGATAGCGCACGCCAGCGTTCGCGCCTGTGGTCGTCAGCTTGATCGTCTCATCACCCCAGCCGAGCGCCAGCGTAGCGCCCTTGGGCAGTTGGGCGAGGAACGCCGGTCGCTCGAAAATGCTGTCACCCGTCAGAATGACGGTCGGCCGACCCTCGCCGAGTGCCGGCAGCAGAATTTCCAATCCACGCTTCACCTCCACATCGCTGGCGGCCGTGAATGTTTCGCCCGCCGCATTGATGAAAGTCCAATGTCCCTCTTGCGACACGCGCGCGGCGAGGGTCGCACGATAATTGGCCGGCGCCTGCGCCAGGCGTCGTGCCGTGCGCTCGAGTTGCGGCACGCCGCCGAAGTCTGCCGCCGCCCCCCGCGTCGTCATTTCGAACAACGACGTCCATCCACCGTCGGCAGCGCGCGCGCCTGGTACCGAGGCCGTGGCCGCGATCCATAGCGCCGTGCTCAAAGCGAGCGCTCCAAGGACACCACCAACGCGTTGGGTCATGCATGCCCCCTGAGGCCGGTCGTCGGCGATAGCTCGACGGACTACTTGGCTGCCGCGCGCGCCTTGGCGAAATCCGGCTTGCGCTTCTCGATGAACGACTGAAACGCTTCCTTCGCCTCCTGTGATTGAAACAGCGACGTATAGATCTGCGTCTCCTGCTCGATGGCCGCCTTGATCGCACTGGGATCGCCGCGCAGCATCCGCCGTGCCGCCATCAACGCTTCGCGTGGCTTGCCAACGAGTTCGTGGGCCAGCGCCACCGCCTTGGCTTCCAACTCGGCGGCCGGCACAACCCAGTTTATCAGCCCCGCCTCCTTGGCCCGCGCCGCATCCCACGGCGCCCCCAGCACCAGCAGCTCGAATGCATTGTTGTAGCCAAGCCGATGCGGCCCGATCACACTCGATCCCGCCTCCTGGATGATGCCGAGATTGACGAACGGCGCCCGGAACGACGCGGCCGGCGTCGCCAGGATCAGGTCGCAATGCAGTAGCAGCGTCACGCCGATGCCCACCGCCAGGCCATCGACCGCCGCGATCATCGGCCTGGTGATGGTCGGCAGGCAGCGGATGAACTCGCCCGACGGCGCCGAAATCCGTTCGCCCGGCTTAGGCGGTGCCGATGCCGCGCGTTTCATGAAGTCGCCCATGTCGTTGCCCGCGCAGAACACACCGTCCGAGCCGAGGAACACATGCACGGCGATCTCGTCGTTATGCTCGGCGGCCAGCAACGCCTCGCGCGCGGTGTCATACATTGCACCCGTCATGGCATTTTTTTTATCGACCCGCGTCAACCGGATCGTCTGCACGCCATTGCGAACCTTGATTTCAATGTCTGACATTGTGCGTTCCTTTGAGAATGGCAAAACCCCCTCATCCGGTCTTCGACCACCTTCTCCCCAAGGGGAGAAGGTCACCTTACGTCTGTGCGATGTGCGGCGAATGCCGGTGACTTACCCCTCTCCCTTGAGGGAGAGGGTGCCCGAAGGGCGGGTGAGGGTGTTTTCGTTGCGCTTCAAACTAAAGAAATGGATTTGCGAATTGATGACTACGCGCTCAGCGCCAGCCCCAGCGTAGAATCTGCGCCGCCGATGACGGTCTCCTTCAAGCCCGGAGCGGCCGTTGTCAGGTTCTCGGCGAAGAACCGCGCCAGCGCGATATAAGGCGACGGCCCCGCGCCCTCGCGTGCCGACGCCAACGCACCGCGCGCCAGATATACGCCGCCCGCAGCCAACCCAAACAGCCGCAGATACGGCGTCGCGCCGGCCATTGCCGCATCCGGATTGCTCGGCAGCGTCTCCATCAGATACCGTGTCGCCTCGCTGAGTGCGATCACGCAGTCGGACAGGCGCTCACCCATCCGACCGAACTCCGGCCGGTTCGATGCGCGCACGTCTTCGCATGTCTTCCAGAATTCGCCGAGCATCGCTTCGACGACTTTGCCACCGTCCAGCGGCAGCTTGCGCGCGACGAGATCAATGGCCTGGATTCCGTTGGTGCCCTCGTAGATCGGCAGAATGCGTGCATCGCGATAATACTGCGCCGCCCCCGTCTCCTCGATGAAGCCCATGCCGCCGTGGATCTGCACGCCCATCGACGCCACCTCGCACCCGATGTCGGTCGAGAACGCCTTGGCGACCGGCGTCAACAGCGCCACCTTATTGGCTGCGGCAGCGCGCGCCACGGGATCCTTGGCCAGACGCGACACGTCCGTTTCCCGCGCGGTCACCGTGCAGATAGCGCGTGCCGCCTGCGTCATCGCCTTCATCGTCATCAGATTGCGCCGCACATCCGCATGCTCGACGATCGGACCCATCTCGTGGCCCTTGCTCGACGCCGTGCGACCCTGCTTGCGCTCCCGCGCAAATTCAAGCGCCCGCTGCGTCGCCCGCTCGGCGATCGCCACGCCCTGCACGCCAACAGCCAACCGCGCCGCGTTCATCATGATGAACATCACGTTGAGCCCGCGATTTTCCTCGCCCACCAGATAGCCGGTCGCGCCGCCCTTCTCGCCGAACTTCATCACGCACGTCGGCGAGGCATGGATGCCCAGCTTGTGCTCGACGCCGGCACAGATCACGTCGTTACGCTCGCCCCGGCTGCCATCCGCATTGACCATATATTTCGGCACCAGGAACAGCGATATGCCTCGCGTTCCGGGAGGCGCATCCGGCAGTCGCGCCAGCACGAGATGGATGATGTTCTCCGTCATCTCGTGGTCGCCGTAGGTGATGAAGATCTTCGTTCCCGTCACTCTATACGAACCGTCCGCCTGCTTCTCCGCCTTGGCGCGCAGGTGCCCGAGATCTGAGCCGGCATGCGGCTCAGTCAGGTTCATCGTGCCGGTCCAGGTGCCGGCCACCATCTTCGGTAGGAATGTATGCTTGAGGAACTCCGAGCCGTGCGCCTCCACCGCGTCGATTGCGCCCTGGGTCAGTAGCGGGCACAGGCCAAAGCCCATGTTCGCCGAATTCCAGATTTCGGACGCCGCCATCGATACCATCTGCGGCAAACCCTGCCCGCCATGCTCTTCGTCGCACGGCAGCGATCCCCAGCCACCGGCGGCGAATTGACCGTAGGCCTCCTTCCAACCCTGCGGTGTCTGCACCACGCCATCAACCAGCTTGGAGCCCTGTTGGTCGCCGCTCCAATTGAGCGGGTCGAGCACTTCGGCGCCAAACTTGCCGGCCTCCTCGATCACCGCCCGCACAGTATCGAGATCCGTCGTCACCGTCCCGTCGGCGATCAGCGCCTCGATCCCCGCTGCCGTCTTCAGCGCATGCATGATGTCGTCAACCGGAGCAACGTAGGCCATTGGCAGTATCCTTCGAGGGGGATCGTTTCGGCGCGCGCCCGTATCGCAGCACGGCAATGCGGCGGCGTGCAGGCAGCGGAAGCCATGAAATACTACGTGAAGGTTGACGTAAAGGGGAGGTTGGCGGCGCGCGTCGTTTCAACCGCTCACGCCCTTCGCAATCGGCTCGGAATATTTGAGTTCCAGATCCCACGGAAAGTAGATCCAGGTGTCCTGGCTCACCTCCGTGACGAACGTATCGATCAACGGCACACCCGCCGGCTTGGCATAGACGGTCGCGAAATGCGCATTCGGCAGCATCTCGCGCACCACCTTGGCGGTGGCGCCGGTGTCGGTGAGATCGTCGATCACCAGCACACCCTGTCCGCGTCCGTCGCCGATCGCCCTGATGGCCGGCGCGATATCCTTCAGCACCTGCAGTTGGCCTTGCGATTTGTAGTCGTGGTAGCTGGCGATACACACCGTCTCGATCAGCCGCAGCCCCAGTTCCCGCGCCACGATCGCCGCCGGCACCAGGCCCCCGCGAGTGATGCACACGATCGCCTCGAACTTGCCTTTATCGGCAAGGCGCCACGCCATCGCCCGGCAATCCCGGTGAAACTGGTCCCAGGAGACCGGAAAGGCTTTGGCGGCAGACGGGTTCGGCATGGCGTGTTTCCTGCGTTGGGGTCCCCGCTATACCATCTGGACGGCCTCGGCAGGCAAGCGCTAAGTGTCACCGTCGGAGCTGTGACCGCTGCCCGGAGGAACGCTCGTGCCGAATGTCGTCAACCTGCATCCACAGCGGACCGCACCCCGCATCGCGGCGCGTGCGCTTATCACCGCCGAGCAATTGGCCGAGGTGCGCACCCGCTCGTCCTGGCGTGGGCTGGCCATGGTCGCCCATGCCTGGGCAACGATCATTGCGGCGATAGCCACGGTCGCCTTGTGGCCCAATCCACTGACGTTCGTGTTGGCAGTGATGGTCATCGGCTCGCGCCAGCTCGGCCTCGCCATCCTGATGCACGACGGCGCCCACGGTGCCCTCCATGCCGATGAAACGCTCAGCCTGCGTCTCAGCCAGTGGTTCTGCGCCTATCCTGTGTTCGCCGAGACGCGCGCCTATCGCCGCTATCACTTGAAGCATCACGCCCACACTCAAACCGATCTCGATCCCGATCTCATACTGTCGCGGCCCTTCCCGATCACTCAGGCGAGCTATAAGCGCAAATTCTGGCGCGACATCACCGGCCAGACCGGGTTCGAACAGCGCAAGGCGCAACTGCTCAATGCGCTCGGCCCCGCCGAACAGTCCTGGCGTCAGCGGCTGCAAAATCTGTGGTCGCGCTTGGGCCCACAGCTGACCACCAACGCCATCCTGTTGGGCGTCATGGCGCTGGCGGGTGTATGGTGGGCCTACCCGCTGCTGTGGCTGTTGCCGCTTCTGACCTGGATGATGGTTGTCACGCGCGTGCGCAATATCGCCGAGCATGCCGTGGTCTCCGACAATTCGGATCCCCTCCGCAACACCCGCACCACATTGGCCAATCGTCTGGAGCGGCTATTCCTTGCCCCCTACTACGTCAACTATCACCTTGAGCATCACCTGTTCTTCTATGTACCGGCATATAATCTCCCCAAAATTCATCGCTGGCTGATGGCCGGACCCCATCGCGCCCGGCTGGAGGTCGAACGCGGCTATTGGACTGTACTGGCCAAAGCGACGTCGCGCGCGCAGTCCGAGGACGGGCCGGGCACGATCGTCAACGCCGCCCGCCGCGCCAATGCCGGTTCGGAACTCGACGCCGGCCGCGCCAGATCAGGATTTTAGGCAAACTTTGCCGGATGTTAATGCTATCCTGCTTAGCATGAAAGGTTGATGCGCTCGGCGCCTAACGGCCGTCACGCTTCGCGCTCGAGCGTTCAAAATGTCATAATCGCAGCAAGTTCCCGGCGCACCACACCCACCACACGACCCGACACGATCTACCGACAATTCGAGGGCGACCCATGGCACGACGACTCTTCGGCACGGACGGCATTCGTGGCCAAGCCAACGTATTTCCGATGACCAGCGAAATCGCCATGAAGGCCGGTATGGCCGCCGGCACGCTGTTCTCCAACGGCGGCAGCCATCGCCATCGCGTCGTGATCGGCAAGGATACGCGTCTCTCCGGCTATATGATCGAGACGGCGTTGACTTCCGGTTTCACCGCCGTCGGCATGGACGTCTTCCTGCTCGGTCCTGTGCCGACGCCGGGCGTTGCCATGCTCACCCGCTCCATGCGCGCCGATCTCGGTGTGATGATTTCCGCTTCCCACAACGAAAGCAGCGATAACGGCATCAAATTTTTCAATCCCGATGGCTATAAGCTGTCCGATGAAGCCGAAGCGGAGATGGAGGCGCTGATCCTCGGTCCGACCGACAAGATGCTTGTGCCCGCCGACCGCATCGGTCGCGCCAAACGCGTCGAAAGTGCCCAGGAACGCTACATTGAATTCGCCAAGCGCACGCTCCCGCGCGATGTGCGCCTCGACGGTCTCCGCATCGTCATCGATTGCGCAAATGGTGCCGGCTATCAGGTCGCACCGAACGCGCTGTGGGAGCTTGGTGCCGAAGTGATCCGCATCGGCGTCGATCCGAACGGCACCAATATCAACCTCAAATGCGGCTCCACCTCGCCGCAGGCGTTGTGTGACAAGGTGCGCGAAGTGCGCGCAGACATCGGTATCGGCCTCGACGGCGATGCCGACCGGGTCGTTATTGTCGATGAAAAGGGCGACATCGTCGACGGCGACCAGATCATGGCGGTCATCGCCGAAAGCTGGCACAAGCGCGGCACACTGGCCGCCGGCGGCATCGTCGCCACCGTCATGTCCAACCTCGGACTCGAATTGTATCTGAAGGACCACGGCCTGACGCTCGCTCGCACCGCGGTCGGCGACCGCTATGTCGTAGAGCACATGCGCAAACATGGCTTCAACGTCGGCGGCGAACAGTCCGGCCATATCGTGTTGTCCGACTTCACCACCACCGGCGACGGTCTGGTTTCAGCACTGCAGGTGCTCGCTGTCGTCGTTGGCACGGGAAAGCCGGTCAGCCAAGTATGCAAACGCTTCGAACGCTTGCCGCAGGTTCTCAAAAACGTGCGCTACGCCAATGGCAAGCCGCTTGAAAAGGAAATCGTCATCAAGGCCATTGATGGCGGCAAGGCGCGCCTCGGCAGCAAGGGCCGCGTCGTCATCCGAGCGTCAGGAACGGAACCGGTCATCCGTGTCATGGCTGAGGGCGATGATCATAAACTCGTTAACGCGGTTGTCGACGACATCGCGGCCGCCGTACAAAAAGCCGCCGCGTCCGGTTGAGCTCTGCCGATGGCGCCTAAGGTTTGCCCGCCGGCAGGAGTTCGCCGTCGGTATCATAGGCTGGCGGCGCATAGATGCTGATAATTTTCAATGGCGTTTGACCCGTATTGAGGATCTCGTGCGCCTCTCCATGTTCGATTAGTACGACCACACCGTAAGCGAGTTCGGTGGTTGCACCTTCGATGATCACCTCGCCGAGCCCGTCCATTACGATCAACCATTGGTCGGCTCCCCGATGCCGATTGTCTGCACTGCCTTCCGTGGCGCCCGGCTCGAGAACCATGACCGCGGCTTGTGACTTTGCATTACCGATGAGAACCGAAAAATCCGTATAGAAGCGGGTACGAGCGCTTTGCATGGTCTGAACTCTAGAGTGCTTTCGGCGACGATCATTGCCGATGACGAATTGATCGCAGTTAGCTGGAAAAAAAGACCGGTTCAACGCAGGTCGACCGTCGCCACCTTGGCTTTCGTCGCCGCCCTCGGGTCCGCGCCGAGTAACAACTTAATACTCACTATAACGCTCGATGCGTCAGCCCAGATCTCCGCCCGTTCGGCGTCGAAGCGCAATAATTCCAAATCCGGATCGTCCTTGCCTCCCCCATACCAAGCCGCCACATATCTGTTCCACAGCCGGTCGACGACCCCGCGATCTGTGTCCACGACCAATCGCCCGTGTACGGTGGCAAATAAGTCGTTTCCCTTGGAAGCAAAGGTCGCAATTGCACGGTCACCTTGATCCCTTTTCCTCACAATCGCATTTTGCTTGGAAGTAAAAAACCAGATCGGGCCGCGCTCCGATTCAAATTGGGCCGTCATCGGTCGAGCGTGGCCATCTTCTACTCCATCCAAGCCGATCATCATCGTTCGATCGGCTTTGAGGGCGGACCAGAATTTCTTCTCGAGTTCAGCCGGCGCAGACATTAGTTTTGACTCCGTGGTTTGCTCCTCAAACCACACAGCAAACGAATAGTTCCAGCTCACGTACGCGTGCGGCGAAGCGCGCTTAGTACGGCAACCCCACATAGTTCTCAGCCAGCGCTTGTTGCGCGGCCGTCGAGCCGAACAAATATTCAAGCTCCGTCAGCTGTAATTTATTTTGGTAGGGCGAGTTATCGGGAAAGCGATGCAACAGGCTGGTCATCCACCACGAGAAGCGTTGCGCCTTCCAATTGCGCGCCAGTGCGTTTTGCGAATAGCTTTCCAATCCCGCAGCGCTGCCCTTGCGATAAAAATCCACCAGGCCAGCGAACAGGTAATAGACATCGGAGCCGGCGCTGTTGAGTCCGCGCGCGCCGGTTGGCGGCACGATATGTGCGCTGTCACCTGCAAGTAAAAGCCGCCCATATCGCATGGGTTCGGCGATATAGCTGCGCAGCGGCGCTATGCTTTTCTCAATCGACGGGCCGGTAATCAGATTGGCAGCTATTTCGGCAGGAAGCCGGCGTTTCAACTCATCCCAAAATGCATCGTCGCTCCACTGCTCCACCGAATCGCTCAGCGGCACCTGCACGTAATAGCGACTTAGAATTTGCGATCGCAAGGAGCACAACGCAAAACCCCGCTCGTGATTGGCGTAGATCAACTCCGACGATACCGGCCTGGTCCGCGACAGCACGCCGAGCCACCCGAACGGATAGACCCGCTCATATTCCTGAAGCACTTCGCTCGGGATCGATTTGCGGCTGACACCGTGATATCCATCCGCCCCCACCACATAATCACAATCAACCCTCAGCGTTTGCTCACCGCGTTTATAGGTGACGTAGGGCTTGGTTGATGTGAGATCATGCAGCGCCACGTCGGCCGCGCTGTGCTCGACCTGGCCACCCAGACGATCTCGCGCCTCGTAGAGATCGCGCGTCAGCTCCGTCTGACCATAGACCATCACCGACTTGCCGCCAGTCAACGCCGTCAGGTCGATACGGTCCATCCTGCCTTGGTGCGCGATGTGGAAACCGTGGTGCACCTCGCCCTCGCGGTCCATTCGCTCGCCGCACCCGGCCTCGCGCAGCAGTCGCGTAAAACCCTGCTCAAGTACCCCCGCACGAATACGGCTGAGCACGTAATCGCGCGTTTGTCTTTCCAACACGACAGTGTCGACGCCGTTGCGCTGCAGCAGTTGAGACAACAGCAGACCCGAGGGGCCCCCGCCGACGATACACACCTGCGTCTTCATCGAAATGATCCGTAACCTGTTGGATTTGATACGTGGGATCGGCCCGCCCCGCCTTGGCTATCAGGAAACGTAGTTGGTGAAACCCCGACAATATGCATGCAGTTACGCCTTCTCAGTAAGCTTGCAAATCGGTAAAATTTGCTGACCCGGGGCCGCGACTTAGTTTTCATACCGCAAAAATCGAGGTTGTAGTAAACACGCCGAGCAGGCACCTTGCCAAAAGCCGCAGCAAGCTTCGAGGACCACCAATGGCACGGGCACGCATCATAGGCGCATCCAACATCGTGCTGTTGATTGTCTGCCTGATGTATTTGGTCACCTATATCGACCGCGTCAATATCGCCACCGCCGGCCCGCTCATTCAGAAAGAGCTCGGCCTGACCAACAAGGATTTCGGTTGGGCCATCTCCGCGTTCGCCTACCCTTACGCATTTTTCCAGATCGCAGGCGGATGGGTCGGCGACAAAATGGGCGCTCGCTGGACACTGGTTCTCTGCGGCACTATCTGGTCGGCGGCAACGATATTGATCGGCTTTATTGAGGGACTTACGTCACTGTTTGCCGCCCGCGTGCTGCTCGGCATTGGTGAGGGCGCGGCATTTCCCACAGCGACGCGGGCGCTCTCCGCCTGGATGCCGGCCAGCAAGCGCGGCTGGGCCCAAGGCATCACCCATTCGTTCGCGCGCTTTGGCAATGCGATAACGCCGCCGCTGTTCGCCGGCTTGATCGCGCTGTATTCCTGGCGTCTGGCGTTTGTCATCGTCGGCGCACTCAGCTTCCTTTGGGTGGCACTTTGGTGGTGGTACTTCCGCGATGATCCGAAATCGCACACCGGCATGACCGCCGCCGAACTGGCTGTCTTGCCAGTAGTCAAGCCGCGATTGCAGGGTGTGAAAACGCCGTGGGCAGCCCTGCTCAAACGCATGCTGCCGGTGACCCTCACGGATTTCTGCTATGGCTGGACATTGTGGGTCTACATCAGCTGGATGCCGTCATTCTTCGTCCACGACTACAAACTGGATTTGAAGAATGCAGCATTTTTCTCTGCCGCCGTGCTGTTTGCCGGCGTCGTTGGCGACACCGTCGGCGGCCTGTTGTCCGACCAGATCCTGAAGCGCACCGGCAATGTCGCCACCGCCCGCGTCAGCGTTATCGTGCTGGGCTTTCTCGGCGCCTTCGCTTTCACCCTGCCAATCCTCTTCGTTCACGATCTCGTCACGGTGGCGATTTGCCTGAGCGGCGCATTCTTCTTCGCCGAGCTCATCGTCGCGCCGATCTGGGCCGTGCCGATGGACATCGCCCCCGACTACGCCGGCACCGCTTCCGGCTTCATGAATTTTGGCTTCGGCATCGCCGGCATGATCTCGCCCGTCGTCTTCGGTTGGATCATCGACACGACAGGCCGCTGGGATTATCCGTTCATTGCCTCCATGGGCTTGTTGCTGCTCGGCGCCGTGTTGGCCTTCACCATGCATCCCGGCCGTCGCTTCGAAGGTGCGGTCCCCGCTGCGGCTTGACCACCAGAGGGCATTGTCGCAATACGCTGCGGCGCGGGCGAGTTGTGTCGACGCATGCTCAACAATCTGTGTTTCGAAGTGAAATCCAATGGTCAATTCAAAACTAATATTGCCCGCCGACCCAGCCGAACAGATAGTCGCGGGCTTGATCGCTCGTGCCAGATCAGCTCAGCATAAAATCGACACCTACGATCAGGCGCAGACCGATGAACTGGTCGCTGCCGCCGGCTGGGCCATTATGGAGCCCGGGCGCAATCGACGGCTGGCGGAACTGGCCGTCGCCGATACTGGCCTCGGCAATGTTGACGATAAGATCACCAAGAATCATCGCAAAACCCTTGGCTTGTTGCGCGACCTCAAAGGTGCCGACAGCGTCGGCATCATATCCGCGAATACCGCGACCGGAATAACCGAAATCGCGCGCCCCGCTGGCGTTGTCGCCGCCATCACGCCGTCGACCAATCCCGGCGCCACGCCGGCTAACAAGATCATCAACGCTCTCAAAGGCCGCAACGCCATCATCGTCGCGCCGTCGCCGAAGGGCTACAGCACCTGCGCGCTGCTGTTGAAGTATATTCACGCCGAATTCGACAAGATCGGCGCCCCCCACGACCTCGTGCAAATGTTACCCGCACCCGTTACCAAGGACACCACGCATGCCCTGATGCGTCAGGCCGATCTCATCGTCGCAACCGGCTCGCAAGCCAACATCCGCGCCGCCTATTCCAGCGGCACCCCGGCCTTCGGTGTCGGTGCCGGCAACGTCGCCAGCATCATCGACGCATCAGCCAACCTCGATGATGCCGCAGACAAGATCGCCCGCTCCAAAACCTTCGACAACGCCACCAGTTGCTCCTCCGAGAACAGCGTCATCATCGACGCCGCAGTCTACGACGCCACGCTCGCCGCGTTGAGCCGCGCCGGCGGCGTGATGCTCGATGCCGCGGAAAAGGTAAAATTGCAGGCCGCGCTTTGGCCCGGTGGTAAGTTGTCGGCAACCCTCATTGCGCAATCCACCGCCACGATAGCCAAAGCCAGCGATCTCACCCGCCCAGCCGTCGCCGCCGCAAAATTCCTCATGGTCGCTGAAGATGGGGTTGGCCGCGCTCATCCGTTCTCCGGCGAAAAATTGTCGCCGGTGCTCGCCGTTTACCGCGCCAAGGACTTCGCCGACGCGGCCGCCATCGTGGCGCAAATCTACGATTTCCAGGGCGCCGGCCATTCCGTCAGCCTGCACTCCAACAAACCCGAGCAGGCCGAATATCTTGGTCTCCATCTCAAGGTCTGCCGTGTCATCGTCAATCAGGCGCATGCCATCGCCACCGGCGGCAGCTTTGACAACGGTTTGCCGTTCTCGCTCTCGATGGGCTGCGGCACCTGGGGCGGCAACAGCTTTTCCGATAATATGAACTATCGTAACTACCTCAACATCACCCGCATCGCACGGCCGATCCCCGAGCATGTGCCATCCGTCGAGGATGTGCTGGGCGCCTACCTCAAGCGTTACGGCAAGTGACGGAAGTGTCAGCCACTCTGCAGTCTGTGCTTGCCGGCCATGCGATGCGCCAGCCCGCTGCACCGCTCGCGCTGGCGCCGGAAACCGGCGACGTGCTGACCTATCGCGCTCTCGCCGATCAAACCGACCGGCTGGCTGCCTTTCTGCACTACCGCGGCATCGAGCGGGGTGCGACGATTGCCCTGCATCTCCACAACGGCACGCAAACGGCAGCTCTGTTCCTCGGGCTCATGTGCGCGGGCTACGTCGTGGCACCCCTCAACCTGCTGTCGCAGCGCGGTCAGTTGGCGGCCGTCATCGCCCATAGCGGTGCCCGCCTGGTCTTCTCCTGCGCGGCGCATCGCGCACAATTGGCCGAAGCCATCAGCGAACTGAACGATCCCCCCGATACCCACGAAATCGATATCGATGCGCTCCGGTTGTTTGAGGAATTTGAGCCGTCGCGGCATGCCCCAGTGCATCGTGTCACGACGGGCGATACTGCACTTCTCATGTATACGTCAGGCACCACCGGCATGCCGAAGGGCGTGCTACTGAGCCACGCCAACCTGCTCTCAGCTGCCCGCGCTGTTGCAAGCTGGCACAGCCTCACTGCCAACGATCGCGTGCTGAGTTCGCTGCCGCTCTATCATATCAACGGCCAGGTCATCGCCACGCTGGCGCCATTCCTCTCCGGCGGAAGCATCGTCGCGCCGCACCGATTTTCCGCCACCCAGTGGTGGGATCTCGTCGAACAATTTCGCTGCACGTGGATCAACATGGTGCCAACGATCATCGCCTATCTGCTCAATACGCCCGAGACGCCCGAGACGCGAAAATTCCCCGGACTGCGCTTCGGCCGTTCGGCGTCCGCACCGTTGCCGCCCGAGCAGCACAAGGCATTCGAGGCCCGCTTCGGCGTGCCGGTGATCGAGGCCATGGGCATGACCGAGTGCGCCTCCACTGTGTTCTGCAATCCGCACGATGACCGCCGCCGCTATGGCAGCCCAGGTTTGCCGTGCGGCGTCGAAGCTGGCGTCATCGATGAAGCAGGGCGCCACCTGCGGGCCCACGAAACCGGTGAGCTCGTCCTGCGCGGGCCCAACGTCATGACCGGCTATTTCAAAGCGCCCGACTTGACTGCCAAAGCCATCGACGCCGACGGCTGGTTACGCACGGGTGATTTGGGCTTCCGCGATGCGGACGGCTTCTACTTCGTCACCGGTCGCCTCAAGGAACTGATCATCAAGGGTGGCGAAAACATCGCCCCGCGCGAGATCGACGAAGCGCTGCTCCGCCATCCCGCCGTCCTCGAGGCCGCCGCCTTCGCCATCGCCGATGCAAACTATGGTCAGGAAATCGCCGCCGCTGTCATTCTGAAGCCAAACGCTGTCTTCGACCCAACGGATATGACCGACTTCTGCGTGCGCGAGCTCGGCAAGTACAAGACGCCCAGCCGCTGGCATGTCGTCACCGACTTGCCGAAGGGGCCGTCCGGCAAGGTTCAACGCCTCAAGCTACCCGATATTCTCGGCGCCTGACGTCGCGCCGATCTCAGATGCGATCATCGCAGCACTGGAACCATCGCGATTTTCGGCGCCGTTTGAACCGCCACGACAGCCGCCGGCGTCAACCCAGGATTGGCCTTTGCTACAAGCGTTTTCCTGGCCGCAGGTGCCGGCTTCCGCGCAGTCGTCGTCGGCTTCGACGGACCCTGTTGTGAGGCATGTTTTGCGCGTCCATCGCCGTGCAATGCCACTGCGGCGATAGCGGCGCCACCGGCGGCCGCAGCAATTGGCCTGAGGGCGGCAACCGGGGGAACCGTCGCCACCAGCGATGCGCCCTCACTTTGGCCAGGCATGTTCGCAGCCGCCGTGGCTTCCGTAGTGCTCTCGTAGGTGAAGGCGACATCACCGACTACGTCGATGAGCAACCAGGCACCGTCAACGGCCAATTCGAACGATACCGGAATAGCCTCAGTAAACTGACCGGTGAGAGTGAGGTCGTCGCCAATCCGCCGATTGGCCAAGTGCGCCAAGCGCCGCGGCGCTTCACTGAGCGGCCGTGAGACATCAAGCCGTGCTGACTTTGCGAACATGCTGGCGAACGGTTCGACGCCTAGTCGCGGCATGTCGCTGACCGGTCCGACGCCACGGCCGTTGGCGTCGCGCGTTGCCACGATCGGGAACGTCACGTCCGTCAGTGTCACGGTGCCGCCGGCCACGTCGATGACGGGGCGCCCGACGAGATTGAGCTTGCCGGCGTATGTTTTGCCCTTGTTCGAAGTCGCCTCGACATCGAGTTCCAAACCGATCTGGCGCAGCGCCGGATAGACGCGCGTGCCGCGTACTTTCACTTTGACTGGGTCCGTGAAGCGGTCGACTCGGCTCTCCAGCACTTGCTCCGTCACGAACGTCGTCTCGACGGCTTGTCGAATGGCCTCCAAATCGATCGGCAACGCCAACCGAACCGTGGCGCGTACCGGCGGCGCATCCAGTGAACGGATGGGCTGCCTCTTTGTGGCGCCCGCCATTGTCCGTTTGCCTTCGACCACGGCAACTCGTGCGGCGATCGAGATCTGGTAGCTCAATCTGCCGCCGACTTCGGCGAATTGCCCGGTCGTGTAGTAATCGGGCGCGCTCTTAAGCCACAATCCCGCGCCTTCGCCGAGTTCTACCGGCGCCGACAAAACCGACCACACGCGATTGACGGCAGCCTTGATCGGCAACGCTGCCAGGCTACGTCGCAAATCCGCTTCGGCCGATTTCATGGCCGGCTTAACGCGTGGTTCGATCAGCCGACCGATATTGGCGGCGCCTTTGAGTAAAGCGATCCCTGCAGCTCTGTTGGCAGTGTCATCATGCACAGTCACGTCGAGCACGTTATTGGGACCGAATGCGACTGCAAAAGAAACGCCGGTCGTCGTTTCGCCGCTCTTGCTTTCGGTCAGCGTGCTGGCCCAGCCGATGCCAGTTGCCGACAACTCATATTTGACCGGCACGACCAACCGCAGGCCATTCGGCTCGACTTTAAGCTCGACCGGTCCGTTGCGCGTCACCGTACCTTCGAGCTTGGCCGCATTGCACTCATAGCCACGCACACCGCCCCGCTGCGCGCAAGCCGCATCCGGCAGCCAGTCCCGCACGGTCGCCAACAGTTCCGGTAAGGTCGCGTCGACCTGTTTGGCCAGCGGCGCGAGATCCACCGGCAGCGCCACGTTCACCGTCGACAACCCCGGCCTGAGGTCGAAGGTGGCGGCAGGTGGCGGCGCGGGTTTAGTAAATTCAAGCGCGGACTTTCCTGTACTGCCGCCGCTCGCTAGATACAACGCAGCACCCCCGCCGAGCAGCGCCGCGGCGATTGATAGTTTCTTCACGACTTCGCTCCTGCAGATGGGCAGCGCCTCTCCCGGCGCAGCGTCCGCCCGACACTACCTCGAAGAAGGCAAATAAACCCTTCACCAGCAGCAAAGTCCGTGCCAGGAGTATCGGCATATCAATGCGGTAACGGAAAATCGGAAACAACTCGTTTACTTTTTCAACCGCTTTTCCTGCATGATCTCAAGTTGCATGCGTTGGATCTCCGCGAGCCGCTGCCACTGCTTGGAAATTAAATGGTCCAGCTTTTCATGCAGATGCCGGATTTCCAGCTCGGCCTTGAGGTTCACCCGGTAGTCGTTAAGCGCCCGCAGCCTGTCTTTGGCCTCTTGCCGCTTCTGGCTCATCATGATGATTGGCGCCTGGATGGCCGCCAGGCACGACAAGATCAAATTGAGCAGAATGAAAGGGTAGGCATCGAAAGCCCGCTTCTCGCCCACCGCCAGATTGATGATGATCCACACGAACAGCACGACGCCGAACGCGATCAGAAAGGCCCAGCTGCCACCGAACGACGCGAGATGATCCGACACGCGCTGCCCGAATGTCCGCTCTTCCTCGAAATCGTCTTCTACATTTTCGGCAATGGTGTCGTGGTTGGCGATGCTGTTCGCCACCTGTCGCTCCAGCTCGGTGAATTCACCGTGCTCGCTCTCCAGCAGATCTTCGACATACTGCATGCGATATTTGGCGAGCTGCGCCTGAGATATAAGCGAGTCACCGCCAAGTCCCGGGTGATCTTTGCGGATGTGATCGGCGAGACTGGGCCGCACCGCGTCAAGCGGAGTGAGGTCACGTTTGCGATTTGGCAAACCCGTTATCGCGCACACGTTGCGCGGGTTCTCGGTATCCGGCAGGCCGGTCTCAAGCTCGCCGACGGCGCTTTCAATTACATTTTCGGTCATGGCGAAGATCCCGGGCAAATGCTGTTGCCCCTGTGGACGATTAGCGTTGTAAATCAACTGAAAACGAAGCGGCGGCGCTTCGATGACAGTCGTTCAGTGTTTAGCTGTACCGGTGCCTTTGCGCAAACGTCTGTGACACGGTAGTGACGATTTTTCGCCACTGTGCATGAGACTGCCATTTTTCGGCGCCATTGGGAGCGGTGCCGTTGACCGCGCCTGCAACGGCGTTATGTGTGCTAAGTGTATCGGCTGTTCGTCGCGAATGGCCCAACAGATCCCATCAAAGCGGGGAAGCTCGAATGTTTTTCCGGCGCAAGAATGTCGATGGCTTCGATTGGCACAAGTACGTTCGCACCACGATCAAGCTGCGTCGCGACCAGCGCCGCGCCCGCCTGGAAGATATTGGACGAGTGGCGGCAGGACAGGTAAAGGCGGCAGGCGATGCCGCCGTCCACGGTGTCGCCAGTGCCGCCGGCAGCAGCTGGCGCGCCACCGCCTACACGTGGCGCCAGACCGTCGCGCGCCCGGCCGTCGCGGTCCCGCTAGGCCTATGCGGCAGTGCGGCGCTATTTTCTGGCGTCTATCGCTGGTTTGCCGTCGCCCGCGATGCGGAAGCCTTGCTGCCGCTCGGTCTCGGACTTTGCTTGCTAGCCCTGCTTGCTCCGCTGCTGATGTCCGTCGCGCCGCAGGGACGATTTCGATTCCCCGTCAGTCTTGGCGGGCGCGTGCCGGCAACGGTGCTGCCTGTTGCGGCAACCGTGGCACTGGCTCTGGCATTGGGCTGGTTTGCCTGGGGCGGGGCCATCAATGGGCTTGGCGGCGTCGGCACCAGTCAACGCGCGAATTCGACCACAGAAGGAGCGGCAAACATTCTGGAAGGCCGACCAACGGTTCTCTCCGGCGAAATGATAAGGCTTCAGGGTCGGCTCTTGCATCTATCAGGTATCGAGGCGCCGGATCGCCAGCAGACATGCGTCCGCTCCACCAAACAACCTTGGCGCTGCGGTGAAATGGCGGTTGCGGCGCTGGAGCGCTTGTCGCGCACCAAGTCGTTCCGCTGCATCACGCAAGGTGGCCCGGATGTGCTCGGCCGCACCGAAGCGAGCTGTACCGTCGATGGTCGCGATGTCGCTGGCGAACTGGTCAAGGACGGCCATGTCTTTTCAACCGCCAGCTACTTCGGCGGCTACGCGGCGCTTGAAACAGAAGCGCGGCGCGCGGGCAATGGACTATGGTCTGGCGACGCGGAGCGCCCCGCAGATTATCGGGCCAAAATCTGGACCACGGCCAAAAGCAAATCGCCTGACGGCTGCCCGATCAAAGGCCGCGTCAGCGGCAAATCCAAGACCTACTTGATGCCATGGAACTCCGGTTATCCGGAAGCTAGTATGCGCACCAGTCGCGGCGATCGCTGGTTCTGTGACGAAGCCGAAGCCCAGAATGCCGGCTTCAGATTAGCGGATCTCGCGCGACGCAACCCCGCGAAGTAATCCCCAACTCACAAATCTGTGATCACTCATCTGTAAAGCGGTGCGATGATTTGTCACGCTATTTGCATAGTGACCAACGCACCAAGCAAAGGGTCGGGATCTCCAACCCGCTTGTGATGCAGCCGGATGCGCCCGGCTTTGCACGGGGAGATGTCATGGGACACTGGATCATTGATGATTTCGGCGAATTATTTAAGTCGGGGTCGGCGGCGCTGACCCGAACTCTCGGTTACACGACTGGCGGCGCACACATCGAAAATTATGCCATCGAAAATATTGGCCATGTCGGCATCGCGGTCCACACTGGAACGGTTCACATTCGCTGCCGTCCGGACATCATGGCGGACCGTGCCATATCAACGCTCCTCTATTGGCTATTCGACCGTGAACATTCACAGATCGTAGTTTCTTGGCTCGATAGTGTCTGGCATATCGAGCGTCCCGTGCCGTGTCGTGTGGCGATCTCGTTCCTGTGTCATTTGATGGACAAGCGCACTCTTAAGATAACGCCGCGCTGCGCCAGGCTCCTATCGCGTCCTTCACGCTCGGCTGAAGGTCGCTGGCGCGACACTGTCGATGTCGTTCAGCCCGCGCTCGGTGAAAGCTGTTCCGATGACCAAAGACATATTGCGCTCGATCGGACCTATAACGGTCGCTGGACGATTGTCGATGTGGAGATGAATTCGCGGCAAATGACGGCTGTCGATATCGGCGATGGCTACCCGCCGCTCGATCCGATCCTGTTGCGCCAATGTCGAACCTTTAATTTCGCCGATGTCAGCGATACCGAATACCGCGATTGGGTGCAGAATCTGTTTGTCGATGTCGCCCGTAACAATCAGCCGAAGTTCGAGGACGTCGATGCCGTTATTTGCTGGCCGCGCATCGGCGATATGCGAACGCGCTACTGGCGCGCTTCTGTACCACTCACCTATGACGGCGATAATTGTCGACTGTTATCGGTTTCGGGATGCGACAGCAGCATCGAACTTCGGCCAGATCTCGTCCAAGTAAATAGCTAATCCAGCGATAAAATCGTGTGCCGAAATATGGATGATCGCTAGATCAGCCACTTGTTTGCCGGCGGCAGTGATGATCAGCGGAGATATCGAATGGGAATAGCCATATCGCTGATAAAGTCCCGTACCCATCGTCGTATTCGGAACCGATCCGAGCAGATGAGCAGGGTCCCACAAGGTCATCATGCACGCATTCACGATATGCACGAAGATCGACGCATAGCGGTCGCCACGCTCGTCAGGATGCACCCAAACAGCGCCGGCGTAACTCAACAATCCCTTCAATTCGTACGCGAAGGGAGCTGTGATCTGTGTTTCTATCTGGTCGACGTTGCGGTCGCGGCGAATGCAGGCAAATCGACCGCTGTTGACGAGATCTGCGAACGACTCCGTCCGCGCGTCGAACGGCTTGCCGCAAATGCAGATTTTAATGCTGCCGTGTTTGTCGAAGGCCGCCAGGCACATCGACCCCTTGGGTATGTCGGCAAAGCCTGGGTCGAACATAGGATTGAAAGAGCCCCAGCTGTCGGCGTTCCGCTTGCTGAGGCCCGTCAACTCGTCGAACGGGATGAACTGCAGCGTCATGCCGCGCTCGCGCAGCCGCTCGTCCGCGCTGATGAAGAAGCGGCCGAGCAACCCCGGCGGACCGTGCACAACGCGGAACGATTCGAGAAATGGCACACCGGTCCGCGGTTGCGCCAGAACGTTTTCGGCATAGCCCGATGGTGCGCCGGACACGATCAATCCCCTGCCAAGTGCTGTCTCTGAGAAACCCTTAGAAAGACACGGATACAACCCTACAATAGAGTCACGTTTACTTATCGTGTGCAATCAGCGATGTTGGAAAGTCGCAAATTCGTGTTGGGTCGCAGTCATGAGTGCAACTATCGACGTCCTCGTTGGAAAAAGAATTGCCGGCTTGCGCGAAGTGGCGCAACTTTCTGCAGGCGATCTGGCATTTCGAGTGAATGCTGACCTCGATCGCATCTTTCGAATTGAAGCTGGCCTGGAAAGACCGGTCGCCGCACTGCTGGCGCGTCTAGCGCATCTGTTCGGCATACCGATCTGGTCGTTTTTCGAGCCTGGCAACTCTCATTTGCCTGCCGATATCAACCGTCCCGCACAGCGCCCAACTTTGCACTGATGCGGTGCCTTCGTTCTGCGACACACCTAAAACCATAACAACTCAGTCGCCGAGCACACCAGTTCCGAGCGTGAATTCATCGGCACGTGCTTTATAGGTCAAGCCTTTGCGGAGCGCCCAGGTCTGCACCGGATAGTAGATCGGAATCAGCGCCGTGTCGGAAATGGCCAGCAGGCTGGCCTGGCCCAGCAATTGCGCGCGTTTGGCATCGTCGATCGTGCCCTGCGCTCCTTCAATCAACGTATCGACGTCGCGGTTGGAGTACCGGCCGCGATTGGCCGCGCCAGCCCCGGTGGCCGGATTGACGGTATGCACTAAGGCATTGAGCGAGTCGGACGACTCGCCCGTCCCGGAGCTGCGACCGGCCAGAATCACCGAAAATTCCGGTTTCCCCTTATCGCCAGAGGTGGCACGCGCGAAGAACTGTCCCGGCGCCAGTGCCTCGACGACCGTATCAATCCCGACGCGCTGCAGCATCTGTGCTACGGCTTGAGCCACTTTGACGTCGTTGGCGTAACGTCCCGCTGGCGAATGTAGCGTCAATTTGAAACCTTGCGCCAGTCCGGCTTCCGCAAGCAGCTTTCGTGCGCCTTCCGGGTCGTACGCCGTTGGCTTCAATATACTGGATGTTCCGAAAAATCCCGGTGCCAGAAATTGGCCGGCAGCGATTGCGGCGCCGCCCATGACCCGCGCCACGATCGCATCTCGATTGATGGCCTTCGACAGCGCCAGCCGGACCTTAGCGTCGCGCAGCGGATTGGCGAGCGGGGCTCCGTCCTTGCCGGTGATGTACGGTGTAGAGTCGCGAAATTGGTCCATATGCAGATAGATGACGCGTTGCGTCACCGCCTGCACCACTTCCAGTTTTGCATCTTCCTTGAGGCGATTGACTTGCGCCGTCGGCACGTCTTCGATCATGTCGACATCGCCAGCTACCAACGCGGCAACGCGCATCCCATCATCGGCGATCTGTTTGAGCGATATGCGGTCCCAGCGTGGTCTGTCCCCCCAATAGGCGTCGTTGCGCACGACCACCAATCGCTCGCCCGGAACAAATTCGGCAAATTTATAGGGCCCGGTCCCGATCGCCGCCTTGCCCGAATTATAGTCTGCCGTTTTCGCATTTTTGCCGCGTCCGCGCGAGACGATCATGATGCGCGACAAGTTATTGAGCATCAGCGGATCGGGCAGTTCCGTCACGATATCGATCGTCAGATCATCGATCTTGCGAACCGTGCGGCCTCGAATGGCGGACGCATAACTCGACGGGCTGTCGGGGACCGCCGGTGCCCGCTCGAAAGTGAAGAGCACGTCGTCGGCCGTAAACGGCGCGCCGTCATGCCACAACACTCCGGGACGCAGCTTAATTCGCCAAGTCTTGTCGTCGGGTTGGCTCCACGATTGGGCTAAGGCGGGGATGAGTTCGCCCTTTTCGTCCGCCGCTACCAGTCGCTCGAAAATATGCGATAACGCGCTATCGTTGGGCGTTAGATTATGGAAGTGTGGATCGATAGACGTAGGTTCCGACAACACGCCAATGCGCAGATCCGCGGTCGCCGCTGCACCGTGTGCGATGCCAGCCAGAACAAACAACACCACCAGCAGCGCCTGTCGCGCGCCTGCCATCCGCCTCTCCGCCGCTCTGACCGCAAGTCGGACAATCCGACCCACGTCGTCAATCACCTCCGACTGAAGTCCGTTCAAAATTGCGAACGGCACACTTCCGAGTGTCAGAATTGACCTACGGAGATCCTAGAGCGGTTTAGCCGAAGTGTGAAGCGGTTCGGCGTGTAGAACCGCTCAAAGTCATGGAGCGCGGTTTAGCCGAAGTGTGAAGCGGTTCGGCGTGTAGAACCGCTCAAAGTCATGGAGCGCGGTTTAGCCGAAGTGTGAAGCGGTTCGGCGTGTAGAACCGCTCCAAACCGATGGCCTCATGGCCGTCAGCTATTCACCAGCTGCGGCGCGGGCCCGTATCGATGTGGAATAGCCCGCCGCCATAGTGCTTGAGACCGCCCACGCTACCGTTGTCACGCAGCGAGGCATAAACTGCAGACACGCTGCCATGTACGCGGAAATCGACCGCTTCACCTTGCAAGTGATACGACTTCGGGGCACCGCCGACTGAAGCGTTATGTGACCGGCTTCGGCAGGTTGAGTTCACCGTTACGGGGCCGAAATTAGAGGCCAGCGACCGCATGATGCCCCGCAGCGTGCCATTGAGGCAGCCGGCATCGGCAGTCCAATTGACCGAACCACCTGACAGGCTACGGCGCGGCCGCTCCCGTTCAGGAGTTGCGTCCGATCGCGATGCGTTAAGGCTGGCGACACGGGTCCGGCGGGTTTGCGGCCGATCTTCCGGCGCGCTTACTTTGGTGCGCTTGGCCCTCGTTGGCGCGCCGCCGGTCTCTATCTCGTCTGGGTTGAGCGATGCCACTCTGACGCGCGCCCGCGCAGCCGGACCATCGGAATCTTTAGCAACGCCCATAAAGCCTTCGGCCCAGCTCTCGCTGTCGGCGCGGGCCGGCTCGACGCCGACAAACCCGGCAGTCGCCATCACAATCGCTACAATAAATCTTTTCATAATCGAACTCCTGCAGGCTTACCGATCCACCCTAACCACAGTTGCGATCAGCTGGCCCGGCCCCGGTTAACTGTACAACCCGGGCTCCCTACAGGGGTTGCTTGGCAAAAGGCACCCCGATTTTTGCGAAATGGTTAATGTAAATTTACCAAAAGGTCGGGATGTTCAGCCGCTACGGTCGGGAATGACGATGTGGAAATGCGCGCCCGCACCGCCGGCAACCGTGCCGTCCTCCACGTCGACCAGCGCAATCTGGCCACCATGCGCGGCGACGATTTCTTGAGCAATGGCAAGCCCAAGTCCAGTTCCACCGCGCCGAGTCGAGCCCTGGAACGGTTGGAACAGGCTCGCGCGGGCTCGGGGTTGCAACCCCGGCCCATTGTCCATCAGATCGATCTCCACCGTCCGGCCGGTACGTTTGCCGCTCAGGCGCACGAACGCCATGCCCTTACTCGGCTCGGCTTTGGTCATCGCTGATATGGCGTCGACGGAATTGCGCGTAAGATTGGACAGCACGCGGTAGAGTTGATCGCGATCGGCATCGACCATTAATTTATCGTCGATGTTGACTTGCCAATCGATCAACCCATTAGCCTGCAACCCCAGCCCTTCCCCGACTTCGAAAACCAGCGCCTGCAATCCCACCATCGAACGCTTCGGCGCTGGCTCGGCAGCGCGCCCGAACTGCAGCGATTCGTTGCAGAATTTGATCGCTCGATCGAGCGACTCGATGAGTTTCGGCGCGAACCGTTGGACCCGTTCGTCTGGCAGACTGGTTAATCTGTCCGACAGCAGCAGCGCATTTGCCAGCAGGTTGCGCAGGTCGTGGTTGATCTTGCTTACGGCCAGTCCGAGCGCCGCCAGTCGGCTCTTCTGCGCCAGCGTACTATGCAATTCAGATTGCATCCGTGCGAGTTCGGTCTCCGCCAGCCCGATCTCGTCGTTTCGCCCCGATGGCACCACGATCCGGCTGGCGTCTTCGGGCCGTGCGCTGAAGCGGACCATGGCTTCCGTCAGTCGCATCATCGGCACGACCAGCAACCTGTTGAGCGTCAGATAGACTGCACCCGCTGTGAGCAGTGAGATGACGATCGACAGGCCCATCACATTGAGTGCATGTTGAACCATCGACTGCTTGAGCGGCGCCATCGGCATCACGATTTCGATAACCTCGCCAGCGCCCATGCCCGGTTGTCCGATCACGCGGATGTGGCTTTGTGGGTCCGTTGTGAACACCACTAGGGCGTCACGGATGAGTTCATAGAGATGGCCGGGCGATCGCCGGATGCTTGTCGTCCGGCTGTCGCCTCTTAGGTCGAACGTCATGCTGACGGGTGTGTCCAGCGGTGAGCTGAGGATGAGCCGTCGCTGATTATTGCGCTTTAAAGCCACCATGCGCACCTGCGCCGAACTTAATAGCTCGTTGCGCAACATCTCCGGCAGATCGCCATCGGGCGCAGCCTCTGCCACCAGCGCAGCCACTTGTGCCAGATTTAGTCGGTCGATCATCCAGTTGAGCCGGAAGAATGCGAGCGACGGCACGAAGATGAAAACTTCGGCCAGCATCACGAAAAGAACAGTCAACAGCAGTAATTTGGCCGACAAGCTCCCCCTCTTGGCGGTAACGCCAAGCTCGGCCTCACCGGCCAATATTGCACTTGTACTGTCCACGCGCTTATCCAAGGCAATTTCATCTCACATTTGTCTCTGGCACCGGTTGTGGGCGCCAGTGAGCTAGCCGAACTTTCTCAGCAACGACAATAACATCTGTACGGCCGGATGCCGCGCTTTCGCGGCCATCGCAGCGAAGGCCGCCCGTCGTGAAACTTCTCCCAGCGTTGGGTAGGGGGCAATCCATTGCGTCATCGCGCCAATCTTCAACTTCTGTGCAATCGCCAGTGTCCACAGCTGGATTAGTTCTCCCGCTTGTGGTCCAGCGATTCCGGCGCCGAGGATCCGGCCCCGACCGTCACAAACGATTTTGATCAAGCCCTCAGCGCTGAGTTCGGTCCGTGCCCGGTCGTTTTCGCTGAACGGCCAGCGATAGATGGATATCTTCCGCCGCGTCATCCGTGCTTCTGCTTCGGTCATCCCGGTTTGCGCGATTTCAGGATCGGTGAAAATAACCCTTGGGATCGCCGCGATATTTATCTTCCGCGGTAGTCTGAACAATGCGCGTTGAATGACTATCCCTGCGTGATAGTTGGCCGCATGCGTAAGCTGCGCTCCCCCGATGACATCGCCGATCGCAAACACCCGCCGGTTGGAGGTCACTAGCCCACGGTTGACGACGATGCCTTGGGCGCCAATCTGAACTTTCGCGGCGGCTAGTCCCAATCCATCGATATTCGGCTTGCGGCCGGCGGCGATCAGCAGGTGCGACCCGGCAACGCCACGCAGCTGCACACCAGTATCCGCACCAGCCGTTTCACCGAACTGCAGTTCGATCGCGCCGGCGCGGCTTTCAATCTTGCGCACCATGCAGCCCGCGTGAATGACCACGCCTTCCCGTTGTAGCCGGCGAACAACCACCGCACTCAGTTCCGCATCCTCCCGGCCGAGCACCTGTCCCTGTTCGAACAGCGTCACCTTTGCGCCGAGCCGTCTGTAGGCTTGCGCCAGTTCCACTCCCATGGCCCCGCCGCCGATCACCAACAGATGGCCCACCGGCTGATCGAGGTTGAAGACCGTTTCGTTGGTTAGATACGGGACATTTTCCAGGCCCGGAATCGCAGGCATCGCAGGCGATGAGCCGGTTGCGATCACGAAGCGCCTGGCCCGGATCAGCACCTCGCCGGCCTCCACCGTCCGGCTATCCACGAAACGTGCGGCTCCCTGAACCACCTTCACGCCGAGTGCCGTGAACCGTGCGACCGAATCATTAGGCGCCACGGCGCTAATTGCACCCTGGACATGGCGGCTGACCTGTTTGAAGTCGATCACCGGCTCACGCGCTTCAATCCCGAATGCAGCGCTCGCCCGCGCCTGTTGGGCGCTCTTGGCGGCCGCGATCAGCGCTTTGGAAGGCACGCAGCCGGAATTCAGACAATCGCCACCCATTTTGTGCTTTTCGATCAGCACCACAGATACACCGAGCGAGGCTGCGGCCGCAGCCACCGACAGCCCGCCCGACCCTGCGCCGATGATGCACAGATCCGGCGTCAGCGTCGTTTGCGCCGACCGATCTATAGCCGCCGTTGTCGGTCCATCAGCGAAGGACCTCTGCGCGGCGGCTCGTCCAAGCGTCACGGGCGTACTTTTTTGTGCGCTAGCAACCATTTCGACGCCTCCAAAAATTGTATGCGACCGGGAGCAGCGCTAGCACGCCGAGCAACGTCAACGCGATCCGCATTTCCGGTGTAAGCAGTGCGGCCAGTTGCAGCGACAGCGGGCAATCCGCCGCGACCGCCACGGTCAAACATTGGGCTTGTACGGCCTTGGCAGCCAGCATGGCCTTGTCGAGGCCGGCGCCTGCCGAGCTGTAGGCGAACGAAGCCGGTACGATCCCTAGCACGGTGCCGAGGAGATAGGTGCCAAACCGCACCCCGAGCAGGGCCGGCACGACGTTCACCACAAAGAATGGAAACACCGGAACGAGCCGCAAGAACAACAGGTAGCTCAACGCATTTTCGCAAAAACCAGCCTGCAGCCTGGCGACTTGCGGCCCCGCGCGTCGCGCCAGCCGCACCCCGACGGTCGTGCGCGCGATTGCGAACACGACCGAGGCGCCGATAGTCGCCCCCGTCATCGCAATCAATCCGCCTTCGAACCATCCAAAAACGGCCCCCGCGACGAGGCTGAAAAAAATCGATCCGGGCAGCATCAGGGACACCACGCCCGCATAAGCCGCAATGAACACGACAATCGCCAGACCGCGATGGTCCCCGACGATCGACTGAAATCGCTCGCGGACCGCCAGCACCGCATCGAGCGACACCAAGCGATGCGCGCCTCCGGCCACCACCGCCAAAGTAATCAGCACAAAGATCACGAACGGAACGCTTCGCTGCAGGGGCGCCATGCGTTCGGTCGGCAAATTGATGGGATCTGGGATCTTCATAACGAGCCTTTGCCGCAGGCCACACGGCCAGCGCACGTACGTTGCGCTGAACTTACTTGAATTCTCGTCCGGGCAGTGCGCAAAAAATCGGATTTCACGCAATGTGTTTTCGCGTGAAGCAGCGTTACGACGATCGCAGGTTGCGTGCTGCGGCGTCCGGACCTCTCCAGTCTGCTTCGGCTCAAGGCGCCGCGCTGATGAATTTGCGACCGATTGCTGCCGCATGCGCCCTGTTGTTGGCGCCGATCGCCTTCAGTATCGTGGCGACATGCATCTTGACCGTGCCTTCGGCCACCTTCAGCTCCCGCCCAATTTCCTTGTTCGACATCCCCGCTGTAATCAGTTGCAGCACCTCACGCTGGCGCCGCGTCAGCACGTCGGCGTCAATCGGTAGCGCTTCGGCTGCCACTGCAGGGCGAGGTGCGTCCGCAGGCAGGTCCGCGATGCTGGCGGGCACATAGATTTCGCCGTCCAGCACCTGTCTGATGCGGCGCAACAAGGTCTCGCTGCGCTCGCTTTTCACGATATATCCGTGCACTCCCGCGGTCAGTGCAGCGATGATATCCGATCGCTCTTCCGAACCCGACAGCACGATCACGCGCACCTCGGGCCGCAATGTGCGCAGCTTCGCAAGTTCGTGTGGGCTACCCAGCCCCGGCATGGTTAAATCGACGATGGCCAGGAATACGTCCGGATCGGCGGACAATGCGAGCGCTTCATCAAAGCTGCTTGCCTCCCGCACTTTCGACGATGGGAATTCCCGCTCCAGCAGTTGGGCCACGCTGCGTCGGATTAGTTCGTGATCGTCTACAACAAGGATCACACCCTGCCGGGCATGTTCTCTCCGTCCGGTGCCATCATCCCGTGCCATGCAAATTCCGTCAGCTTGGTGTCGACCGCCGCGGTCGAGTGAGCAAATCGTTCAAGATATAAAGTCAAAAAATAATCGTCGATCATTCGGCGCAGATTAGAAATACACTATTTCGGCGCCTTTGTGACTGCCGTCTGCCCCTAAACGGTATCGTCTCGGTACACGGTCCCGCGGCATCGCGTTCAGACGCATGAAATCGAACCAAATTGAAATACGGCGCGGAACCGGCAACATCGTTGCAAATCCGTCCGGTGACCTTAAAAATTCGAATTGTCAGTAGTTTAGATGCCGGCATTGAGTTTGGGGAGGGTCAGATAAACGGTCTGCTTGCCATCTCCCACATCCCGGGTGAGCGAGCAGCCCAATTGGGCCGCGATGACGGCTAGTAGTCCGGGGCCCGCGACCACTCCCCCCTCACCGGCCGCCCCCTGGCCAAATTTGAGTTCAACAAAGGTAGCAAGTTTCGCCGATGTTACCAGCGCCACACCCTTGTACACGAGTTTGAGGCGAGCCTCCGCTGCGGTCCGCGCGGCGCTCATGTCAAGTTCAACTTCTCCTGCCGATTTGGCGATGTTCAGCAGCAGGTCAAGGATCAACTGTGTCAACCGCGCGCCGTCGGTGCGCACCTCAATCGGCATGCCATAGGTCAAAATGCGTACACCACAACCCGTGCCCATCGCTTTAAAGGCGACAACCGCTTTATCGACCACCGCGCCGAGATCGACCCGCTCAACTTTTTTTATGAGTATTCCAGCCTCGACACGTGCGGTGGCGGACAGGCTGTCGAGCATCGATTGCAGGTTCAGCAGCGCCCTTTCCATCGTCCGCGCCGACTTCGCGCGCTGCTCCTGGTCCACGGTCATTTCCATCAGATGTGTCAGCAGCAACAGCGCCTGCAAAGGTTGCCGCAAGTCATGTCCGGCGCGCGCGTACGCGAGGCTCACAGACGGGGAAAGGCTCTCAACAATCGGCCGCTCATCAGTCATCCGCTCAACTCATAAGAGTTAGGTTAGAGCGCGTCCGCATGATCTTGCAAATTGGACATGGCGCCGTCATGAGCCTGCTCCATGAGTAAGGCTTTGTCATCCGCACTCGACTACTGCCGCTTGACAGTGGTCGTCCTTCCAGCTTTTCCACAGCTCTTTTTGACGGCATTAGTTAACCTATCGGAGGGAGCGTTTTTCGATCAGGGCACACAGCGAACTAGACAGCGAACTAAATGGTCTCGCCAGAATATCTGGAATGCACCCCGCAGATGTCTCGTCACGCGCGGCGTGGCAGCGTGGCGAGCGGTCAGGTTCATCACCGGGCAGCTTCTACTCAGAAATTCGACAGTCAGAGGTGTCGGGTATCTTCGCTTAACTTAATCGAACTCTCCGCTTTGGGGGCTTATCAATGTGCGAACTCGTATTGCGTACCGACCGCGCGTCCCAATCCACTTGGTCGCTGGATGTCGATAAAGCGACCGACGCGTCAGCCGTTCGGTTGCAAGAGTTGCTCCACAAGTTCCACATAGCGTCAATAAATCGCGAATTCGGGCAACTGTCTGACTTGAGCGTTACCGCGGCTTTGGAGAAGGCAGCGGTTCGCATCGCAATTCCCGCCCACACGACGATTGTGTACGAGGGTGCACCCGCGCGCAGCTACTTTCTAATCGAATCCGGCGAAGTGCTCGCGCATCGCAAACACGGGCGGCAGGTCCGGTCGATGGTTCGTCGTCTCTCGGATGGCGACGTCTTTGGCTTCGATTTTGCGGGTACCGTCGGCGCCACCTGTGAAGCCATCACTCATACCGTAGCATTGAGCCTCGATCTGCATAAACTGCGCGAGCTGCAACGCGGCTCAGCACTTGTGAGGCGTATCATGGCAGCAGTTCACACCAGCGAACTTGAATTGGTGATGGCTAGTCTCGGCGTGCAACAACCCTTACATGCGGCCGTCAACCAGTCGGCTCCGACAGAGGTCCAGTCGCAATGCGTTGCCGCCTTGCGCGCGGTCAAGGCATTTCACACCGACGAAAATGCGATCAGCGATTTTCCAATGGAGTGGCGCAAGTTTGGCTCATGAAACCCCGGATGTTCGGGGCTCAAAGCCACCCAACACCTTCTAAAACGTGCCATCGATCTCCTTTCTCAGTTACCTGAGGCGCATTCCCCTCCCCCCGACACCGTCGCCTCGGGACTTGGGGGCCTGTCGATACCCCCGAATCGGCAGGCCCTTTTCTCTTTGCACCCTTCGCAAAAATTCGCATGGAGGCTAATGTGACCCTGACAGTGACTGGCCTGACCGGAAATTTCGGTATTGAGAAACGAATGGAAAGTGCTCAGCGTATCGCGTCTGGGCGCTTCCGTATGCAAGGCAAACTCGAAGTGGCGCACGAAGTTCTCAAAGGCCGCACCGTTCTGCTCATCGAAGACTCCTGGCTGATCGCTCAGGGCTATAAATCCATGTTGGAGCTTTCCGGCATGGAGGTTATCGGTCCTGCTGCCAACGTTGCCGATGCCGAGGAACTGCTGCTCTCGCACGTGCCGGAACTCGCGTTGGTCGATATCAATCTGCAAGGCAGCGACAGCTACGAGCTGATAGCCGCCTTGGTAGAACGCAACATTCCCGTCGTCATCATCTCCGGCAACGAGGTGTCACCTGAAGTCGCTGCCAGTGTCGATTGCGTGCTGACCAAGCCGATTGGTGGCGCCACCCTGATGTCGACGCTTCGCCGCGTCGCAGCCGCACGCGATTTCAAATAACGCCGCAGTTTGTTTGATCGTACGCTTTACATTCTTAGTTGAGCAGCACGAAACGATTTGGGATTTCGAGGCGGCAATACGCCCCGCTTTCCCGGACCTCAAACGCACTCGTGCTGCCCTTCAATTCATAAGGAACGAGTTCTCGGATCACACTGGTGCCATACCCGGGCTTGACCGGCAGCGAAATGACCGGACCACCCGCTTCCTCCCACTCGATCACTAGCGAGCGCGGCTGCCCGGGGACTTTGGCCTCCAGTCGCCAACAGACGCGCACTTGCCCTTGTGGGTTCTTCAGCGCGCCGTACTTGGACGCATTCATTGCGAGCTCAAACACCGCCATCGCCACGGCTTGCGACGCCGACGGCTTGAGCACGATTTTCGGTCCGTCGAGTTGCATGTTGCGATCGTCGCAATATGGTTTCAGCGCATCGCCGATGATGTCGCCAAGCCCCACACCGGTCCAACCCGCTTTGCTCAACCGCGAGTGGGTATTGGCCATCGACATCAGCCGGCTCTCTAGCGCACTCCTGAATTCATCGATCGACGTACTCTGTCCTCGCGACCGTTCCATGACCAGCTGCATGCTTTCCAGTGAATTTTTGACGCGATGATCGAGTTCACGGATTAGGATTTGCTGCCGTTCCTCGGCTGCTTTTCGCTCGGTGATGTCCAGGATCACACCGAGACCGTCATATGTTTCACGGGGGTTCGTCAGCACATGGCCGCGCACCAGCATCCATCGCACACTGCCGTCGGGACGCAGCACCCGAAACTCTAAGTCTACGTCTTTTCGATTGGCGATCGCGTCGGCAATCACACGCCGGCGCTTAAGTATGTCATGCGGATGCACAACCGCTTCGACGCTGTCGACGGCGCCAGTCCATTTGGCCTTGTCCAGTCCCAGCAGTTCCAGCCCCTCGTCGGAATAGTTCAGTCTGTGGCTCGTCGCGTCAAAATGCCAGGTGCCCATGCGTCCTGCCGTACAGGCGACTTTCATCAGGCGGAGCGTTTCGTTCAGCCGTTGTTCGTTCCGTTTGCGCTCGGTGATGTCGAGGTAGAACGAAACGACCGCGGGCTTGCCTTGCCATTCTGCCAGATGCGCCATCGCCGAGATCCAGATTTCCGTCCCGTCGCGTTTAAATCCACGCCAGCCCGGATGCGGCGCCAATAGTTCGCCCCGAAATGCAGCCGCAGTTCGCGCCCTCAGCAGGGGTCGCTCGTTTTCCATGATGAAATCGTCGAACGTCGATTTTCCGATCATCTCTTCAGGTCGATCGTACCCGAAGATCCGCGCCATCGCAGGGTTGGCGTAGACGATCTTTTCGTTTTGCTGCAAAATGATCCCTTGCAACGAGCCTTCCACGACGCTGCGATAGCGCGCCTCTGATCTAACCAAGTCCGCCTCTGCCTTCCGCCGTTCCGTGATGTCGACGCAGACGCCGACCACGCGGTCCGCCTCGTGTCCGTTTGGGCCATCGGTAAAATGAATGCGCCCGTTCCACGTCAACCAGCGCACTTCGCCGCCCGGTCTGACAAAACGGAAATCCATGCGCAGATATCCATCCCCCTGGGGATTCTGCGCCGCCCGGTAGAGTTCTCGCACCCGCGCCAGGTCGTCCCTGTGCACCCGTAAAAAAGCTTGCGACAGACTGACCACGTTGGCGCCGGGAATCCCAAGCATTGTCGTGAGTTCCGGCGAATAGTACGCCAGTCCGGTCTTGGCGTTGATGGCGAATGTACCGATGCCGGCAGCCTCGTTGGCCAAACGCAGGCGTTCTTCGTTTTCTTCGATGCGCTGCGTAGCCAACCGGGCCTGCGTCAGGTCATAAACCGCCACTGCGACAAAACCGACCCCAAGGCTACTGTGCGGCTCGGGTTCGAGCGAAATCGAAAATACGCCGCGTTTACCATTCGGATCGACTTGTTCCTCTTCATAAGCCAGTCGCTCGCCTGCGAACGCTTGATCCAGTCGTCGCAAGGCCGCTTCAAGCCGGCTGGGATCGACAAAGTCCTGCACGCGCTTTCCGACCAGGTCTCCATTGCCCGTGAGCATCTTCGAATACGCTCGGTTCGCAAAAACGTAACGGCGGTCCCTGTCGACCAGCGCTAACCCCACACCGGAGTTTTCCGTGGCAACTTTGAGCAGATGCTGGCTGTGTTCCTGTTGCTCTTGTGCCACCTCATGGCGAGTTCCATCGCCCGCGCCGGCATCGATGAATAGCACCAGCGCCAGCTTGCCGTGGCGATCGCTTGCGGCGACCGGGCGCACCTGCATGCATACGCGACGGGTCGCCGCGCCAAAGTCGATGCGCACAGGTTGGCAAAGGATCGTATCGCCATACTCGAAGGCGCGCCGCAATGCCTGGCTGACTTCGTCCCTCAGTTCGCCGCGAATAAGTTGCTCCAGTTCGCCAACCAGAGCCCCATTTACGGGGCGCAAATAAACCTGCGCCGCCTCGGCAATATGCACCACCTGGAGTTGTGCGTCGACCAGGACGCCGGGTGGCGCCATGGCATCCAATATATCGCGATGCACGCGACTTGGTTCTTTGCGCAGCGATAAATGTTCATCACTGCCGGCCGCCGCAACCGGGTCCGTTCCTGCCGTTCCCGCGAGTAACCCGCTCGGGCTATGCTCAGTGTTCTCCATCGGCACATTTTTCATGCCTACATGCGAGAAGGCCTACGCTTTTATCGGTCGATACCGCAGGCTCGGCCTCTTCGCCCTCTGTTTTTTCAATGACTTAAAAAGCATTTCATGAAACCGGCTATCAGCATCCGAGTCGAAAGCCTAATGAACTAAATAACTATCTCATAAGAATAGGTCGAGTATCGCCAATAATACTTCCGACCGCAATACTATTCTTACAATTCCCTCCAATTAGGGTCGAACCGCGATCGCGCACTCATGCGCCCCAGTATCGGGTCGCGCGGTCTGGCGTTGACGCGACCGTTAAGCCCCACTATAAGCCACCGAACTCCGGATCGGCTTCGGCTTGAGACGCGCGTCGGCATTTTAGTCCCGCGCGCGCGTCTACTACGATTACCGTACTATCGGCTGTTGATCCTCCGGCACCCGACGGTGGGCAATCTTGTCTATCGGGCAACCATTTTCCGCGACGCGGCCCGAAATGTGGCGTGTCTTGCGGGTGAACGCGACGGAGCATGTATCGTGAAACGCACCTACCAGCCCAGCAAGATCGTGCGCAAGCGCCGGCACGGTTTTCGCCATCGTATGTCGACCGTTGGTGGTCGTAACGTCTTGGCGCGCCGTCGTGCCAAGGGTCGCAAGCGTCTGTCGGCTTAAGCCGAAGCAAGTTACGTTCGGCGAACGCTGCGACTTATTAATATTTTGAACTGCGGAGACCCGCCATGGCGTTGGATCCCGCTCACCGACCCTATGGGCCCCGCTTGGCGACGATCCGTCGCCGCGCCGATTTTCTGCGCCTGCGCAACGGTAGTCGTTGGTCTGGCCCGGCGTTTGTGCTGGAAGGTAAGCCACGCCACGTGAGTTGCGATCAGCCACCGACCCCTTATTCCACCTCAACGCGGTTCGGTTTCACAATTACTAAAAAAATCGGTCTCGCACACGAACGCAATCGCATTCGTCGCCGCCTTTCGCATGCGCTCCGGCTGGTCAAAATTCCCACTCAACTGGCCACCTGGGATTGCGTGGTCGTTGCTCGGCGTCCCGCTTTGGACAGAGTGTTTGACGATCTGGTCCGCGATTTCGCCACGGCGGTTGCCCGTCTGGCGCGCGCACCTTCTACTCCCGTTCATTCAGTACAGCCGCCCGCTGCCGAGCCATAACAGCGCATTCAAGTGCCGTGCTGCCGCACTGCTTGACGCGACGCTTACGTCCGTCCATGTGAGCCGTGCAGACGGCTCGTTTAATTAATGTGAGCCGTGCCGCCAATACCGCCCATCTGCGAAAGTTTTCCGATTATGTCGCCGTCAGCCGCGAGCTTCCAATGAACGATCCCGATTCACAAAAAAACATGATCCTGGCGATCGTCCTGTCGTTGGCCGTCCTGCTCGGTTGGCAGTACCTGTTTGTC
Source organism: Hyphomicrobiaceae bacterium (assembly GCA_025351355.1). GTDB lineage: Bacteria > Pseudomonadota > Alphaproteobacteria > Rhizobiales > Hyphomicrobiaceae > JABFRJ01. The sequence continues at coordinate 43,763 of JANXWC010000256.1, forward strand.
TGGCCGAAGGAGCAGGAGCGCCGCCGCCAGGCGCAAACACAGCAGACGACCGTGCCTTCGGCCCAGTCTTCGAATGGCACCACTTCGGCGCCGCCGGCTTCCGGTCAACCCGCGTCGGGCGCATTGCCATCGGTTGGCGGTACGGCCACCACGGGGCTGTCGCGCGCTGCCGCTTTGGCATTGTCTCCGCGCATTGCCATCGACACGCCGAGCCTGACCGGTTCGATCACCCTTAAAGGTGGCCGCATCGATGACCTCGTGCTGGCCAAATACCGGGAAACGACCGAGCCGAAGAGCCCGAATGTGGTTCTGCTTGAACCGGCCGGTGCGACCGAGAGCTACTTTGCCGAATTCGGCTGGGTCCCCGTCGCCGGCCAGACCATCGCCGTGCCGACCCGCGACAGCCTCTGGAGCGCGCAAGGTCAAGGCACTCTCACGCCAGCAACACCGGTGGTGCTGACCTTCGACAATGGCCAGGGCGCAGTCTTCCGCCGCACCATCTCGGTTGACGAGAAGTATATGTTCACCGTCAAGGATGAGGTCGACAACAAGGCGTCCGCTTCCATTGCGTTGCAGCCCTACGGCAAGATCTTTCGCCTCGGTACGCCTAAGACGTCTGGCTACGCGGTTCTGCATGAAGGCCTGATCGGCGTTCTCAGTTCCGACAGCAGCGTCGGGCTGCAAGAGATCAATTATGCCGATCTCGCCAAGGAAGCGACCAATCGCGAAAAAGAACGCAAGCCGGCGATCGGCGAGAAAAACTTTGCCGGCACCAAGGGCGGCTGGCTCGGCTTCACCGACAAATATTGGGCTACCGTGCTCGTGCCGCCGCAGAACGTCACCTATGACGCCCATCTGACCGGCTACAAGGCGGTCCCCGGCGTGCAGCAGGAAGGCTTCCAGACCGACTATCTGCTCGAGCCGATCACCATCGCCCCCGGCACGACGCAAGTCTCGGAGCAGCGCCTGTTCGCTGGCGCCAAGGAAGTCCGCACGGTCAACGCTTATGGCGAATTCGGCGGCGTCAAGCGCTTCGACCTGATGATCGACTGGGGGTGGTCGCACTTCATCGCCAAGCCGATGTTCTGGCTGATTGAGCGGCTCTCTGCCTTGCTTGGCAACTTTGGCCTCGCCATTCTGGCCGTCACCGTGCTCGCCAAGGCCGCGTTCTTCCCGCTGGCCAACAAGAGCTACGAGTCTATGGCCAAGATGAAGAAGATGCAGCCCGAAATGGAGCGCATGAAAGAGCTCTATAAGGACGACCGCGAACGTCAGCAGAAGGAAATGATGAAGCTGTACTCGGAACACAAAATCAACCCGGCTTCGGGTTGCCTCCCGATGCTGCTGCAGTTCCCGGTGTTCTTCGCGCTCTACAAGGTGCTGTTCGTCACCATCGACATGCGACAGGCGCCGTTCTACGGCTGGGTGAAAGATCTGTCGGCGCCCGACCCGTCGAACCTGTTCAACCTGTTCGGCTTGCTGCCATTCAATCCGACAACTGTGCCCTTGCTCGGTGAATACTTGCACATGGGTTTTTGGCCGATGGTCATGGGCGCCACGATGTGGATGACGATGCAGCTCAATCCGCAGCAAGCCGATCCCATGCAGCAGAAAATCTTCAACTGGATGCCGGTGTTGTTCACCTTCACCATGGCCGGATTTCCGGCGGGCCTCGTCATCTACTGGGCCTGGAGCAACGTGCTGTCCTTGGCCCAGCAGTACTACATCATGCAAAAGAACGGCGCCGACATCCATCTCTGGAAGAACCTCGGCGTTGATAAGCTGATTGAGCGGTTCGCACCGAAGAAGACGTGATGATCAATATGTAGGTTGGGTCAAGCGTTTCAGCGCGACCCAACAACCGAAAGTACGTCCGCAAGAACCTGGGTCTCGCCGCGCTTGACCCAACCAAGCATGCAATGGAATTGTGAAGGCCCCTCTTCCGGCCTTCGGCCACCTTCTCCCGCGAGGGAAAAGGCAACCCCTCGAAGCGCGAGGCTTTTGTCCTCTCCCCTTGGAGAGAGGATGCCCGAAGGGCAGGTGAGGGGGCCTTTCTTTTTGATCGGCTTCACTCAATGCCAGACATCGACACCATTCCGTCCGAACCCGACCCACTCGCGCTTCCGGCGGAGGCGATCCGCGTCGGCGAGGAGCTGTTCGCGCGGCCGTGGGAATTCCTCAAGACGGTGCCAAGCCTCGAATGGCTGCCGGATGCCGACCGACCCGAGATTGCCTTCGCCGGCCGCTCCAATGTCGGCAAGTCCAGCCTCATCAACGCCATCACCCGCCGCCATGGCCTCGCGCGCACATCCAACACGCCGGGCCGCACGCAGGATCTCAACTATTTCGAATTACCGGGCGTGCCGTTGTTCCTCGTCGACATGCCCGGCTACGGTTTTGCCGATGCCCCCAAGGCCAAGGTCGAAGCCTGGACCAAATTCGTCAAAACCTACCTGCGCGGCCGCACCACGCTAAAACGCGTATTCGTACTGGTCGATAGCAGGCATGGCATCAAGCCGCCGGACCGTGAAATTTTCGAGCTGCTCAACGAGGCGGCGGTGTCCTTCGTCGGTGTGCTCACCAAGCTCGACAAAATGAATGTCTACGAGCAGGCCAAAGCGCAGGCCAAATTCGCCGAAGCGCTGATGAAGGAGCCGGCGGCGTTTCCGCGAACTGTCGCGACGTCCTCGGAAAAGGCGATCGGCCTGGAACATCTGCGCGCCGAGATCATCGTCGCCGCCGGCCTCGAAGGCCTGACGTTCTAAACAGCATACGCGTCGTCCTCAGCAACCCGCTGCAATCTCGGCCACGACCTGGCGCGCCACGGCGGCTGGATCGGTCGCTTCCGTTATCGGCCGTCCGACCACGAGGTGGGTGGCGCCGTCGCGGATCGCCGATGTCGGCGTGACGACGCGCGCTTGATCCTTATCGGCGCCAGCCTGCAGCCGGATCCCGGGCGTGACGATGAGGAATTTGTCACCCACTGCCGCGCGCACTTCCGCGGCTTCCTGTCCTGATGCGATCACACCGTCGAAGCCGGCGGCCTTGGCCATCAACGCGCGCCGGACCACGAGCTTCGACGGCGTCGTTCCGTTGATGCCCTGTTCCACCAGATCCAAGGCGTCGAGGCTGGTGAGCACGGTGACGGCCAGCAGCTTGAGGCGGCTGGAGCCGCGTCCCATGACGGCAGCGTCCAGTGTCTTGCGATCGGTGCCGTGCACGGTGAGAAAATCCAGCCCGAGGCTGCCGATGTTGGCGGTCGCCTTTTCGACGGTGTTGGGAATATCCAGCAGCTTCATGTCGAGGAAGATCTGCTTGCCGTCGCGCTTCAGTTTCTGCGCCAGCGCGATGCCGCCGCCGAACAGCAACTCCAGCCCGATCTTGTAAGCCGAAACGTCATCGCCAAGCCGCCCCACCACCGCCTCTGCGGCAGCCACTTCCGGCAAATCGAGCGCGACGAACAGGCGGGACTTGGCTGTGGTCATGGGAGGATCGCTTTTTTGGGAATCTCGACAGAATTCCCTCCCCCCTCGTGGGGGAGGGTTAGGGTGGGGGGGTACAGTTGGATCAAACAGCCAGTTTACCCTCACCCCAGCCCCTCCCCACAAGGGGGGAGTAGATCCGTGGAAGTTGAAAATGTCTCAAGCCTTGTTCTTCCTGTTGCGCACTTCGGCGAAAACCTGCCAGTCCGGCGCCGCTTCGAGGCCGAGGCGTTTGCGGATGGCCGGCGACTTGACGCGCAGGAACGGGTTGGTGGCCAGCTCCACGTCGATGCGTGTCGGCAGCGTGGCCTTCCCGGCTTTGCGCAACGCTTCGATGTCCGCGGCGCGCGCCACCAGTTCGGCATTTTCCGGCTCGATGGTCAGCGCAAACTTCGCATTTGCCAAGGTGTATTCATGGCCGCAATAAATTTGAGTATTGCCGGGCAGTGCCGCCAGCTTGGCCAGCGAGGTCCACATCATTTCCATGGTGCCTTCGATGACCCGCCCGCAACCGAGCGCGAACAGCGTGTCACCGACGAAGGCGACGTTAGCTGCGGGGACGTGAAAAGTAATGTGGCCGTTGGTATGGCCGGGCGTTTCGATCACCTGCACCTGATACGAGCCGAGCCGGAACGCATCGCCTTCACCCACCGCCGTGTCGAGCCCCGGTATTTTCGCCGCTTCGGCCTTGGGTCCGATGATCACGCAGCCCGTTTCTTTTTTCAGTGCCAGATTGCCGTCGGTGTGATCGGCATGATGGTGCGTGGTGAAGATATAGCTCAGTTTCCAGCCTTTTTCCGCCAGCGCCTGACGCACGCTGTCGGCATTCGGCGCATCGATGGACGCCGTAACGCCGCGCTCGGTATCCCGAATGAGCACGCCGAAATTATCGGACAGACACGGGAACTGGTGAATATCAAGAGCCATGGGCGCGCTCCGGTATGTAATTGGGGCAGGGAATCGGTTGCGCGACACGTGACACCAGCGCCCCCCGGAGATCAAGGGGGCACGACAAGGTCACGGGCGAAAGCAAGCGAACTCACCCCCGTCGTCGATGGTTACGCAGGCGCAAGGCGCTAAAATAGTCCCACCCCTATCGCTTTCCCGAAATTTCACGCGCCCTACGCGCGGAAAATATCCGGGATCTTTACCCGTTGCAATTTGCGTTCGAACTACGAGCGACCCGTTATCAACTTTGAGCGGTAAAGATCCTGGATAACCTTTGAGCCGAAGTGGCCCGGCGGTTTCCGCGACCGCGACCTCTTGTGCCATGTCAGAGTCAGTTTGCTTGACGAAATGAGCGCTTATCAAAAGCGAAGTGCACACACGATCACGAATCCGTGAGCGGAATCGCCAATCTTTCTGGGTGACGTCTGTGGCCCCTGGTTGCCCACGCCACCCCTACTGAAACGACAACTGCACCTTCATCGCGCGTTGGCGGTCGGCGGCGGTCCGGAACGCGGCGTTGGCGTCGGCGATCGGCATGGTGGCCGTGACAAGGGGCGTCACGTCGATACGCTTGGCCGCCATCAGATCCACAGCCAGCTGAAATTCGCGGTCGAAGCGGAAGGTGCCGCGCAACTGGAATTCCTTGGCCACCAGCACATTCATCGGCAGCGACACGTCACCGCCGATGCCGACCTGCACGATGACGGCGCCGGGGCGCAAGGCCTCGAACGCGCCGCCCAGCACGGGCGCCGCACCGGAAGCTTCAAACATCACGTCGAACGTACCTTTATCGGCGGCGTATGATGAAAGCGCGCTGGGATTTTTAGCCACGTCCAATATTGTCGTCGCCCCGGCCTGTTCGGCAAAGCGGAGAGTGAATGGGCTCAAGTCGGTGGCGATGATTTCCGATGCGCCAGCCAACCGCGCCGCCATGATGGTGAGGATGCCGATGGGGCCGCAGCCGGTCACCAGCACTTTGCGGCCAAGCAGCGGCCCCGCCTGATTGACGGCATGCAGGCAGACGGCCAATGGCTCGGCCATGGCCGCTTCCGCCATGGTCATGCTCGCTGGAATGACGACCGCCTGTTCGGCGCACACGGTCAGCGACTGGCGGAAACCACCCTGCACGTGCGGGAAGCGCATGGCGCTACCGAGAAACCGCATATCCAGGCAATGGCGCGGCTGGCCCTCACGGCAATAACGGCAGAGGCCGCACGGCAGGCTCGGATCGACAGCCACGCGGGTGCCGGCTTTGAGATGTGTGACACCCGCGCCGACCTCGGCGATGACGCCGGAGATCTCGTGGCCCAGCACCATCGGTTGCTTGATGCGGATCGCACCGAAGCCACCGTGCTGGTAATAGTGCAGATCCGACCCGCAGATGCCGCCCGCCTGGATTTGCACGACGACGTCGCCCGGCCCCGGCGGCGTGGCAGCGACCGGCTCGACCCGCAGATCGTTGGGTGCGTGAATAACGACGCCGAGCATAAGGCCTCCTTGGCACAGTGCGATAAATTCAAAGTACGTCGGATTATGCAGCTGGCGCGTGTCAGCCCAGTCCCGCCAAGCGACGCAGTGCGGACAACGCGCCGAGGATTATCTCGGCCGCCCGCCCGCTCATCAGCATTGCTAGAAACCCGATGGCGATCAGGTTGCCGAACAGCAGCAAACCGACCAACCCCCGGCGGCTGCCGCGTCGCGCCACATCGATTTCAATTGATTCCTCACCCAGCGGAACTTCGCCGCTGATGCCCTCGCTGCCGACGATGCGCGTCGCGCCCGCCAGGCTCAGCCGGATACGGCCCTTGTTGCGCGGCGTAATCCGCCAGCGCCATGTCGCATCGTCGGCGCCCTGATGCACGCGCGGCGGACTGATCCACAGCGTCTCCGGGCTCGCCAACTCGACGTGTGCGTCGTCTGCGCCGGCTTTCAGCCGCATCGTCGCTACCCGCAACGGTGGCCAGCGATGGCCCGGCACCGGTGGGATTTCCAGCGCACGCCGAGGCACGATAACCTCGATGATGTCGGTCTGCCCTTGTCTCAGACGGCGCGGCAACGTTGCCACCAAGGTCCGCATATCCACGGTCGGTGGTGGAATTGGCGGCACCCGCATCGTCTCCCGCGCCATCGGCTGCGCGCTGACGCCGGCGCTCGCCGATCCGCTCGAATTCGCAGGCGGCGACGGCATGGGCGACGGCGGTTGCGATGCCGGTAACGGTGCAGCAACAGGTGTCGCCATCGCCGCCGCCAGCGATGGCAACGGCAGCGGCGGCGGGCCAGTTCGCGGTGACGCGGTCGGCACCAATGGCAGTGGTGGTTGCGCGGCCTTGCTTTCCAGCGCCAAAGCGGCTTCGGCGGCCGCCCACGCCGCTGCCGCGCCAGCCGTTACAGAGGGCGCCGCGTTTGGCTTGCGCGACCCAGCCTCCACTTGAGAAATTGGGCCCTTCGTTGCTGCAGGCACCAACAGATCTGCCGGCGTCCGCGGCCCGTTCGCTCCTTCGCTCTGCGGTGCCGGCACGGGCGTCGCCACTGGGCCGCGCGCCAGGGGTTTCTCGGCCGTGACCGCGGCCTCGGCGGCAATGGGCTTCGCAATGCTGTGACTCCGCTCGCTCGACGGCGCCGGAGCCTTTTGTTCGCCAGTCTCTCGAACCTGTGCGGCAGCGGCATTCTGTGGCGCCAGCACCGGCACATTCATATCCGGGGTCGCCGCGGGCGCTTCGGCATCCGGTAGCGTCGGCTTCTCCACTTTGCGCATAGGCGCCGGCGCCGCTTCCTGCAATCGCGCCCGCACCGAGGCCAGCAGTTCATCTGTCGACGGCCGCGCCGGTTGCCGTTCGGCTTTCCCGTGAGTGGCTTTGCCGTCATCAGCCGCCAGCTGCGACATCGGCGTCGCCGCAGGTGCCAGTGGCATCGCCGCAACCGGCTGCGGCGCAACGCTCGCCGTGCCCATCGGGGCCGTCGCGGGCATCGGTTGGTTTGGCGGCGGTGCGCCGATCGATTTCTGCAACACCTTGATCACTTCGTTGAACGTCAGCCCATGTGCGCGCAACAATCCCGCCGACGGCGTCGATGCGTCGCCGATCATCGCCGCTAGCACGATCGCCCCGTCGATCTGCCGCCGCGCCGATTGCTGCGCCGCCATCGCCGCCAGCTTCAAAACCTTCAGTAGATCCGGCGTCGGCAGAATGGCTTTGCCCGTCGGCGTGTCATTGGGGAATTGTCCGAGGTGCGTGGTGATGTCGGCCCGCAGGCGTTCGATGTTGACCGTGCTGATGCCCAATACCGCCAGCGCCTCCGGATCCTCGCTCAGGGCAAACAGCAGGTGCTCCGATGAAACGCCGCCATGATGCTGGCTGATGGCCAGCCGATGCGCCTTATCCAGGCTCGCATCTAGGAACGGCGAGCGCGCCACGCCGCTGTCGGCCTGGGCAACACCCGGGCCACTTGGCGCAGGCTGCGTAGACTGTATGGCTTGACGAGACATAAGCGTGGCCGTTCCCCGAAGACGTGAGCACTCTCAACCGGATAAACCGGCACCCCTGCACGACCCTAGCCTTTTGCCGCGCCTGTGGCACGCGGTCTCGCAAAGGAATCTGTGCGCACAAATAGAGAGCAATTGCGTGCAAATTTCGTTGTCCCGCGTGCCCGTCCCGCTATAAACGAACCGCGCCCGCAGGTGCCAGCAATTTCGCGTGGCACTTCGGGCACTTGCCACTGCCCCCTTCGAGCAGCCACAGGGATGTTGCCGCATGTCCGCCAAATCGACCGACGACAAAAAGGCCCAGCAGGCAGCCCCGGCACTTCCGACCGATTTGGAAGCGGCGCCGTCGCCCCACTTGCAGGCGCGCATTCTTGCCGAGGCGTTGCCTCATCTCATCCGCTACGACGAACAGACGGTGGTCATCAAATTCGGCGGCAACGCCATGGGCGATCAGGCACTGGCCGAGGCCTTCGCCAAGGACATTGTCTATCTCAAGCTCTCCGGCGTCAATCCGGTCGTCGTCCACGGTGGCGGCCCGCAGATCGCCAGCATGCTGAAAAAACTCGGCTTTAAATCCGAATTCGTGCACGGCCTGCGCGTCACCGACAAGCCGACGGTGGAAATCGTCGAGATGGTGCTGTCCGGCTCCATCAACAAGGAAATCGTCGCCGCCATCAACCGTCAGGGCGGCAAAGCCGTCGGCATCTCCGGCAAGGATGCCAACCTGATGATCGCCAAGCAGATCACCGAAATGCCCGATCCCGAAAGCAATATCATGCAGGCCGTCGATATCGGCTATGTCGGCGATCCCGTCGAGGTCAATCCTTATATCGTCGAGATGATCGCCCGCTCCGATCTGATTCCGGTGATCGCGCCCATCGCCGCCTCCCGCGATGGCCAGACTTTGAACATCAACGGCGACACCTTTGCCTCGGCCCTCGCCGCCCGCCTCAAAGCCAAGCGCCTATTGCTGCTGACCGACGTTGCCGGCGTGCTCGACAGCTCCAAGAAATTGATCCGCGATCTCACGCTCGACGAGGCCCGCGCCATGATCCGCGACGGCACCATCTCCGGCGGCATGATCCCCAAGATCGAAGGCTGCATCGAAGTCGTCGAAGCCGGCGTCGAAGGCGTCTCCATCATCGACGGCCGCGTGCCCCACTGCGTCCTCCTCGAACTCTTCACCGAACACGGCGTCGGCACGATAGTGCGACGCAAACGAGGCAAGTAGTCGGCACCATCGTTCGGCGGAAGCGGCGGAAGTGAATGTGGGCGGTATCGCGATTGGATTGGCGATTAAAGTAACTGTCCCCAATTACCTGCTGCGTCGGACGATTGCGCAAGCTTGGCAGTCGTCGGGTCAAGCGCGTCAGCGCGACCCAACAGCCAAGACCAGATCGCGTAAAGTTGCCTCGCGCCTCTTTCCGTCCTGATGCTGCCCGCTTTTTTTTCACTTCCTTTCTTCCTCCCCCTCGATGGGGGAGGGCGGAACGCCTTGGCGAAAGATCGGCTTCTCGGCGTTCGCCTCGGGCTCAATGCCGAGCTATCGCTTAGGCGTTCCGGGTGGGGGTGCCGCAGCTGAATACACCGCAGTCGCCACCCCCAACTTCGGCATGGCCACTTCCGCAGACAAGGCCGCCCTGCAAAAAAAAGGGAAGGGTTCGGGGAGCCCGCTCCCCGATCGGGTGCAGGGCGGAAGCCCTGCTCGCGGCACGCGACTGACCGCATGGTAAACTGGTTAACGCCGCGAGCCGGCGACAAAATCATCCCGCCGCACTAGCGTCTGAGGTCGGAGCGCGAATGGCGCCATCGGGCGGGGTTTACACCACCCTACTCGTCCGGGTTTGCACCGGCTTCAGTCGTCGGGGTTTGCACCCGCCTCTGTTCGTCGGCACTTGCAGCCGCTTCAGCTTGTCATCGTCTCGGCGAGCGATGCAATTCTCCAGATGGTTTCCATCCGCGCCCCTACCGCAGACGCCGGTCTACGCAGGGCCCTGCGCGCGGCGCTCCGTATGGGAGTGCACCAACAATGCACAACCCAAGATGGAATCGCAACGATTTGATTGAGCCTTGGTGAATGTGCCGCTGATGGGGACAGCCACCAGCGCGTGGCATCGACGGAAATTGTCACATGCTATGCCACAAGTTTGTGGCTGTCCCCACTGACCACTGCCCCCAATCAAACCTCACCTCACCGTGGCGCCATGCGGATGGCGCCGTCGAGCCGCACGTCTTCGCCGTTGAAATACCCGCACGTGATCATCGTGTGGGCCAACTGCGCGAATTCTTCTGGTCGTCCAAGCCGCTTCGGAAACGGCACGCTGGCCGCCAGCGCCGCCTTGACGTTTTCCGGTGCCCGCTGCAGCAGCGGCGTATCGAAAATCCCCGGCAAAATCGTATTAACGCGAATGCGCTCGCTGGAGAGATCACGCGCGATCGTCAGCGTCATGCCGACCACCCCTGCCTTCGACGCGGTGTAGGCGACTTGCCCGATCTGGCCGTCTTCGGCGGCCACCGATGCGGTGTTGATGATCACGCCGCGATCGCCGTCCGGCAGCGGCTCCAGCTTCAGCATGCCGGCCGCCGACTTGGTGATGCAGCGGAACGTGCCGATCAGGTTGATGCCGATGATGCGCTCGAAATTCTCCAGCGGATATTCCTTGATCTCGCCGCTCTGCTTGTCGCGTGCGACCGTCTTGTGCGAGCCGCCGACGCCCGCGCAATTGACCAGGATGCGCTCCTGCCCGATTGCCGCGCGCGCTTTCGCCAGCGCCGCGTCGACCTCCGGAGTGGACGTCACGTTGACCTTGCAGAACACACCGCCGAGCTCTTTCGCCAGCGCTTCTCCGGCTTCTTCGTTGAGATCGAACAATGCCACGCGCACGCCATGCGAAGCCAACAGCCGCGCTGTCGCCGCGCCGAGACCCGATGCGCCGCCCGTAATGACCGCAGAAATCGATTTATCCAGTTTCATGAGCGCGCCCTCTTTTTATGCGTTCGATCCTTTGGCATCAGTGTGTGCCATCGCCGCGGCGTGATGCAAGCCCCCTCCGATGCAATCCCATAAATCAGCTCACGGCCGCTCGGGTTCGCGCACCAGCCGCAACGCAGCCGCCAGCGAGACCGCGAAACTGCGGCGTTCGTCGCTGCCGAGATCGCGCGCAATCGGCCAGCGGCGGCCGCGATTAGCCAGCGCCAGATCGACCGAACCGTCCGGCGCCTCGGTCGCTTCGAGACGCACCCAGGTTGCATTGAACCGCGCCAGGCTGCGCCGCTCGCCATTCGGCTTGAACCGTTGCACGATCAGCGTGTCGCGCGTCACTTCGATCGTCTCGACAGCTTTGGCGGCTCGATAATTGAGTTTGAACGCCACATAAATCAGCGCCACGTCGAGACCAAAAAATCCCATCACCGGCCAGGCGCCGATGGTGATGAACACGATGCCCGCGACGAAACTCAGTCCGCCCAGCACGGCCATGAAGATTAAAAATCCGCCGCGCGATAGTGAGCGATGCGGCACCAGCGTTGCCCGAAATGGCAGTGCAGTAGGCACCGAACGGACTTGCGCTGCAGGGTCGTTCTCATCCATCAGTAAACTACCGATTGTGAAGGTTTCTGAGCCCGTCATCGACCGTGAACAGTTGCGATTGATGCGCAGTTCCAGCGCGACACCAGCGCGATGAGCGAATGAGTTGAGCAAAAATGTCCAAAACTGTCAAAGCTGTCGGAACGTCGCATGCGGCTTCTCGACCTTCATCGCGCACCGCGTCGACGACACCATCCAAATCCACAACGGTGACAACCGCAAAGAAAACGGAGACTGGCTCCGCCACGCGCAAAGTCGAGAAGTCAATGGCGCCGGCATCAGCCAAAGCGCCGCCGCGCAAGGGCGCAGCTAAACGCACGGCCACTGAAATCGCAGCGATCTTCGCGCGTTTCGCCGCCGCTATGCCCGAACCGAAAGGCGAACTGGAGCACTCCAATCCATTCACACTGCTGGTCGCCGTTGTCCTCTCGGCACAGGCCACCGACGCCGGCGTTAACAAAGCCACCCGCGCGCTGTTTGCTTGCGCAGATACGCCACAAAAAATGCTCGATCTCGGCGAAGACGTGGTCCGCGATCATGTCAAGACCATCGGCCTGTTCCGCAACAAGGCCAAGAACGTAATCGCGCTCTCGCAACAACTGCTCCGCGATCACAACGGCGAAGTCCCCGCTGAGCGCGACGCATTGACCGCCCTGCCAGGCGTCGGCCGCAAGACCGCCAACGTCGTGCTGAATATGGCGTTCGGCCACAAGACCATGGCCGTCGACACCCACGTGTTCCGCGTCGCCCACCGCCTCGATATGTCGCTGGGCAACACACCCGAAGCCGTCGAGGACGACTTGATGCGCATCATTCCCGATGCTTATCTGTTTCACGCCCACCATTGGCTGATCTTGCACGGTCGCTATACGTGCGTCGCACGGGCGCCCAAATGCGCAACCTGTCCCGTGGCCGACCTCTGCCGCTCAGTCGACAAATCGCTCCCGGCATAACAATCTGTCCAAACAATTGAGAGTACCAACTTGCAACTCAGTCTCACTTGTTCTTCCCCCTCGATGGGGGAGTGCCAAACGCCGCCGGATTAGACCGGCCATCGCACAGCATACTACAACCACAAGGCCGGTCTAAACCGCTGGCGTTTTGGGGTGGGGGTGCCAAGGCCGCAAGCATCAAGCCAAAGCTGGCCCGCCACCGTGTTCTGCGAACAATGGCTAGTTCGGCACTTGTCGCCTACATTGCATCCTGTCAGCGTTCCCTGTCACCAACTGAACTTTCTCGAGGGTTTGCATGTCCGTAGCCAATGGCCGCCAATTCCTATCCATTCCCGGTCCCACCAATGTGCCCGACGTCGTGTTGCAGGCCATGATGCGGCCCGCCGTCGATATCTATACCGGCCCCCTCGTTGCCATGACGGACGCCCTGCTCGCCGACCTCAAGAAGATTTTCCGCACCCAGGGCAACACCTATATTTATGCGGCCAACGGCCACGGTGGCTGGGAAGCAGCGCTCAGTAACGTACTATCGCGCGGCGACCACGTGTTGGCGCTGGAGAGTGGACGCTTCGCGCTGGGCTGGGCCGAGATGGCCAAGGTGATGGGCGCCGAAATAGAAGTATTGCCCGGCGAATGGCATCGCGCCGTGGCGCCGGCAGCCGTCGAAGCACGACTGGCCGCCGACAAATCTCATCGCATCAAGGCGATCATGGTCGTCCAGGTCGACACGGCATCCGGCGTCGTCAACGACATCGCAGCCATTCGGCGCGCCATCGACGCCGCGAAACATCCGGCCCTGCTGATGGTTGATTGCGTCGCGTCCCTGGGCTGCATGCCATTCGAAATGGACGCCTGGGGCGTCGACGTCGCGATGGCCGGTTCGCAGAAGGGGTTGATGACGCCGCCGGGCTTGGCGTTTGTCGCCTCCGGTCCCCGCGCCGAAGCCGTCCACAAGACCGCTAACATGAAAACTCACTACTGGGATTGGACGTTTCGTCAGGGCCCCGAGCATTATCAGAAATATTGCGGCACCCCGCCTGAACATTTGCTCTTTGCGCAGCGCGCCGCTCTCGACATGCTGCTCGCCGAAGGCCTCGAGGCGGCTTGGCACCGCCATGCCCTACTTGCCCGCGCCACGCACGCAGCCGTCGCCGCATGGTCCGAAGGCCAGGTGCTGGCGTTTAACGTTCGTGATCCCCGCGAACGCGCGATGTCGATTACCAACGTGCGTGTCAACGGCATCAACAGCGCGCTGCTGACTGACTACACGCGTGAAAAGTGCGGTGTGACGCTCGGTCTCGGCATCGGCGGCTACGAAGGCAAAGCGTTTCGCATCGCTCACATGGGGCACACCAACGCGCCGATGGTGTTGGGCACGCTCGGCGCCATCGAGATGGGCTTGAAGGCGCTGAAAATCCCGCACGGATCAGGTGGCGTCAACGCCGCCATCGATAGCTTAGCGGCAGCCGTGCCGGCATGAGCGAAGCGACGCTTGCGCCTGCGGCCGAAGCGCGCCTCACGCTGTTCGCGCTGTCGCTCGGCAATTTCGTGGTTGGCATTGCCGCCTTTGTCGTGCTGGGCTTGATGAGCACGATTACGCGCAGCCTCGCCATCGATCCGTCGGCGGGCGCAAACTTGCTCACTTATTATGCCGTCGCCTATGCCATCGGCTCGCCGCTGCTGATTGCCATTACCGGCCGTTGGCCGCGCCGCATGGTGGTAGCCGGCGCCATGCTGCTCGTCGCCGTCGGTTCGCTGGCCTGTGCCCTCGCTCCCTCGCTCGGCGGCATGGAGTTGGCCCGCATCGTCACCGCGTTCGGCGGTGGGCTCTACAGCCCTGCCGCGTCGGCCGTCGCCGTATCGCTGGTGCCGCTCGAACGCCGCGGCTGGGCCCTCTCTCGTGTCTTCATTGGCTTTACCGCCGCGCAGGGTATCGGCAATCCAATCGGCGCCTGGCTCGGCTATACTTTCGGCTGGCAAAGCGCGTTCCTGCTTGTCGGCGCACTCGCCGTCGTCATGGCGCTGGCGCTGTGGCGTATCGTGCCGGCAGCCACGCCGTTTCGTCCCACATCGCTAAGTGAATTGGCGCGCATCCTCACCACGCCGCACATGCTGGTCGCGCTTCTATTCACTGTCTTCTACGTCGGCGCCGGCTACACCACGTTGACCTATCTCACCTTGATCCTTGAGACGCGCCTCGGCATGTCCGGCACCGGCATTTCTATCGTACTCGCCATTTACGGTGGCATGGCCTTCGTCGCCGCAGTGATCAGCGGCTGGCTCACCGACACCTTCCGCCCATCACGCATCCTGCTCGTGCTATGCCTGCTATTGGCAATCCTGATGCCGCTAGTGACGCAAGGCCCGACCGATTTAGTTTTGGCCACCCTTGTACTGGCTATGTGGTCGCTTTGCAGCTGGTCGCATTTCACCGCTCAGCAGTCGCGCCTGGTCCGCATCAACCCGGCCTACGCGCAACTGCTGCTCGCCCTCAATGCCTCCATGCTCTACATCGGCATCGCCACCGGCTCGCTGCTCGCTTCCAAGCTGCTGCCCATCCCGGAATTCATGGGGCTGGCGATCGGCGCTGATGTGTTGCTCGCACTCGCGGTCATCATCTTGGTTATTGGCGACCGCATGATCCGCCGCCGCCGTGATCCCATCTCCGACCAAGCGTAATACTGTCAGCTCTTGTCCGCCCTTCGCTTTATAAAAAAGGCCGCTCCGCACTTATGCGAAACGGCCTTTTGCAGATGCAAAAACTCTCAGACGCGTTGCGTCACACCTGCTCTTTGAGTTCCTTGGCTGCCCGGAAGGCAACTTTCTTGGAGGCCTTGATCTTGATCGCTTCGCCGGTGGCGGGGTTGCGACCCATGCGTGCGGCGCGCTTGCGCACCTGCAGAATGCCGAGGCCCGACATGCGAATGCGCGCACCCTTCTTGAGGTGTTTGGTGACCATGCCAACGAAATCCTCGAGCAACTGGTTAGCTTGCTTCTTCGGCATTTCGTGGACTTCTGCGAGCGCAGCCCCGATATGACGGAGCGTCACGGTCTCGGCCTTCACCACCGCTTTTGCGGCTGGTTTCATTGCCTTCTTGGCAGGTTTTGCGGGCTTTACAGCCATGAGTGGATGTCCTGTTTTTAACAAAAGAACGTGTGTGATGTCGTGGATTGCTCGGAAAATCAAGCGTTTCTTTGATGTAACGACGAAGTTACACCCGATTTTGCTGTATTTTATGCTTTCGAAGCGTTCACGAACCAGAAGTCCACAGCGCGGCACTGTTTGTCGCATCACTCGGCAACGCTGCTCGGCGCGACACGTACTTGACGCAACAACACTTGTGCCGTCATGACAGCTCGCACATTTCACCTGTGATCGCTCAATCGCCTATCGGAGTTTCTCATGACGCCGCGCCTGTTTTCGCCCATCGCACTTGGCGGTCTTGCTTTGTCCAACCGTCTCGTTGTTGCCCCCATGTGCCAGTATTCTGCTGATGATGGATCGGCCACGCCGTGGCACCTTTTGCATCTCGGCACTTTAGCCAATTCGGGTGCGGGACTGCTCATCCTTGAAGCGACCGCAGTGCAGCGCGAAGGGCGCATTACACACGGCTGTCTCGGTCTCTATTCCGACGCCAACGAAGCCGCCTTGCGACCCGTGCTCGAGGCTTGCCGCAAGTACGGCTCTGCAAAACTCGGCATTCAGCTGGGCCACGCCGGGCGCAAGGCGTCATCCAAGCGCCCTTGGGAAGGCAAGACGATGCAGGACCCCTGCGACGCCGCTGATGCGTGGCCGACGTTGGCGCCTTCTGCCCTGGCCATGACTGGCCATCAGGTGCCGGCCGCCATGTCGCTCGAAGATCTCGCCGATACCCGCCGCGCGTTCGTCGATGCTGTCAAACGCTCGGAACGCCTTGGCTTGGAGTTGATCGAGCTGCACGCAGCCCACGGCTACCTGCTGCATACGTTTCTGTCACCGCTCTCGAACACGCGCACCGATGCCTACGGCGGCAGCCTTGCCAATCGCATGCGCTTCCCGTTGGAGGTGTTCGCGGCCTGCCGCGCCGTTTGGCCTGCACACAAGCCGCTCGGCATTCGTGTCTCAGCAATCGATTGGGTCGATGGCGGCCTCACGCTTGACGAAAGTGTCGAGTTTGCACGCGAGATCAAGAAGCTCGGTTGCGACTTCATCGACGTCTCCTCGGGTGGTATCAATCCGACGGCGCGCGTCGTCGTTGGTCCGGGCTACCAGGTGCCGTTCGCCGAGCGCATCAAACACGCCAGCGGCCTGCCGACGATGGCCGTCGGCATGATCACCGACGCGCGCCAAGCCGAAGCCATTCTCGCCGAAGACAAGGCCGATATGATCTCGGTGGCGCGCGCTTTCCTCGATGATCCGCATTGGGGATGGCACGCCGCCTACACGCTCGGTGCCGAAGTCCATTTGCCGCCTCAATACCGGCGCGCCGGTCTCAAAATTTGGACCCCGGCCGAACGTCACGCCAAAGCGCAGCGATAGCAGCGATCGCGACTATCCGGGAAGTCTATCGCCCCCAACCACACGCGTTTTCCCGGAAAATTCTTGGCGCGAAGCGCGAAGAATTTATCCGGGATCTTGACCCGTCGACGACGGAAACGACTGTCGAACGGATGTTTTCAGCAATTGACCTGGAGAGATCCCGCCGCGCCGAATGGCGCTGCGGTTTCCTGGAAGACCCGAGTGCCTTATGCCGCGTTCCGATATCCGTCGCTGATCATTGTCGCCGCTCGACGAACACCTGTCCCGTGAACCGGTAAACGATTTCGCCGCGCTGATTGCGACCCTCGGCCTGCGAAACAATCAGGCCACGCGTCGGCCGCGACTGGAGTTCGCGTTTCTCGACCACCTTGTTGCGGAACTCGATATGATCGCCTACCAGCACCGGTCGCAACCAGGCCATGTTGCGAAACCCAGGCGACGGCCCCCATTGTGCCAGCTGCGTTCCTGCCGCGCGCATTCGCTCTTCATGCAATTGCCGCGCCCGCACGACATGCCGAATGAACACCGCCGCCGTGTGCCAACCGCTGGCTGCGAGTCCGCCAAAAAGTGATTTCTTCCCGGCTTCCTCGTCTAGATGAAACGGCTGTGGATCGAATTCCCGTGCAAAGTCGATGATCTCTTTGCGCTCAAAAGTGTGGCCGCCAATGTCGCGAACTTCACCGACCACGATATCTTCGAAATAATTCCCGCGCTGCGTCTCTTCTGCGGTCGCAGCCTCGTCCCACAGCGTCGCAGTCGCGCTCGGCGCCGTTTTGGTCTTTTCCAAGACGACTGCGGCTGCGGCGACACCCGGTGTCCGTCGCCGCATCAGTTGGTTGGTCGTCGCTTCCAGCACTGTAAAGCCGTGCTGGTCGAGAACATCGAACCGCATTTTTGAAATCCCAACATCCGGTCGCGATTGCAGGTCTCGGCTTTCCAGTACTGAGATACGCACCGACAACGTGTCGCCCGGTCGCACCGGTCGCAACCACTTGCCCTCATCCAGTCCGGGCGATCCCAGCGACGTCGAGCGCAGC
Organism: Hyphomicrobiaceae bacterium; assembly: GCA_025351355.1. Lineage (GTDB taxonomy): Bacteria > Pseudomonadota > Alphaproteobacteria > Rhizobiales > Hyphomicrobiaceae > JABFRJ01. Next base: position 61,769 of record JANXWC010000256.1, read on the forward strand.
AGGAAATGGTCGCACAAGAGCCGCATCATCACCGCGCATGAATGAAACCCGCTCGCACACAGGCCGCCGACTATTGAGTTCCTGGCTGCCTCCTCGTCCAGGTGCATCGGTTGTGGATCGAAAGCTGCCGCGAACGCCTTGATCTCCTCCCGCGACACGACCTGTGCGCCTGCCGTCATGCTTGCTCCCGGCAGCAGGTCCTCGTGATAGAAAATGCCGTTCGGCGATGGTCTGAGTTGCACCTTGAAATGTTCCTGTGTGATTTTCCTTGCATTCCAGCAGACGAAGTTCTCTCATACGCTATCGGCGCCGCGCCCGCTGTGCGTCACGTCGCGTCAATCGGCATGCATGCAATGCCTGAAAATGCCGCTGCAAGTCCGACACATGCGCGTCTCACGTGCGTACCCGGTTTGAACTGTTGTCAGTCCCCGATTCTCAAGTGGTCCAACCATGGTTGTACATATGCCGGCAGTTGAACAAGTGGATGTCTTTTGTGTCGGATCGCGCGGCGGCAATCCGGCCCCCGTTGTGCTCGATGCCGATCGGTTGACCTCCGACGAGATGCGCGGCATCGCCGCGGAATTCGGCCTCGAAGCCGGATTTGTTATGGCACCCTCGGACGCGCGCAAGGCCGATCTCCAATATCGTTTCTTCGTGCCGTTGGCCGAAATGGATATGTGCGGTCATGGCACTCTTGGCACGACCTGGTTGCTCGCCCACAAAGGTCAATTGAAGCCGGGCGAGGTCCGCATTGAGACGAAAAGCGGCATCGTCCGCGGCCGCATTTCAGACAATGGCGCCGTGGCCATTTCTCAACCACCGGCCACGATTTCGGTGATTGACGCGCACCATCGCAATGGTCTCATTGACGTGCTCGGCATTGCCGAGCGCGATTTACTCGATTTACCGCTGCTGAACGCCACTACGTCGCGCACCAAAACGCTCATCCCGCTAGCGTCACCCGTTGTGCTCAATGATCTCAAGCCGGATTTCGCACGCCTTAAAAATCTGTGCGACGAGATCGGTTCCACTGGCCTTTATCCGTTCGCTTGTGATTTGGAAGACGAGCGCACCTATCATGCCCGTCAATTCCCCGCCGCCTCCGGTTATCCCGAAGATGCAGCGACCGGCGTTGCTGCCACCGCACTGCTTTACGGCCTCAAACACTGGGGTCTGATCGGTCTTCGTCGCACCATCCGCGTTCGCCAAGGCGACGCCATGGGCCGTCCGTCACGCATGGCTGTCACCTTGGCCGAACCGTCCGACGCGTCCGCTGGTTGCTGGCTGTCCGGCGAAGTGCGCCTGTCAGAAATTGCGCGTCACTGATTTCTTTCTTCCCGTCGTTGGCGGGGAGAAGGTGCCTGAAAGGCGGATGAGCGGCAACGGCAGGTACGTACGGAATGACCGGGCTTTCGAAGCCTGCTGCCGGCCAATCGGCCACAAATCACCAGGCGCAATTCAGCGCGGCGACTTCCTTCTTCATCTTTTCGGCCGTTTCCTTGCAGGTCGCATCCAGCTTGGCCTTGCCCTCTGGCGTTGCCGCGACGGCAATCCAGTTGGTCTTGGTCTGTGTGATGGCCGCCGTGACCGTCGCCTGTTGATCAGCTGGCACCTTCGCCGCGATGCAGCCCTGATACGTCTTCAGAAACGCATCGCAACTGGCGACGCCGACATCTTGGGCCGATGCCGTTACAAATGGCGTGGTCAGAACGGCGAAACCAGTCGCCAATGCTAAGCTCAACAGGCGCATCATAGCCTCCGCGGGCAATTGCTTGGTGACGCACTCATGCGCGTCGCCGACTGCTTAGTTGATTCGTCGCCTTCAGCCTACGCCGCGGATGCCGGCCTGTTGGCAATCGCGCACGCGGTTATGATCAAGCGCACAGCATCATAATTTCTTGCAGAACGTCGCGGTGACCATGCATTTGTATTCCTGCCCCAGCAACGGCACGAACAAGTAGTCTTCGCATGACACTGTCTCAAGGCTTTTGTCCCACGCCTTCCAGCCCTTTTGCTTGCCGACCTTGGCAATATATTCGTCGAGCCGGAGGCGGGCCACTTCGATCGTCTTTTCCTTGCCCACCTGGATGTCCGAAAGCGGCAATCGTGTGCACTCACGCCCCTTTGCCGCTGGGGCCGCCGCCACTGTTTTGGCCGCGGCGGCCTTATCGCTTGTCGGTTTAACCGGTGGCGCTACGACGTCGGCAGCAGGCGCAACCGTCTGCGCCACCACGGCGCCGCCCACACACAACATCGCGGCGCATGTCATCGCGCTCAACAACAAACTCTTCATAATTACCCCACTCAATGGTCCGATGCGCATCAGCAATGCAGCCCAAGATGGCGTCAGTGTGATCTGCGACCTCAATAGGCATCCTATAGAGACTTGACCAGCCTGTCATACTGGTCGTGCGTACCAATCCACGTCCAAAGAAAGCCGTCGTCCGTCTCGATCGCCAACGCTCTATATCTCAGCCCCACGCGAACCGACCACCTGTTTCCAACCTTCTTCAAGCGCAGCGTTGGATGCTGTGGGTCTAACCGAAACAGCGCGTAGTTTTTCTGCGCGATTTTTCTAATCTCGCGCGGCAGTGCTTTGTACGTCGCCCAGAACTCGGGAGTGGCGCGATTGGTCAACAGTCCAACTCCTGCCCACCGGAAGCCTCAATAGGTTGGCGAGGATTCCGCAGCTTCCAGCGACCACCGACGCTATCAATCAATTGGCGTTGTTTAAAACGATGCAGATAGCTTCTGACCGTTGCGGCAGGCACATCCGGAAGGACACGCTCAATAGCTTTTTGGGCGAGATGGTTCGGCAGCCCAGCGTGATCAGATTCATTAGCAATTGCTTCGTACAACGACGCCCAAACCTTCAAAGAGGCAAGTGATCGCCGGGACGGCGCGCCGCCCAAAGGAAATGGTATGTGTTCGCCTCTCAATTTCGCCAAGCTTAGCGCATTTTCTGTATCGATTACATCGATTCCAATGGCGGTTAATTCTGTCCGTAGCTTCTTTATCTTAGCCTCCAGGTTCACTTTTTGAGCGGCCAAGGAGGCGCGACGAACCAAAAGACCCGAAAGTTCAGTATTGTTCTGCATGTCGACAATCTACGTCTCGCGTTGCAAATGGCGCAAGATGGCTAACGGATTGCCTGGAAAACTTTGCAACACTCTATAAATCAGTCGCTTAATAAGTTGACGAATAGAGTCACACTCTGCAACGCTACGAGCGTAGTTCGTAGCGTTGCAGAGTGTGGGTTTTTCGTTGCGATGTAGCGGCTTTTGAGCCGCTACGGTAATTTTTTCGACCGATCAGCTGCCTGCATATTTAATGCTCGTTCGAAATGTGAGTCCAGTTTGCCTGAGCGCATGTCTGCCTCGATGCGTGCATCGAACAAGTCTGCCTCATATTCCTCAAGCCAAAGACGTAGCTGCGCAATCTCTTCGGGCGCGAGTTGCTGTACTGCCTTTTCAATTTCTTCAAGTTTGGTCATGGTGCATATTTGTAAGAGTGTCAGGCTGCCGAATTGCATTAGCGCAAATCAATGTCTATCAGGCAATTGCCTTCCGTCCAACACCGAGCCAAAGATCGGTCCTAAGCGCCCGGGCGTCCTGTTTTCTTAGATCTTCCGCGCCGGTTGCCGGTTTCCTTGCCGCTTTCAAAGTCGATCGTCTTGGTCGGCAATCGCGGCGCCAGCGGATCGGCTTTCTTCGGCACTGGCTTGCCCACCGGAACTTCAGTGCGTCCCACCGTCATCTCATCCAGCGTTGGCTTGCGCACTCGCGATCCCGCGTCAGGCGGCCTCCCCGCGAAGGCGGGGATCACCGCCGCGGAGTCGCCAGACGCAACTAAAGAAGTCGATTGCGCAAAGGTTGGCTGCACCGCTTCATACTCTGTCGCAATTCGCGACCCCCCCTTTGCGCCGCGCTTGCTCGGCATATTGGCTCTGGCACCATATTTCTGCTCGCCCTGATAACCGCCGGTGCGGTCATCGATCGCCGACTGCCGCGCCAGCGGATCGTCCGCGATCGCCAACTCCGTCGCCCTCAGTCGCTTCACTTCGTCGCGCAGCCGTGCCGCTGTCTCGAATTCCAGATCCGCCGCCGCTGCATGCATCCGCTTTTCCATGTCGGCGATGACAGCCGCCAGATTGTGCCCGACCGTCGCCGTGCCCGCCTCCGCCGCCAGCCCCGCATCAACAGTCACATGGTCCTGCTCGTACACCGACGACATCGTGTCGTGGATCGTCCGCTTGATGCTTTCCGGCGTTATGTTGTGCGCGACATTATAGGCGGTCTGCTTCTCGCGCCGCCGTGTTGTTTCCGCCAGCGCCCGCTCCATCGATCCCGTCATCTTGTCGGCATACAGCAGCACGCGTCCGTCGAGATTGCGCGCCGCCCGACCGATGGTCTGGATCAGCGACGTCTCCGAGCGCAGAAACCCTTCCTTGTCCGCATCCAGAATGGCCACCAGCGCGCACTCCGGAATATCCAAGCCTTCGCGCAGCAGGTTGATGCCGATCAGCACGTCGAATGCGCCGAGCCTGAGATCTCGAATGATCTCGATCCGCTCCAGCGTCTCTACGTCCGAATGCATGTAGCGGACGCGAATGCCACTTTCGTGCATGTACTCCGTCAGGTCTTCCGCCATCCGCTTGGTCAGCGTCGTCACCAGCGTGCGATAGCCCTTCGCGGCCACCTTGCGCACTTCGTCTAAGAGGTCGTCGACCTGCGTTTTTGCCGGCCGGATCTCGCACACCGGATCGATCAACCCCGTCGGGCGGATCACTTGCTCGACAAACGCGCCGCCCGTCTGCTCCATTTCCCACGGTCCCGGCGTCGCCGACACGTAGACCGTCTGCGGCCGCATGGCGTTCCATTCCTCAAATCGCATCGGACGATTGTCCATGCACGACGGCAGCCGGAAGCCATACTCCGCCAGTGTTGCTTTGCGCCGGTAGTCGCCGCGGAACATGCCGCCGATTTGCGGCACCGTGACGTGGCTTTCGTCCGCAAACACCAGTGCATTGTCCGGCAAATATTCAAACAGCGTCGGCGGCGGTTCGCCCGGTTGCCGCCCCGTCAGATAGCGCGAATAGTTTTCGATGCCGGCGCAGCTTCCCGTCGCCTCCATCATCTCCATGTCGAACGTCGTGCGCTGATCGAGGCGCTGTGCCTCCAGCAGCTTCCCTGTCGCGTTCAACTCGTCGAGGCGCTGTTTCAGCTCGCTTTTGATCGCCTTCATCGCCTGTTGCAGCGTCGGCTTCGGCGTCACATAGTGCGAGTTGGCATAGACCTTCACCAGCTTCAGCTCGTCTGTCTTCTGTCCCGTCAGCGGATCGAATTCGGTAATCGCCTCGATCTCGTCGCCAAACAGCGAGAACCGCCACGCGCGGTCCTCCAAATGCGCCGGAAACAGTTCGATCGTATCCCCGCGCACGCGGAAATTTCCGCGCACAAAATTTAAGTCGTTACGCCGGTACTGCAGCGCCACCAGATCAGCCAGGAACTGCTTCTGCGAAAGTCGGTCGCCGGTCTTCACCGTGAACGTCATCGCCGTATAGGTCTCCACCGAACCGATACCGTAGATGCACGACACGGATGCCACGATGATCACGTCGTCGCGCTCGATTAATGCGCGCGTCGCCGCGTGCCGCATGCGGTCGATCTGTTCGTTGATCGTCGCTTCCTTCTCGATGTAGGTGTCCGTGCGCGGCACATACGCTTCCGGCTGGTAGTAATCGTAGTACGACACGAAATACTCGACCGCATTGTTCGGGAAAAAGCTTTTGAACTCGCCGTACAGCTGCGCCGCCAGCGTCTTGTTCGGCGCCAAAACCAACGCCGGACGCTGCGTCTGCGCGATCACATGTGCCACCGTGAATGTCTTGCCCGAGCCGGTGACACCCAGCAGCACCTGATTATTGTCTTTCCGCCTCACACCCTCGACCAATTCGGCAATCGCCGCCGGCTGATCGCCCTTTGGCGTATATTCCGATACCAATTCGAAACGGATGCCGCCTTCGCTCTTGTCCGGTCGCGCTGGCCGATGCGGCACATATTCCGGCAGCGTCCCGGCCACCAGCGGATGCGCCGCGATCATTGGCTGTCGTGCCAGGATATCGCGCTCCTTGTCGCCCCGCGCCTCGGGCCGGGTCAGAATGGCATTAAGTGATGCCGTTATGCTTTCCTCGCCGCGCGGAGGTCGCGGTCCCGATTGCCTGAGTGCCGGCAGCGTCGGCAGCCCGGTTTCAGTGAACTTGGGGCGGTTGAATAGAGGCCCGGTCGCCGTAAACGCCGATTGCGGCGCCTCATCAAAACCCGGCGTTCCCGCTGCCGTTTCGCCTGGCGGCGGCGACGGCTTTCCTGATTTGCCGCGCGATGGACGCACGGTCGCAGATTTCACTGGTTTTGCCATGGCTTCAATATGCGCCGATCGGTTGCTTCAAGGCAAGATTTGGGATGCTGTTGCTGTACTATCAATAGTGAACAAGACGAACATGGAGTCGCGATGATCGAGTTTGCTTTGGTGTTCGGCGCCGGTTTGTTGGCCGGCATGATGAACGCTTTGGCCGGCGCCGGCTCGTTCGTCACTATCCCCGCCATGATCTTGGTTGGTGTTCCTGCTGTGCAGGCGAATGCGTCAAGCACCGTCGCCCTGCTGCCCGGTAGCTTGACCAGCGCGTGGATCTATCGCGACGGCCTTGGTCCTATCGGCGCCGTTCCCATCAGATTACTGCTGTTCGTCACCTTGATCGGCGGCATGCTCGGCGGTTTCCTACTGATATCGACGTCGACCTTTATTTTCGACGCCATACTGCCATGGCTGCTGTTGTTGGCTTTGCTGGTTTTGATTTTCGGTCGCCATCTTGGCCTCCGGCTGCGCCGCCATGGTCATATCGGCCCGACCGCAATTCTCGTCGCCCAATTCTTTTTAGGCGCCTATGGCGGCTATTTCGGCGGCGGCGTCGGCCTGATGATGATGGCATCTTGGACACTTCTCGATAACCGGGACATCAAAAGTCTTAATGCGCCCCGCACTTTTCTTGTCAGCGCCGCCAACGCAATGGCTGTCCTGACCTTCGTCTTCGCCGGGGCTATTTACTGGCCGGAAACCCTGGTCATGCTATTTGCATCCATCATCGGTGGCTATCTGGGCGCCCAATTGGGTCGTCGCGCTCGGCCCGAGGTTGTGCGGACAGGCACTATTGTGCTGACCGCCTTCATTACTTTGGCGTTTTTTATTCGTGCCTATGGGCCAGGTACCTTCAAGTTTGGCTGACGCGGGCGTGACTTGCCCGTGATGGCCCGCCTGGGTTATGCCTTGTCCGCAATGGCACGGAGCATCCGCAGCGTAAATGATTGATTTACCCATCGCTTTTGGCGTCATGCTGGCTGGTCTCGTCAGCTTTCTCAGCCCGTGTGTGCTGCCTCTGGTCCCGCCTTATCTGGCCTATCTCGGTGGCACGACTATCGAGCGGATGGGCGAAGGCCACGCCGACAACGGCGAGGCGACGCGCCGCACGATCCTCGCCGCGCTGTGCTTTGTCGCGGGCTTTACGACTGTGTTCATTGCGCTGGGGGCCGGTGCCTCGTTCGTCGGCCAACTTATTCAGACCTACAAGGGTGCATTATCGTCGGTCGCTGGCGTCGTGATCATACTATTTGGCCTGCATTTCCTCGGACTGCTGAAAATCCCGTTGCTCTACTCACACGTACGCGTTGAGACCGATATGCGCGGCGGCAGTTTCGCCGGCGCCTATGTCATCGGCCTCGCCTTCGCGTTCGGTTGGACCCCATGCGTTGGTCCGGTCCTTGCCACGGTCCTGGCTTTGGCCGCCCAGGAAAACAGCTTGCGCTCCGGTGTCACCCTGCTGTTTCTCTATTCGCTCGGGTTGGGCATCCCGTTCGTGCTCGCCGCGATGGCCGTGAAACCTTTTCTGGCGCTGTTCAAGCAGTTCCGCCAACATCTCGGCAGGGTCGAGCAAGTCATGGGTGCCGCACTCGTGCTCACCGGCGTGCTCTTTCTAACAGGGTCGATTGGCTGGGCTGGCCAGTGGCTCATCGAAAACGTGCCGGCGCTGGCCCGCTTCGAAGACTGGGTCACCCCGAAGGGCCTCGGCGCGGAAATTCTCAAAAAGGGCGCAGGTTGATGTCCGGCCGTGTTGCCGTTGCCTTGACGATCGCCGGCTCCGACAGCTCGGGCGGCGCCGGCATCCAGGCGGACCTCAAGACATTCGCGGCTCTCGGCGTCTACGGCGCCAGCGCCATCACCGCCCTGACCGCACAGAATACCGTTGGCGTCCAAGCCATTACCACCGTCGATCCAGCCTTTGTCATCAGCCAGATCGACAGCGTGCTGGCTGATCTCAACGTCGTTTCCGTGAAAACCGGCATGCTCGCCACCGCCGCAATCGTGCATGCCGTCGCGTCTCGCTTGGCCGCTGTGCCTCAGCTCGACCTTGTCGTCGATCCCGTCATGGTCGCCACCAGCGGCGACTTGCTCTTGAGCGTCGACGCCATCGACACTTACCGCACCATCTTATTGCCGCGCGCCACGTTGTTGACGCCGAATATTCCGGAGGCGGCACGCTTGCTCAACGCTGGCACGGCCGTCACCATCGACGACGCCATCGATCAGGCCAAGGCACTCGTGGCGCTGGGCTGCCCCGCCGTCTTGCTCAAAGGTGGCCATGGCACTGATGCAGACATCGCCGATGTGCTCTGCGACCGTGGGGAAATCACACTGTTTCGCCATCGGCGCATTCAAACGCCCAATACGCATGGCACCGGCTGCACCTTGTCTGCTGCAATTACGGCTGGTCTGGCGACTGGTCTGCCGTTGCACGACGCCGTTGCGCGTGGCGTCGAATTCGTGTCGAAGGCGCTGGTGTCAAACCAGAATCGCCGGTACGGTGCCGGGCATGGCCCAGTCGGCCATGCTGTCGGCTTCACCGTTTCGGCATCATGAAATTTTATTGGCGCTGATCTGCATCGAATGAATATTTAGGGCGTTGCGACAGGGGCCTCTCTAGACGCGTTCAGATGCAGTTCACCGGCGCGCCGCAATGTTCGGTTGGCCATCGCAATGGTAGGGGGATTTGCCATGCAGACATGCAAGACACGTGCTGCACGCGCTCGGCGAACCACGTTTGGCGCCGCCATTGTTGTCGCTCTCCTATCCACGACGGCCGGCACGGCGGCAGTCAATTTGCAGGACATGGCCGGTTATTGGACGGGCACAGGCAAGGTCATGCTAACCAACGGCAATTCCGAAAACGTCAAGTGTGTCGTTATCTACAAGGTGTTGCCGACCGGCTTTCGCCAGAACATTCGCTGTGCCAGCCAGGGCTTCAATTTCAACGGCACCGCCGAGCTGGAGGTCGGCCAGGGAGGCGCCGTTACCGGCAATTGGGTTGAAAACACCTATTCCGCTAAAGGCGATGTAACAGGCAAAGCAACCGACAAAGGGTTCTCGCTGGCAATTTCGGGCGCAACTTTCACCGCTGCGATGGATGTCACCACCTCCGCTTGCAAGCAAACCCTTGATATCGTCCCAACGGGCTTGGAAGTCACCCGGATTTCCCTTGGTCTCGGAAAGTGTTGAAAATCACGGCGAAATTAGCGGCTCTGCCCCGCTATAACTTTGCGGCAACATTGAAAGTCATTTTCACGTCGGACGATGTGATTTGTCTAGGCAAGGACTAGGCCAGAGTGTATATATGACTTGTCTATCGTCGCGCTATCGGGGGATATGCAGGACGATAGATCCAAGAGAGATCTTGGAGCGCACCGTCGAAGGCGACATTCAGGGACGCTATCCGGTTCGTGGAAAACCGGTCTGGGCAACCAGGCCGGTTTTCGCATTTTTGCGCCTTGTCCGGTAGTTTTGCTCGATCTCGGCGGTTGGCTGGATTGACAGTGCCGTGAATCCCGCGACTTTGCGCCCAGAACGAAACCAATCCCAAGGTGGGCGAGATGGCAATCCGTGCTGTGCCGACGATTTCAGACGTGCTTGCTGCGCGTGACCGCCTGACCGGCCTGGCGGTCGTCACGCCACTGATCGAACATCCCGTGCTGAACCAGATAACGGGTGGTCGGATCCTGCTCAAAGCCGAAACCTTGCAGCGAGTTGGCGCTTTTAAGTTTCGTGGCGCCTACAATGCCGTGTCACAGGTGGACAAAAAGAAATTCCCCGGCGGAGTTGTCGCCTGCTCATCCGGCAATCATGCGCAAGGCGTTGCCGCCGCAGCAACCTTGTGCGGCATGGCGTCGGTGCTCGTCATGCCGTCCGACGCGCCGCGCCTCAAGCTCGCACGCACCAAAGCCTTCGGTGCCGAAGTCGTCACCTATGATCGCGCTACCGAAGATCGCGACGCCATCGCACTTCGCATCTGTGAGCAACGCAAAGCCGCCTTTGTCCATCCCTTCGACGACTTCAACGTGATCGCCGGCCAGGGCACCGTTGGACTTGAGCTTATGGAACAGGCAGCAGCGGTGGGCGCAACCCCCGATGCTGTGCTCGCGTGCAGTTCAGGTGGCGGCCTCGTCACCGGCATCGCCTTGGCTGTCAAAGCGGCCAATGCCACCACCGAAGTCTATTGCGTCGAACCCACAGGCTTCGATGATTTCGCCCGCTCGTTGCAAAGTGGTAAGCGCGAAAAAAATGCCGCCATGTCCGGATCGATCTGCGATGCGCTGATGGCTAATTCGCCGGGCGAAATTAATTTCGCGATTGCGCAGCAAACCATGGCCGGCGGTCTTGTCGTCAGCGACGACGAAGTTCGTGTTGCCATGCGCTTCGCATTTCTCGAATTGAAGCTCGTGGTCGAGCCAGGCGGCGCCGCTGCCTTGGCCGCCATCTTGTCCGGCAAGATCTCCAGCAAGGGGCGAACGATTGTCGCCGTTCTCTCCGGTGGCAACGCCGACCCGGCGGAATTTGCGGCCATCATCAATGGCTGACAGACCTGCGCCGGTCGCCGCGTGGTCGCCGTCGTTTCCTCTGCGCATCGCCCTGATGTTTGCGGCGATATTCTTCATGACAGGCGTGTCGACGCCGTTTTTGCCGGTCTGGCTCAAAAGCCACGGCTTGACCGTCGCTGAAATTGGCCTGCTGACGATGATCCCGCAATTGATCCGCAGTTTTAGCGCCCCCTTCGTCGCCTTCGCCGCAGACCGTCGCCTCGCCCACCGGGAACTTGTCATCGTGTTGACGGCCGTGGGCTTGTCGGCGTGGCTGTTGCTTCCGCGAACGTCGGGCTTTGCCTTGGCCTTGCTGGCGATGAGCCTCGTCGCGCTTTCCAACACCGCCGCGCCGCTCGTCGAAACCATCGCCATGACCGGGGTGCGAAAAAACGGTCACGATTACGGCCGTATGCGCCTGTGGGGTTCAGCTGCCTTCGTTGCGGCCAATCTCATCGGTGGTTGGCTCGCCAGCAATTACGGCACACCTGCGATCATCGTTCTGCTGACACTTGGCTCAGGGCTGGCCTTCGCCGTCAGCTTCTTTTTACCGCCGACAGAGGCAACAGATACCGCTGCGGTCCGCAAGCCTCTTTCATTCGCCGACGCACGTGCCTTGTTGCACATTCCGCAAATGCAGATGGTGCTGTTCTCCGCTGGCGCCGTGCAAGGTGCGCACGGCATGTTCTATGCTTATGGCACTCTTCATTGGCAGGCGCTCGGCCTGCAACCCAGTTGGTTCGGCAGCCTCTGGGCAATCGGTTTAATCACCGAAATTGCGCTGTTTTTCTGGTCAAAGGCCGCTGTCCGCAGCATTGGCGCCATCGAACTAATGATTGTGGGGCCAGCACTTTCGGTCTTCCGCTGGTTCATTATGGCCTTTGATCCCCCGCTCGCAATCCTCGTGCCGCTGCAGATCTTGCACGGCCTCACCTTCGGCGCTTCCCATCTCGGCGCCATGCTTGTGCTCACGCGCATCGCGCCCGTCGATCGCGCCGCCACCGCACAGGCGCTCTATGCCCTCGTCTCGACCGTCGGAATCGTTACCGCAACAGCTGTTTCGGCGCGCCTGTACCCCGCAGTCGGCGGCATGACTTATCTGGCGATGGCCGGCATGGCAGCGCTCAGCCTCGCCGCCGCTGTGTCCGTGTACCAACGTCTGCAGTTCGCCCGGGAAACGGCGTAAGGCTCAGCTTGCGCACGCCCGACGGATCGCCGCGATATTCTCGGCGTACTTGCCACCCCTGAACACCGCAGACCCCGCCACCAGCACATCGACGCCAACCGACGTGCACAGTGGCGCTGTCTCCGGCGTCACGCCGCCATCGACTTCCAGCTGGATCGGCCGCTTCCCGATCATCGCTTTTATCCTCCGCATTTTTTCGACCATCGCCGGAATGAATGCCTGCCCACCAAAACCCGGATTGACCGTCATCACCAAAATCAGATCCAGCTGATCCAGCACATATTCGATCGCGCTTTCCGGCGTCTCCGGCGTCAGCGATACACCCGCCTTCTTGCCGAGAGCGCGAATGGTCTGCAGTGATCGATGCAGATGCGGACCCGCCTCCGCATGCACCGTGATGATGTCCGACCCCGCCTTCGCGAACGCCTCCAGATAAGGGTCCGCCGGCGCGATCATCAGATGCACGTCGATGATCTTCTTGGTATGCGGTCGCAATGCTTTCACCACATCCGGCCCGATCGTGATGTTCGGCACGAAATGCCCGTCCATCACGTCCACATGCACCCAGTCACAGCCCGCCGCATCGATGGCCCGCACCTCCTCCCCCAACCGCGCAAAGTCAGCCGACAGGATCGAGGGGGCGATGAGGAGTGGTGTGGACATGGGACGGTTCCGGAGTGAGTTACGATTTTTTGAAGATGCGCTCGGCGTCGTTGAAAAGTTCCTTCGGCAGTGCAGACAATTCCCGCCGTGAGTACTTAAGTCCAAGCAGTTGAGCAACATCCGCAACGGCTTCTGCCTGTGCCCTGTCGCGGGGCTTGGAAAGCGCACGGCGATCAGCTCGCTTCGACAGCCAGAGTTTATGGAGCGAAAAGGCTCGGGGATCGATGCAGGGGATCCACACCGGCAGTCCGTCTTCAGCAATAGCGACGGCCTCGAACCTGGGAGCGCTTGCCAACCACTTCAACCCATCAATACCGATCGGTACAAAGCCGCCAAGGTTTATGTCAGCCGCAAAAGCTTCATTTTTTGACGTTGGTCGGATCACATCGACCAAATAGTTGGTAGCGTTCACTGCACGGTAATTGCTCGGCTGCATCTGGAACGACCGATCCACTTTTTGCAGGCAATCGAGCAAGCCGTCACCCCGCGTACCCGACGCCAGCGCGACAACAAGATGGCTCCGCGTATCGGCTAACAGGTCCAGGTCGTCCGTCGTCAGAACTTCAGTTTTGAACACCACGCCGCTGGCTGCTTCGTACGCGAATAGGGCATGGGTCCCGACGACGAATAGACCATCTCCAAGCAGCCGTTGCTTATCCAGAGCGCGGAGGATATTGGCCGCCAGCTTTGGCACACGAGCCAGACCCATGGCACGGTTGATCGGCGCCGTCGCCTCGACGCTTTTCCGCATCTTTGTCAGGTTGGCCCGCGCTGCAGTCCTGGCCTTTGTGTAATCGGCCTTGAGCTGCATCGTCTCGGGCGTCCGGCGTCCAAGGCTCGTTTGCCGTTTGCCGTCGATCCGGTACAAATACACGTGGCCGGCCGACGTCTTCCATCCCATCGACCCCTTGTAGCTGACGTCGAAGGCCCGCATGGCGCCACGGTATGCGGAAAACGCCTGTTGCACGTCGATGAGTTGGCGTCTTTGGTTGAGGCTCAATTCCGATTGCATGGTGTTGACCCCTTATTTCACTAGACTTTGCCATAAAATAACATCGTTCACAAGTTTTTTATGACAATGCCACGTGAACCTAGGAAGTGGCGAATCCAATCAGCATAAAAAGAAAAAAGCCCCACCTTTCGGCAGGGCTTCCAACTCACCTGAAATCGTAAAACTCACCCCATATAACTAACGAACTTCGCGCTCAAATACGCGTTCAGTCCTTCGACGCCGCCCTCGTGACCGAAGCCGCTGTCCTTCACGCCCCCGAACGGTGTTTCCGGCAGCGCGATGCCGAAGTGATTGATCGACACCATGCCACTGTCAAGCGCATCGGCGACCTTGGCCGCCATCTTGCCGTCCTTCGTGAACGCATAGCTCGCAAGACCAAATGGCAGGCTGTTGGCTTCCGCTAGCATCTTGTCGGTATCCTTGAAGCGCATCATCACGGCCACCGGGCCGAACGGTTCCTCGGTCATGATGCGTGCATTCGCCGGCACATCGGTCAGCACGGTCGGCTCGAAGAAGTTGCCCTGATTGCCGATGCGCTTGCCGCCCGTCTGTGCCTTCGCGCCCTTCTCCTGCGCGTCTTGGATGATGCTTTCCATCGCCGCAATTCTGCGCGGATTTGCAAGCGGACCCATATTGCTCGAAGCGTCCATGCCATCCCCGACCTTCAGGCCCTTGGCGAGATCCGTGAACTTGCCGACGAACTTGTCGTACACCTTCTCGTGCACGAAGAAGCGCGTCGGCGACACGCACACTTGGCCCGCGTTGCGAAACTTCATGCCCGACAACAAGGTGGCGACGCTGTCGGTCTCGACGTCGTCGAACACCAGCACAGGCGCGTGCCCGCCGAGTTCCATCGTCGCGCGCTTCATGTGCATGGCCGCCAGCGCATTGAGATGCTTGCCCACCGGCACCGAGCCCGTGAACGAAATTTTGCGAATGATCGGACTGGGTATCAGATATTCGGAAATCTCTGCCGGCACGCCATACACCAGATTGACCACGCCGGGCGGCACGCCGGCGTCATGGAAGCACTTGACGAAGGCGATCGGCGAGGCCGGCGTTTCCTCCGGGCATTTGACGATGATCGAGCAGCCCGCCGCCAGCGCACCACCGATCTTGCGCGCCGCCTGCGACACCGGGAAGTTCCATGGGCTGAATCCGGCGACCGGGCCGACCGGCTCCATCAACACCATGTTACGCACGCCGTCGGCACGCGCGGGAATGATGCGGCCATAAGCGCGGCGGCCTTCCTCGGCGAACCATTCGATGATATCGGCCGACCCCAGCACCTCGACCTTGGCTTCGGCGAGTACCTTGCCTTGTTCGAGCGTCAACACTGTCGCGATTTCGTTGACGCGCGCGCGCATCAGCTCGGCGACCTTCTTCAGGATCTTGCCGCGCTCAAACGCCGAAACTTTCCGCCACACCGCGAAACCCTTGGCGGCCGATGCCAGCGCATGATCCAGGTCGGCCTTCGAGGCATGGCCGAGCTTGCCGAGTTTGGCGTTCGTCGATGGGTTCATGACGTCTTGCGACTTGCCGGATGTCGGCTGCATCCACTTGCCGTCGATGTAGTGGTCGAGTGAGGTTGCGTACATGGTGGCTCCTTGCTGCTGAAAGGTCGTGTCGGTCGCGGCGCGTGGCGATTGGAGATGCTCGACGCCGAGCGTTGTTGGTGCGGGGTGCATTAACGTCATCGTATACCGATGTCGCAAGCCAAAAGTCGGCAACCCTGCCGCTCAATGCCACTAGGACTTGCCCAATTCTCGTCGCCGAAGTGTTCTACTTCAAGCCGTTATCGCTCTGCTCGCAGGGGCAGCACGCGGTTCCTGGAAGGCCTTTCTCAGCCGTGTCGTTTACCATACGCGCAAAGATGGGGCCCCAGACACCCAATTGGAGACATTGACGAAGCCTGAAAAGCCAACAAGTGTCGGATCTAGTCGTCCCCTGCTCAGAATCCATCTGATAGAATTGTCAGCTTCGTGGAATTTGGGTGGGCGGGACGCGAGGTTTCAGCGGCAGCCAATCCGGAGTTCGGGGCGGAGCTACTAGTCGGCCACTTTGGTGGCCATCGATCCAGGAGAAATTTACGCCATGAATATTTTGCCGCTGGTGATGCAATACTTCGGCCCCGTGATCATGAACAAGATCGCCGGTTCCTTGGGCATCAACTCGACTTTGGCCCAAAAAGCCATTGCCTACGCTGCGCCGGCAATCCTTGCCGGCCTCGTCAATAAAGTTTCGCAGCCGGGCGGCGCTAAAGTGTTGTCTGACATGATCGCCAAACAGGACCCGTCGATTCTCGGCAAGCTCGGCGAGATGATCGGTACGGGCCGCCAGGCTGCTGTCGTTGAGCAAGGCACCAGCGCGCTCGGTTCGCTGCTGGGCAACTCGCCGCTGGGCGCACTGGCGGGTGCGCTGAGCAAGCAGGCCGGTTTGGGCGTCGGCGCATCGAACACTTTGCTGGGTCTGATGGGCCCCGCAGTTCTTGGCACCCTCGGACGTGAACAGAAGAATGCCGGCCTCGATGCGGCAGGCCTCGGCAATGCCCTGATCGCCCAGAAGCAGCAATTCGCCGATGCGCTTCCGCCAGACTTTGCCAAACTGCTCTCGGGCACCGGCCTGCTCGACGCGGTCCATGCCAAAACCAGCGATGCGAATGGCAAGACCGTCCAAGTCGGCGATCGTCCGACAGCCGGGACAACATCCACTTCAACCACGTCTACGATGAATCCGTCGGCTGCTTCAAAGGCAACGTCCACACCCATGGCCCCTCATCAACATCACCATTTTAGCTGGACGCCATGGGTGCTCGCGATCGCCGCCGCGAGTGGCCTGTGGTGGTCGGTATTCGGCGAAAAGATGATGCAGCCGCATCCGACGACGGCAATCCCGGCAGTCGTTGCCCCGTCCACGACGCTGGCGACAAGCCCGGTAACTCTGCCCTCCGCGATCGCCAATACTGAAGTCGGTCGCCAGATTGTCAGCATCATCGACGACCTCAAGGGTTCGATTTCGGGTGTTCGTGATGCAGCAACCGCACAGACCGCGCTACCCCGCATTCAGGATGTGGCCGGCCGTCTCGAAAAACTTAACACACAGGCAGCACAATTGCCGCCGGAGGTTCGTCGCGCCCTCGGTACGGTTGTCAACTCGCAGCAGGGCGTGATCAAGACGATTATCGCCAACGTTCTATCGCTGCCTGGCGTCGCCGCCCTGCTCAAGCCGGTTCTGGAGCAGATGCAGGGCCGCATCGAGGGCCTCGCGAAAGTCTGATTTGTACCTGTTCAAGCATGACAACGCCGCGGCAAACCCAGCCGCGGCGTGATTTTTTCTTGCTCCGCCACCGGCGAGATCCTAAGTGGAAGCTGCGCGACTGCATTGATTTGCGCGACGGTGGTCGTCGCGCGGGCCATCGCGCCGATTCGCTCCGGTTGGACGCGGTCTTGAGAGGCAAGCCATGAGCTATAACGTCGCCGTCGTCGGCGCCACGGGCAACGTGGGCCGAGAAATGTTGAACATCATGTCCGAGCGCGGATTTCCCGTAAACGAGGTGCACGCCATCGCGTCGCGCCGCTCCCAGGGCACAGAGGTCTCATTCGGCGACAAAACGCTCAAATGTAAAGACCTTGAGCAGTTTGATTTTTCCAAGATCGACTTCTGCATCATGAGTGCCGGCGGCACGGTGTCCAAGGAATGGTCGCCGCGCATCGGCGCCAAGGGTGCGATCGTCATCGATAATTCGAGCGCTTGGCGCTACGATATAGACGTGCCGCTGGTCGTGCCGGAAGTGAACGCGCACGTGCTGGATGCCTACATGCGCCGCACCAACCGCAAGAACATCATCGCCAATCCGAACTGTTCAACGGCGCAGATGGTTGTGGCGCTGAAGCCGTTGCACGATCATGCCACCATCAAACGGGTCGTTGTGTCGACATACCAATCAGTTTCCGGCGCCGGCAAGGAAGGCATGGATGAGCTCTGGGCGCAGACCAAGGGCAAATATGTACCCGGCCAGGAATTCGCGGCCAGGAAGTTCTCCAAGGAGATTGCCTTCAACTGCATTCCCCACATTGACGTCTTCATGGAAGATGGCTCGACCAAGGAAGAGTGGAAGATGGTTGCCGAGACCAAAAAAATCCTCGATCCCAAGATCAAGGTGACGGCGACTTGCGTCCGCGTTCCCGTCTTCGTCGGTCACTCCGAAGCAATCAATCTCGAATTCGAGAAACCGATTTCCGCGGATGAAGCCATGGAAATTCTGCGCAAGGCGCCCGGCTGCATGGTCTATGACCGGCGCGAGCCCGGTGGCTACATGACGCCGCAGGAAGCCGCCGGCGAAGATCCGACCTATATCAGCCGCATCCGCGAGGACGGCACCGTCGAAAATGGCCTCAACATCTGGGTCGTTGCCGACAATCTGCGCAAGGGCGCCGCGCTCAACGCAATCCAGATCGCTGAAGTGCTGATCAATCGCAAGCTGATGACCAAAAAGGCGGCGTGATCTACCTTTTTGGGTGACCTCGAAGGGCCGATATCGTCGAGCGACGCCGGCCCTTTTATTTTCCGCAATCCACAAAGTTGCCATAGTGAATGTTATATTATAACATATTAGGCTCTTCAGCCGTCACGCAGGAGTCCCCGATGCGTCGTTCGATTTATGCATGCATGCTCATCACAGTCCTCAGTTCAGCGGCAGCAGCCCAAACCGAGCGTCGCGAACTCGGTCCCCATGTGCACGGCTCGGGTACCCTCAATATTGTCATCGAGGGTAATAATGTCTCCATGGACCTGAGCGCGCCCGCCAACGACATTCTCGGCTTCGAGCACCAGCCGAGTACGCCCGAGCATGAGAAAATTCTCGCGTCAGCCAAGGCCGCACTCGAACAGCCGCTCACCCTCATCGAACTGCCAGTCGCCGCCGGCTGTAAGGTCGAAACCGCCAACGTCACTTTCAATGCGGCCGAGCCCGCTGCAACTGCCGCGCCGGCCAAACCCGCCGGGGAATCCCAGCATGCCGACTTCGACGTCGACTATGCCCTCACCTGCGCTGCGCCAAACAAGATCACACAACTCTCGTTTGCTTACTTCAAGCAGTTTGCCGGCGCCCAGAAGCTGGCCGTGACGATCGTCAGCGATAAGGGGCAGACGCAATACGAAGTCACCCGCGACAAACCGGTGCTGACGCTCAAATAAGGTTTGCGTTTTCGCACCAGGCGGGACTTATCGGAGGTTAAGTGCAGCGTACGAAAACGACGCGAGAATTGAGCCAGAGATTGGTTGCCGGCCTCGACTTTGCTCGGGCGCTTGCGGCTTGTTATGTTGTGGTGCATCACGTCGCCAACTCACGCGGCTGGTCGCATGGCTTAGGCTTAATGTTTCGTTTTGGGCAGGAAGCAGTGCTCGTCTTCTTCCTGCTGAGCGGTTTCGTGATTTTTGCCAATGAACGCGACCGGGCAATCCATCTGCGGGGTTATTACCTCCGCCGACTTCGACGTATCTATCCGGCACTTGTCGCTGCTCTTATCATCTCAACGCTCATCGCATTCGACAACGGTGTTTTGAAAGTTCAATATCGCTCAGATCAGCTACTCGGCACTCTATTAGGCCTTCAAGATATCTCAGTTTTAAAGCCGGGGGTTATTGTTGATCCTTATCTGAACAATAGCCCGCTCTGGTCACTTTCATACGAAGTCTTTTTCTATCTGATCTTTCCACTCGTATTGAGACTTTGGTTGCATTATCCGAAATTAACAAATCATGCGGTCGGCACGACATGCTGTGCTGCGTACCTACTCTACGTTAAGATGCCGAACCATTGGGCTCTCGTCACGGCATATTATCTAGTCTGGTGGTGTGGGGCGATGGCGGCAGACGGATACCTGCGCAGTGCGCGAGATTTCCGTTCTGTTGGTGCACCGATGTTTTGGTTAGCCGTTCTCTGCGTAATTGCAACGGGTGCTGTTCTGACCGTGGGTTACCGGGGACTGGGTATCTATCCGTTTCTGCCACTTCGGCATTTTATTGCGGCAATTATGATGCTGATAATACTATTTGGGCGATTGGGTGCCGGGTTGGCATCGATTTCATTCACGTTGGCCATGCCTGCTGCTTTCGTAGCATCCTTTTCATATGGACTTTACGTCTTGCACGTTCCATTGCTGGTCCAGTGGCACCGAGCGCAATCAGATTTTGGGCTGGCCGCGGCGGTGGTCTTAATGGTGGTAATCGCCTATTTTTCTGATCGACAGCTTAGTCTCTGGCTGCCTAAAGTTGTGCACCGGTGATGCTCGGCAGTTAGGCACGAGGTCTAATTTTTGAAAATCATGCACACAGAAGGCAATAGTCCTATTGTCAAAGCAATTTGGCAAACTTATGAGGCCGGCTGCTCGTCGTCGCCAAGTCCATGGTTGCCGTCGTTAAGAAAAACTGAGCCTGCGACGCGCCTCACCATCCATCAGATTTTTCCGTCGATTTTTATTGACCGTGTGACTCGGCGTGTGATTCAGAGAGTCTGCCCGAATCAGCGGGTGGAGATGTGTCGATATGGCTGGTGGGATCGAGGCGGTTGCCGCGTCGGTCT
>JANXWC010000257.1 GCA_025351355.1 Hyphomicrobiaceae bacterium
CGCGAGATTGAGCCGGCGGTTGGCCACGATGTGGGTGTTCGTGCCCCCGATGATACCTGCCCAGCGGTTGTCCCGGTAGTTCGCGAACAGCACGCGCCACGTGGCGTTGGGGTTGGAAGTAGTGAAGTACGTCCTCTCAGCGTAACAGCCGACGAACACTCTGGCGTTACTCGTCATTGCTGCTACACGCCAGCCCGCCTGAGACCAGACGATACGGTCGGGGGGTTCGGCTGCGGCCAATGAGATAGGGAAGAACGTCAAAACGAGCGCCGCGGCAGTAAGTGGGGCGACGCTAGGCAGCTTGGAATGTCTTTGCCCGGACAACATGTCTACAACCCCAAACCTGAACAAGACAGTTCGTCAAATCAGCATGCCAGGGGTTGGTAGAAACGCCGTTTCATAAGTCCGTCAAATGCAAAGTACTTTGTGAGGTCGCCCAATCGCGATGGCCACCGCGTTGGGTCCAGCGTTCTGAGAGGGGACCGCTCAGGCAGCCGAAGTTGGCACACTTATCTTCGCCACGGCCTCTGCCAAGGCCGCTATCGCAATGCCGCCGTGACCATAGCGGGACCCTTCGCTGCTCCCCTCGTGACCAGACAAAGCGTCGCTTACGGTGTCCGATAGACCCGCTGTTCGTGCCGCGGCTTTGAACCAGTGCCGCCAAGCATGAAGTGGAGCACGTCGGTGCGCCTTACTGCCAATCTCCGGGATGCCGAGGCTATACGTCCAATCCCGAAGATGGCCCTCTGGTGCCTTTCCGGGGTTATGTATCGCCGTCCCGCGCCGCTTGGCACGATGCCGGTAGAACAGCGGCAGATCGCCGCCGACGCCTTTCGAAAACTCGACAAAGCCCTGCTTAATCAGTGCCGGATGGAGCGGCACCACCCGACACGACGCCTCCGTCTTCGTGGCTTTGGAGGCTTCGTCGGTAATCTCAATGCACCAGTGACCGTCCACGCTCTTTACGTCGCAAGCCCGAAGGTTCATCGCCGCAGCGGCTCGTGAACCAGTCAGCGCCAAGAGCCACGGCACCCAGCGCCGATATGGCTTGTCTTCGCGAGTGGCTGCCTCAAGGATGGCTGCCGCCTGATCGTCAGTGAACCCTCGCATCCTCGCCGCTTTCCTCATACGGCGCACTCGGACTTCTCGGGCAGGATTGGCTGACAACATGCGCTCTTCGACAGCGAGGCGGTACAAGCTGCGAAGCTGCGTCAGGTCCTTTTCGGCAACTGTGATTGGTGCGATGCCGTCATTGAGCCGTTTGGTTCTCCATGCCGCCACGTCATCGTGGGTGACCTCGCCTGGAGCCTTCTTAACGAACGCCGCGAACCGCTTGAAGAACGCTGTGAACTCCCTGCGCGTATCTGGGGAACCACCACCCATCTGGTGATGCTTCGCCCATAGCCCGACGAACTGTTCCCAGGTGACGCCGACTTCGGTACCAGCGGAAGCCTTCTTGGCCGCTTTCGCGACAACCTTCGGGAACCGCTCTGCGACCGGGTCGGGCCTATAGTCGCCTTCCGCGTTGCGCTTCAACGTCCTCGCAGCGTCTGTCGATGCAGCTTCGACTTGAACCAGCAACCGGAGACGTGATAGCGCGTCGATGATGAGGCCGTGCCTGGCAAGAACATAGTCTGCGAGAGCTCCGAAACGGTCCTCTAAAAGCTCATTTGACGGCCCCTGAGAAGATGCCGGATGGGCGTTGATGGCATCAGTGAGCGAGAGCGGGCAATCCTTGACGAGTTCCGCCACGGCGGCGGCCTGAGACGCTACGTTGCCCGACGTGAGCACTGGCATAGCCCCCACCGGCAAAGTGCGCCCTTCCCGCACAGCACGGTTCAGTCCCTTGACCGCAGCCCACCTCTCTCGGCTACCCGGCTCCCGGTGGTGGTCGGCAATGAACTTGACGTAAACCTCTTTGGACAGCGCAACGGTGTCGAAGTGGTCCAACGCGACAGGACCTGATCGCAGAGACGACCAGACGGCTTCCATATGAGCCAGTGCGATGGCCTGCCTCTGGTTTGCGAGGACCTTGTCCGAGGTGCCAAGTGAGAACTTGATGTGCGTTCGTGTATGAACGGCTGAAACGTGAACGGCGGGGTGATTTCCCGCAGCCGGAAGTTCGAGCACCACCGGAATGCCAGCCGCTTTGGCCGCTATATCCGCAGGGATCCGCCTCTGGAACTGAGCATTGCGCGTACCACGGCGCGAGGTCGGGGATGGCATCTTCCAGGCCTTCCAAGTCATCGTCCTGTACCCCAGAATGTACCGCAGTCGCGGTCTGGGAAAACGAACAATAACAAGTACCTGAAGACTACCAACGAGTTATGAAGGTGTTGGCTCCGCGGGTAGGGCTCGAACCTACGACCGTCCGATTAACAGTCGGATGCTCTACCACTGAGCTACCGCGGAACACTTGATACTGCGCGCGATCTATTCACCGCCGGGCAGCATCGGTCGGGCGCCGAAGCGCCTGGGCAGTCGCATAACCCAAACACCGGAGCACTGCAACAGCTTTTCGTTTCTTCGGGCCCAATCCTCAAGCAGCGCTGCCCCACCATTTCACTTGCCGGTATAGCGCGGTTTGCGCTTCTCGTTGAAGGCCGTGATACCTTCCTGCCGATCGGCGGTAGGAACCGTGCGATTGTAGGCCTCCAATTCGAACGCATATCCAGTCTGGCGGTCCAGCTCTGTCGCCTTGTCGATCGCCTTTTTCGCCTGCTTGACGGAAATCGGCGCATTGGCCGCGATCTTTGCAGCAACTGCCCGCACTGCGGTCATCAGGTCGCCGCCAGACACAACGTTGTTGGCGAGCCCCCAGCCCAGCGCCTCCGCCGCGGTGAACGGCTTACCCGTCAGTATGATTTCCTTAGCGCGACGCTGGCCGACCGCTCGCGGCAGGTTCTGCGTTCCTCCCGCCCCCGGCATGATACCCAGCGTCACCTCGGTCAGCGCGAACTTGGCATGCTCGGCCGCGTAGATGAAGTCACAGGCCAACGCCAATTCCAGGCCACCCGCGTACGCCGCCCCATTGACGGCCGCGATGATCGGAATAGGGCAATCCATCATCGCCTTGATCGCCTGCTCGACGACCGCGTGCTGCTGGCGCCAAGCTGCATCCGTCATGCCGCGACGCTCTTTCAAGTCCGCGCCGGTGCAGAAGCCACGCTCGCCTGCGCCGGTCAGGATCAGGCAACGGGCCGCCGCGTCATCGACATAGAATTGCATGAAGCAATCCCGGAGATCGGTCATCATCTGCGTATTCATGGCATTGAGCGCGTCGGGCCGGTTGAGGGTAATGACGCCGATGCCATCACCATCGATGGCGACGATGAGGGTCGCAAATTCGGTGCGCATGAATGTCCTCTCTAGCGTTGATTGCAAGCGTTACACCGGCGACAACGAAACAGCGCCCCGGTCAATGGCCGCGCGCATGTCAGCAATAGCCTTTGACAAGCCGACCAAGATCGCCTCGCCAATGAGGAAGTGACCGATGTTGAGTTCGATCACCTCGGGAATGGCGGCGATCGGGCCGACATTAGTCTTCGTGAGGCCGTGCCCGGCGTGACATTCTAGGCCGAGCACTTTGGAATGCGCGGCGGACGTAATCAAGCGTTGCAACTGACCGAGGTCGTCGGGGTGTTCGGCATAGGCGCCGGTGTGCAATTCGACGACGGGCGCACCCAGCGCCCGCGCCATATCGAGTTGCTTCTGCTCGGGATCGATGAACAGCGATACGCGAATACCCGCCTCACGCAATCGTGCAATGAACGGCCTCAGATGGTTGTGCCCGCCGATCACGTCGAGACCGCCTTCGGTGGTGATTTCGGTCCGCTTCTCCGGCACCAGGCACACAGCGTGCGGCTTGATCTCTAACGCGATCTTGAGCATCTCGTCAGTGGCCGCCATTTCGAAATTGAGCGGCTTAGTCAGGCGCGCCTTAAGAGCCACTATGTCGGCATCGCGGATGTGGCGGCGATCCTCACGCAAGTGCGCGGTGATGCCGTCGGCGCCTGCTGCGATGGCGATCAAGGCGGCGCGAACGGGATCGGGATAGGCAACGCCGCGCGCATTGCGCACGGTAGCCACGTGGTCGATGTTCACACCGAGTCGGATGTGGCGCATGCAGATGTCCTTTGCTTCGCAAGAAGGGCCTAATCGTTTGTGCGCCTGCGCGCACGGGCGCCCTTCGAACCCGCCCGGGAGCACAGCTCCCGGACCCTCAGTTATCATACAGAGGGGAGCTTGAGGGGGCACCCCTCAAATGGGGCTGTGCGGCGGTAGCCCCTGCGCAGCGAGTACGCGACGCCGCGCCATCTCGGCAGCCATGCGCAATGCCGCAATCAAACTACCGGGATGCGCTTTTCCTGTACCGGCAATATCGAGCGCCGTGCCATGATCGGGCGAAGTGCGCAAGATGTCCAATCCAAGCGTGACGTTGACGCCACCGTCGATATCGAGCGCCTTGAGCGGAATGAGCGCCTGATCGTGGTACATGCAGATGGCCACGTCGTAAGTCGGGCGTGCGCGCGGCGTAAACATCGTGTCCGGCGGCAGCGGGCCGACGACGCTCAGCCCTGCCACACGCAGCGCATCGATGGCTGGCTGGATGATGCGGGCTTCTTCATCGCCCATGGCGCCGCCTTCACCCGCGTGCGGATTGAGCCCGGCGACAGCCAGGCGCGGATGCGCAATTCCGAAGTCGCGGCGGAGCGCATCTGCCGTCGTCAGCGCCTGCTCGATGATCACCGCCGTGCTCAGACTGGCGATGGCCGAACGAAGCGACTGATGCACGGTGACCGGAACTACGCGCAACTCAGGGCAAGCAAGCATCATGACCGGCGGGCGGCTGCCGCCGGCGAGATGACCGAGAAATTCGGTATGGCCGGGATATTTGAACCCGGCGGCATAAAGCGTCGCTTTCTGGATCGGATTGGTAACGACCGCGGACGCCGCGCCCTCGACTGCGAACGCCACAGCTATTTCGATGGCGCGAACAACTGCCGCAGCATGGGCGGGATCAAGGCGCCCAGGTACAGATTTGATGGCGGTACCGATCGAGAGCACCGGAAGCGCGGTCGCGAATACGGCGGCGGCCTCGACGGGCGAGGCGATCGTCGCAATAGGAACGTGGTGGCAGAGACTGTGCGCGAGGCGTTCCAGCCGGCGGGGATCGTCGATGACGAAAAATACCGGGCCGGTGGATTGCATTGCAGCCCAGGCGGCCAAGGCGACCTCGCCGCCGATACCGGCGGGTTCTCCCATCGTCAGAGCGAGAGGCATCGGCGCATGCGGCATCGGCATTAAACCATCTCGGATAGTGGGCGCAGCGTTGGCTGGCGTTTGGCGGCAGCGCGCCCTATATCAAGTTATAAACGCCGGTTGCGCTGGTTGCTTCGGAATGCCGGTTGTAAGGCAATCTACGACGAGTTCAAAGGTTCATACCGCAGGATAAAGTAATGTCGGCTTTCTCATCATCGCCGCCCGCGACGCGCGACCTCGAAGCCGCTTTGACGACGGATAAATTCATCCGCGTTGACGCTGCGGCCATGCGCGCGATGGTGGCCGGTTTCGGTGAACTTTCGGATTGGCAGCCATTTGCCGACAGCTGGAACCGGCTGGAACCCGACACCTACATGGCCGACGGCGGACGCTACCGGCGCCGTCGGCATGCCGTATTTGCCGCGGGAGATGCGGGACCAATGCGGCGTGCGGCGCACCAACCGCATTATCAGGGATTGGATTACAACATACTCAACGGCGGCATCGAGCGCTGGTTCGAACCGGTGGAACCAGAGGTCGCGGCCGGGTCGAGTTGCATGGCCCTGCTCGAGTTTTGTCGCGCCGCGTTCAGCCATGTCGCGCCCGGCTCGGCGCCGTGGAAGATCGAAATGCATCAGTTCCGCATCGAGGCAACGCATGGCGAAGCCGGCAAGCCGACGCCGGAAGGGATGCATCGCGACGGCGTCGATTTCGTTCTCGTCATGATGATCCGCCGCGCCAACATCAAAAGCGGCGAAACGATCACTACCGATGCAAACGGCAAACACCTGGGACAATTCACGCTCACGCAGCCGTTCGACGCGGTGCTGCTGGACGATCACCATGTGTTTCATGGCGTGACGCCCGTTGAGCCGGTCGATGCGTCCATGCCGGCCTTCCGCGACGTACTGGTGGTGACGTTCCGGCGGACGGGTTGAACCCACTCAGGCACGCAATACTTAAATGAGAAGACCCGCATCGACCAAACGATGCGGGCAATATTTTTTGCAGCGAACAGGCTTAAGCCAGTTCTTCCTTGGTGATCGGCAGCGTGCGCACGCGCTTGCCAGTCAATTTGAACACGGCATTGGCCACTGCCGGGCCGATCAGAGCCGTCGCGGGTTCGCCGATCCCGCCCGGCTTTTCCTTGCTTTGCACCAGCACGATGTCGATACGCGGCGCTTCGTCCATGCGGACGACTTCGAAGCTATCGAAGTTGCGTTGCTGGACGCGGCCCTTGTCGACGGTGATCTTGCTCTTCACGGCCGCACCGAGCCCGAAGATGATGCTGCTCTGGATCTGGGCGCGAACGGTGTCCGGATTCACCATCTGACCGAGGTCGGCGGCCACCACGACGCGGTGAACCTTGACCTTGCCATTGACCACCGAGACTTCGGCGACTTGTGCCATGTAGGTATCGTAACCTTCCATGAGCGCGATGCCGCGGGCGCGACCCGCTGCCGGCTTCGTGCTCCAACCCGCCGCATCGGCGGCGAGCTTGAGTACGTTGGCAAAGCGCGGCTTGTCTTTCAACAGCGCCATGCGGAACTGATAGGGATCCTTGCCGGCATTCGCCGCTAGTTCATCCATGAAGCTTTCGTTGGCGAACGCATTCATGTTGTGACTGACCGCGCGCCAGTAGCCAGCCCGCAACCCGGTGTCGTTGATCACCAGATCATGTTGAGTATTGGGGATCTGATAACCGGCGACTGCGGCTTCGGTCATGAACGGGTCGAGTGTGTCCTTCGGCAAGCCGAACGCCCGTTGTGTCACCGACTGGCTGGTGGCCTTGAATTTCATGGCCACCGGATTGCCCGCTGCATCGACGCCGGCTTCGATTTCGTTCAAGGCTTGTGGACGATAGAAGTCGTGGGTCATGTCGTCTTCGCGCGTCCACAGCACCTTTACCGGCTTGCCCACGGCCTTGGAGATCTGTGCCGCCTGGACGATGAAATCGAGTTCCAGGCGACGGCCGAAACCGCCACCGAGAAAGGTCGTTTTCAACGTGATGTCTTCAGGCTTGATGCCGAGGGCCGCGGCAGTCGCGCCCTGGGCCCCCTGCTGGAACTGCGTCGGACCGATCAACAGCAGCTTGCCGTCCTTCCAGTCCGCCGTGAAGTTCATCGGTTCGAGCGGAGCATGCGCCTGCAGCGGCAGCGTGTACTCGGCCTTGATGACCTTCGCCGCGCCCTTCATGGCGTCGGCCACATTGCCGACAGGTTTGCCGATCGTCAGCACCTTGCCCGTTGCAGCCGCCTGGCGGATGCCGTCCATCATGGATTTGGAACTGAGAGCGCTACCCGCGCCTTCGTCCCACTCGACAGTCAGCTGCTCACGCGCGGTTTTTGCGCGCCAATAGGTATCGGCGACCACGGCAACACCATCGTTGATCTGTACGACGTCGATGACGCCCGGCATGGCCTTGGCCTTGGCGGCATCGAACGATTTTACCTTGCCGCCGATCACCGGGCATTGCTCGACGCTGGCGTACACCATGCCGGGCAACTCGACGTCGATGCCGAATTCGGCGGTGCCGAAGGTCTTGGCCGGCGTATCGAGGCGCTTGGTCGACTTGCCGATGATGGTGAAGTCCTTGGCATCTTTCAGCTTCGGCTTTTCCGGGACCGGTTGCTTGGAGGCGTCGGCGGCGAGTTCGCCGTACGTCGCCTTTTTGCCGTTGCCGCTGATGACACCATCGGCGGCCTTCAACGACGACGCCGGCACGTTCCAGCGCGCGGCTGCGGCCGCCACGAGCATTTCGCGTACCTGCGCACCAGCGATGCGAAGTTTATCGTACCCGTCGCGAACCGATGTGGAGCCGCCGGTGATCTGCGCGCCGAGCAGTGCGTTGGTGTAGACAGCGCCGGGCGGGGCGATCGCCACCTTGATTTTCTTCAGATCGACATTGAGTTCCTCGGCGATCAGCATCGGCATGGACGTGTAGACGCCCTGGCCCATCTCGGAGCGCGCCGACAGCAGCGTGATCGTGTTGTCATCGGCGATGTGCACCCAGGCGTTGGGTGTATACAGAGTGCCGGCAGCTTGGGCAGGCCCATTGCTGCCCACTGGCACCACGATGCCGAGCATAAGTCCACTGCCGACGGCGCCGGTGGATTTGAGAAAAGTGCGTCTGTTGGTTTTGGTCATAATCGTCATCCCCCTCAAGCGTTCCGAATGGTTTCAGCCGCGTCTTTGATCGCCGCTCGAATGCGACCATAGGTTCCGCAGCGACATATGTTGCCGCTCATTGCGGCATCAATGTCCTTGTCGGAAGGGTTCTTATTGGCGGCCAACAGCGCCTGCGCAGCCATCAACTGCCCTGACTGGCAGTATCCACACTGCGGCACGTCGTGCTTGATCCAGGCGGCCTGCAACGGGTGGGGTTTGGAGGGCGTGCCGAGCGACTCGACGGTTGTCACCTGCTTGCCGGCGACGTCTGAAACCGCAGTGATGCACGAGCGAATGGGCTGGCCGTTAACCTGCACTGTGCAGGCGCCGCAGAGTGCCGCGCCACAACCAAACTTCGTCCCTTTCAGTCCGATCTCGTCGCGGATCACCCACAGCAAGGGCGTATCCTTGTCGGCCTTCGCCGTAACCGATTTCCCATTCAATACGAAGGTGGTCATTGCAGGCGTCTCCTCGGTTTTAAAGATGAGGCTCTTGTTTGACTGGTTGTCCCCCCGGCCCGTGTGCCGGCGTTGAAGGACGGCTCAGATTGGAACACAACAAAAAAACGATGAGATCGCGGCATATCTCGTGCGCAAGATTAGGTGGTGGAGGTTGCAGAGAACCGCGCCGCAAGTTGGGGGAAGCATTCTGACCACGACCGACTGCGGCCGCAGACGCGCTGACGAAGGTTAACAGCTGAATTGCACGGGGCGGCTGAGTTGCGCGAAACGGTCCAATCATAGCTATTGTGTAGACATTGCTTGGACGATAATTGAGTACTGGACTAACCGCGCGAGCACAAATTACTGCTCGGTTGCCGACGCTATCGGGAATTGCCCGCGCATACATCACCCCTGTCTTCTTCGAGGCCATTGCATGCAGGACGAAAACGCCGCCGCCGCGAACCGCGAATGGGTCGACGCTATCCGCTCTGTGATCGCGGTCGAAGGCCCGGAAGAAGCAGACCGGCTGTTGACGGCCACCGTCGATGAAGCACGAAAGCAAGGCGCACGCCTGCCGTTTGCCGCCAACACCGCGTACATCAACACCATTCACCCCAGCGACGAGCTCATGCCGCCCGGCAACCGGGCGCTTGAGCATAAGATCCGATCACTTATTCGCTGGAACGCCGCAGCGATCGTTTTGAAAGCCAACAAAGACAGTTCTGAACTTGGCGGTCATATCGCCAGCTTCCAGTCGGCCGCGACGTTGTACGACACCGGCTTCAATCATTTCTGGCATGCACCGAGCGCCGATAACGGCGGCGATCTCGTATTCGTGCAAGGCCACTCCGCCCCTGGCATCTATGCCCGCGCCTTCCTGGAAGGCCGGTTGACGGAGACGCAGCTGAAGAATTTTCGCCAGGAGGTCGACGGCAAGGGCCTACCGTCCTATCCGCATCCCTGGCTGATGCCGGACTTCTGGCAATTCCCCACCGTGTCGATGGGGCTCGGGCCGCTGATGGCGATCTATCAGGCTCGCTTCCTCAAATATCTGCATAACCGCGGCTTCGCCAACACCGAGAACCGGCGCGTCTGGGTTTTCTGCGGCGACGGCGAAATGGACGAACCGGAAAGCCTCGGTGCGATATCGTTGGCGGGCCGCGAGAAACTCGACAACCTCATCTTCGTCATCAATTGCAATCTGCAGCGCCTCGACGGTCCTGTGCGCGGCAACGGCAAGATCATCCAGGAACTGGAGGGCGATTTCCGAGGCGCCGGTTGGAACGTCATCAAGTGCATCTGGGGTTCGGGCTGGGATGGCCTGCTGGCACGTGACGTCACCGGTCGCCTGCGGCAACTCATGGAAGAATGCGTCGACGGCGAATACCAGGACTTCAAATCGAAGAACGGCGCCTACATTCGCGAGAAGTTCTTCGGTCGCTACCCCGAAACAGCCGCCATGGTCGCCGACTGGAGCGACGACCAGATCTGGAAACTGACGCGCGGCGGGCATGACCCGGTCAAGGTCTACAACGCTTATCTCGCCGCGCAAACCCACAAAGGACAGCCGTCGCTCATTCTGGCCAAGACGGTCAAGGGCTATGGCATGGGCGAAGCCGGCGAAGGCCAGATGATCACCCATCAGCAGAAAAAGATGGGCCACGAGGCGCTGATCCAGTTCCGCGACCGCTTCCAAATCCCTGTCAAGGACGACGAAATCGCCGACATGCCGTTCCTCAAGGCCGACGAAGCCAGCCCGGAAATGCAGCATTACCGCAGCATGCGCGCGGCCCTCGGCGGCTACCTGCCGCAGCGCCGCATGCAATCAGATCCGCTGACGATCCCGCCACTGTCGCTGTTCGACCCGTTGCTCAAGTCGAGCGAGGAGCGCGAGAATTCCACCACGATGGCATTCGTGCGCGTGCTCAATTCGCTGCTGCGCGACAAGAACATCGGCAAACGTATCGTGCCCATCGTGCCGGACGAAAGCCGCACCTTCGGCATGGAGGGCATGTTCCGCCAGTACGGGATCTTCAGCCAGGTCGGGCAACTTTATACGCCGCAGGATGCCGATCAGCTGTCGTTCTACAAGGAATCAAAGACCGGCCAGATGCTGCAGGAAGGCATCAATGAAGCCGGCGCGATGGCCTCCTGGATCGCTGCGGCAACGTCCTATTCGACGTCGAACGCGCCGATGATCCCTTTCTATATCTACTATTCGATGTTCGGCTTCCAGCGCATCGGCGATCTCGCGTGGGCCGCCGGCGACATGCGGGCGCGCGGCTTTCTCATCGGCGGCACTTCCGGGCGTACGACGCTCAACGGCGAGGGCCTGCAGCACGAAGACGGTCACAGCCATATCATCGCCTCGACTATCCCGAACTGCGTTAGCTATGATCCGACCTACGCCTACGAAGTCGCTGTGATCGTCCACGATGGGCTCAAGCGCATGTATGAGCGCGGCGAGGACGTCTACTACTACCTCACCACGCTCAACGAGAATTATGCCCACCCAGCCATGCCCGAGGGCGCCGAGGAGGGGATCATCAAGGGCATGCATCTCATTCGGCGCGCCCCGGATACGACGCCGAAAGGCAAGCGCGTGCAATTGATGGGCTCGGGTGCGATCCTGCGCGAAGTCATTGCCGGCGCGGATCTGCTGGCGAAGGACTTTGGCATCGAAGCCGACATCTGGAGCGTTACCAGCTTTACCGAGTTGCGTCGCGAAGCGCTGGCCTGCGAACGGTGGAACCTGCTGCATCCTGAGGAGCCGTCGAAGCAATCATTTGTGGCGCAACAGCTGGCATCACGCGGCGATGCGCCGGTCATTGCATCGACGGATTACATGAAGCTGTTCGCCGATCAGATCCGGCCGTTCGTCACTCAGCCCTATAAAGTTCTCGGCACGGACGGCTATGGCCGTTCGGACTTCCGCAAGAAACTGCGGACGTTCTTCGAGGTGGATCGTCACTTCGTTGCCGTCGCCGCGCTGAAGTCACTGAGCGAAAACCAGCTGCTGCCGGCGCGCACCGTGTCAGACGCCATCAAAAAATACGGCATCAACCCCGACAAGCCCGATCCGACACGGGTTTAGGAAGCCGATGAGTGCGGGGATGCGACGCGGAAAATTCGGTGCCGCATGATTTATGTTTCCCGATGGCAAGCCGTCATAACGGCCAGCGGGATCCATGCGCCTCACCATCCATCAGATTTTTCCGTCGATTTTTATTGACCGTGTGACTCGGCGTGTGATTCAGAGAGTCTGCCCGAATCAGCGGGTGGAGATGTGTCGATATGGCTGGTGGGATCGAGGCGGTTGCCGCGTCGGTCT
>JANXWC010000258.1 GCA_025351355.1 Hyphomicrobiaceae bacterium
CGCAGCACAACAGCCGAGCGGTCCTTCCTGATCTTCAGCCCCGTCATCGCGTCCTCCTGGCGAATCAATCACCCAACAGAATCACAATCCGAGCGAATGCGAAAGAGAACCGAGTCAAAGCTTATGGGGGCTGGTATAAGTCGCTGTACGTCGAAGCCACGGACAGAAAGCCGCTTGCTCTTCTCCTGGTGCCACTGCTCCGGCACCTGTTGCTCTCACTCGACACGATGGCCAAAGCCACCGACGCGACGAAGCGCGGCCTGCGCATCCTTAAGAGCTTCATGAACTCGGTGAAGGTCAGCTTCGGCGGGATGGATTTAGGCATCAGCATCGCGCCCGAGAAGGGCGTGGCCGATAGTGGAGATCTGCAAACCGACCTCACTGCATTGTTCGTGGCCGTGGGTGAGGCTGCGAAATCTCGTAAAACGACGGTGGTCATCGCGATAGACGAGTTGCAGTATCTGACTGAAGAAGAACTCAGCGCGCTCATTATGGCCGTGCATCGGGCCTGCGCGCAGCTTGAACTACCCATCATTCTGGCTGGCGCCGGGCTCCCTCAGCTCGTCGGCCAGATGGGTACGTCACGGTCCTATGCCGAGCGTCTGTTTAATTACCCGCCTGTCGGCGCGCTTAGTCCAACCGATGCTCGCGCAGCAATCAAAGAGCCGGCGGCCCGCGAGGGCGTCAAATACACGTCGAAGGCATTGGACGAAATCGTGCGTGTGTCGGAGGGCTATCCCTACTTCTTGCAGGAGTGGGGCTATCACGCATGGGACATCGCCAAGGGCCCCGACATCAAAGAGGCCGACGCATTCGCCGCGCACACAGGCACGATAGCAAGTCTCGACAAAAACTTCTTCAAGGTTCGCCTGGACCGATTGACACCGACCGAGAAAAACTATCTCCGCGCCATGGCCGATCTCGGATCAGGTCCTCATCGGTCCGGCGATATTGCGGAAAAACTGGGAGTATTGGTGAGCAGTGTGGCGCCGCTGAGAAGCGGTTTGATCAAAAAGGGCATGATTTACAGCCAGGCCCACGGCGACACATCGTTCACGGTGCCCTTGTTCGATCAGTATATGAAGCGGGCAATTCCTGAAATGCCAAAAAAGAAGAAAAAGGCTAAATGAAAAGGCCTCGCCAACATTGTCGACATAGTAAGGGGCTCGTCCTGCAACCGAACCAACCCTTCAAATTGAAAAATCCTTGATGCCAAAGAAGCGCGCTTGAAACGATTGCTCATTCCCGCTCGTCGCTAGGGCCGTCGCGGTCTTCGCCGGGTCCAGCGGGTTCGGGATCGCCAACCATTTCGGGCATGATGACGACGACACGGCCCCCAGCAATATCAACCGTCGGCACGAACGCATCGGTGAACGGCACATAGACCGTTTCCTTGCCCTGCTGCGGCGCGATTTCGAGCATTTCGCCGGCGCCGAAATTCGGCACCGCCACCACGCGACCGAGGTTCTCGCCATCGGGGCCGACCGCGCGCAGGCCGATCAAATCGACATGATAATATTCGCCCTCGGCCGGCGGCGGCAGTGCCGAACGCGCGACGTATAATTCGATGCCGCGCAACGCCTCCGCAGCGTTCCGGTCGACGATGCCCTTGAAGCGGACGACAACGCCTTTCGCCGTTACGCGCAACTGGGTGATCTCAAATTGCCTGCTGCCGCTGACATCCGACAGCGGCCCGTAGTCACCCAAGGCTGCGGGATCACCGGTATGCGTGCGCACCACTACGTCGCCGCGAATGCCGTGGGCACTCGCGACGTGGGCGAGAACGATACGCTTTTGTTTGGGTTGCGACACGCCGACGAATGCCCTTTTTGGCGGCCCGAATAGGATTGGAGGAGATCCAACGCAGCGCCGCAGGCCTTTGCGTCAACCCGGGATCGGGCCGACGTACTCAACAGCAACATCGACCGCTCTGCCGGCAAAGTCGATTGAACAACGCGTCGCTGGATCGGGCGATGAGAGCTCCGCAGTGATCGGGAAAGTCGAATCCGTATCGCCCGTCACAAATCCGGTTACTGTCGGCGTATTGGGCTTGAAGGTGGCCGTGCCGTTCATCGCGTAAAGATTGCGCTGCGGCACAAAGCCAATTGTCCCATGATAGCGGGCACCGGTCGGACCCATCCCGGCGAAAGCACCATTGCGCATGACAAATACGCCCAACGCCGAATACGCTACGCCTGCATAGGTGATTTGATAGATGCCATCGCGCATGGTTTCCGGCTCCGGCGTTATCGATGCTTACGGCAATCTCATTTTGCGATTCTCGAAACCTGATGCAACTGGCGCGGCGCGTGGTGTGGTGCGAACCACGACCACGCGACGGCTGGGTAGGGTGCTCAGGCCGCCGGCTTGTCAGCAGCTGCGGCGGCCTTGGCCTTAGCGGCTTCGGCGGCTGCTGTACGCTCCTGCGCCTTCTTCTTCGGCTTGGCTTTCTCGGGATTGTTGGAGGCTTCGCGCTTGGCGAGACCGGCCTGATCCAGCAGGCGCATGACGCGATCCGTCGGCTGCGCACCGACCGACAGCCAATGCTTGACGCGATCGGCGTTGAGTTTCGAACGCTCGGGGTTGTCCTTCTTCAGCAGCGGATTGAAGGTGCCGATCTGCTCGATATATTTGCCGTCGCGCGGGCTCGTCGAATTGGCGATGACGACGTAGTAGTAGGGGCGCTTCTTGCTGCCACCACGTGACAGACGCATTTTAACGGACATTTTTTGTCTCCAGTTTTGAGTGAGATTCTGTTTTCTATGTGCTGACCGATATCCCCTGAATTCGTCATGGCCGCGGAGGCGGCCACCCAAGCAAGCCAAATGTTTTCCGGGCATTTTCTGCCATTCCACATTCGGCACGGGAAATTCATCAACGTATTTTAGTGGTCCTTTTTAACTTGCTTGGGTGGCCGCCTGCGCGGCCATGACGAAAATGAATGGTGTCGTTGTCAACTTGGTGCTCGTGCGTGCGTTCACTTCTTCCGGCCCCCGAATGGAAATGAACCCTTGGGCAGCGCGGGGCCGCCGAGGCCGGGCAAGCGTCCACCGCCCAGGCCTGGCAAGCCGCCGCCCAAGCCCGGCAGTGTCGCGGTTTTGCTCGCTTGCTGCTGGCCTGCCTTCGGCAGCGCCTTCAAGGCTTCCTGTACGTCTTTGGGCAATTGCGCGATGGCCTGCGGATCCAACTGCGCCAGCTCTTTCTGCATCGCTTCGAGTTCGGCCGCGCTCGGTTGTCCGCCGCCCATGCCGCCGCCGAAACCACCGCCGCCGCCTAGCCCCATCATGCCGGCCATCTTGCCCATCATACCCGGCGTTTTCTTCATCATCTTCATCATGTCGGCCATGTCGCGATGCTGCTTGAGCAACCGGTTCACGTCCTCCGGCTTGGTGCCAGACCCAGCCGCCACGCGCCGTTTGCGCTTGCCGTCCAGCACTTTCGGATTGCGCCGCTCGTGCGGGGTCATCGACGAAATGATCGCGCGCTGCCGCTTTATCATCTTCTCGTCGATGCCACCGGCGGCTTCGATCTGCTTCTTCATCTTGCCGATGCCAGGCATCATGCCCATGATCGAGCCCATGCCGCCGAGCTGCTCGACCTGCTTTAACTGCTCGCTGAGATCGTCGAGATCGAACGAGCCTTTGCGCATCTTTTCGGCAATGGCCATGGCCTTGCCGGCGTCCAGCGTCTGCGCCGCGCGCTCGACCAGCCCGACGATATCGCCCATGCCGAGGATGCGACCGGCGATGCGCTTGGGATCAAAATCCTCGAGTGCGTCCCACTTCTCGCCGACGCCGATGAGTTTGATCGGTCGCCCCGTCACCGCCCGCATCGACAGTGCCGCGCCGCCGCGTCCGTCGCCATCGACGCGCGTCAGTACGATGCCGGTGACACCGACGCGCGCTTCGAACGCCTTGGCCGTGTTGACCGCGTCCTGGCCGGTCAATGCGTCGGCCACCAGCAGTACTTCGTGCGGGCTCGTTGCGCGCTTGACCTCGGCGACCTCGTCCATCAATTCTTCGTCGATCGTTGTACGCCCTGCCGTATCCAGCAGCAGCACGTCGAAGCCACCGGTTCTGGCGGTTTCCTGCGCCCGCATGGCAATCTGCAGCGGCGTCTGACCGGCGACGATCGGCAGCACGTCGACCGTGATCTGGTGGCCGAGAATGATCAGCTGTTCCATGGCTGCGGGCCGCCGCGTGTCGAGCGAGGCCATCAGCACTTTTTTCTTGTCGCGCGTGGTGAGGCGATGGCCGATCTTGGCCGTCGTCGTCGTCTTGCCAGAGCCCTGCAGGCCGACCATCAAGATCGTCACCGGCGGCTGCGCATTGAGATCAATGGGGCTGGCGTCGGAGCCCAGCATGGCGACCAGTTCGTCGTTGACGATCTTGATCACCATCTGACCGGGCGAGATCGACTTGACGACGTTGGCGCCGACCGCCTTGGCCTTCACCTTGTCGGTGAAGTCGCGCACCACGTCGAGCGCCACGTCCGCTTCCAGCAGCGCTCGGCGCACTTCGCGCATGGCGTCGTTGACATCGCTTTCGCTCAGCGACCCGCGGCGGGTCAGCTTATCGAAGACGCCTGACAAACGATCTGAAAGAGATTGAAACATGGGTGACCCGAACTGGTTCGCGATGTCGAGAGCTTATGGCCTTAAGCGCCTGGGATTTTCATGCTCTGCCAATCGATCATGACATGTGTCTGGTAGGCCTTCCGCGCCGACAGCCGCTGATAATAGGCTTCGGCGTTGGGCAACTTGGGCCGTTCGATCGGCATCGTATTGTAGCGATAAAGCAACGTGCCGACGGCGATGTCTGCCATCGTCAAGGTGTTGCCCAGAATATAATCATGCCCGGCCAGTTGCGCATCCAGCAGTGCCAAATTCTCGCCGGCACGCTTGGCCGCGGCATTCACCTTGGCCATGTCGCGATCGGCGGCGGTGACGCGCACAAACGAGACGAACAGACTTGGAACAACGTCGGGATACAGCGTGGTGATCGACCAATCCATCCACTGATCGCAGCGTGCGCGGTCTTCGGGGCCCGATGGCGCCAAGGTGCCCAAGCCGTAGGTGTTGGCGAGGTAGCGCGCACAGGCATTGCTTTCCCAGAGGATGAAGCCTTTGTCGTCGATGACGGGCACGAGGCGGTTCGGATTGAGCTTGCCGTAATCTGCCGTGTCGGTCTTGCCGAACGGGCCGCCCGCATCGATGCGTTCGTGCGCCAAGCCCAGCTCTTCCACCGCCCACATGACCTTCTGGACATTGATCGACGTTTTTCGGCCCCAGATTGTCAACATAGTCAGCTCCACTTGGTCGGCTCCTAGCGGAGCGGGCGTCCAGAATTGCCACCGGACAGCCAACGCAAAACGCACCCGAGGGCGCATCGCGCTGTCGGATGGTGACCATTCCGCCCAAGAAAACGCCTGAATTTTGATCAAATTCAGATGTTTACCCACTCAGAACGGCGGCTCGGTTTGGCGGGCCGTCAGATTGCTGCCAGCTATCGACGAAATGACCTGCGATGTCAACGGCGTGAGCGCTGACACTGCGCTGACACCCAAGTTCAACCTATTCCCAGTTGAACACCTGGATCAGCGCCGGCCCGATGATGACGACGAACAGCACGGGCAGGAAGAACACGATCATGGGTACGGTCAACTTGGGCGGCAAGGCGGCCGCCTTCTTCTCCGCTTCCATCATCCGCGCTTCGCGATTTTCCTTGGCCATTGTGCGCAGCGCGGAACCGACGGGCGTGCCGTACCGTTCGGCCTGGATGAGCGCCGTCGAAACACCCTTGACGCCGGGCAACCCGGTGCGGCGCGCCAGGTTTTCATAGGCCTGCCGACGTTCGGTCAGGTACGACAATTCGGCCGTCGTCAACGACAGTTCCTCGGCAAGCTCAAGCGATTGCGGCCCCACTTCGGCCGCGACCTTACCGAAAGCTGCCTCGACCGACATGCCGGACTGCACGCAAATCAGCAGCATGTCCAAAGCATCGGGAAAGGCGGCCTTGACCGAATTCTGCCGCTTGGTGATCTGGTTCTGGATAAACACATTGGGCAGATAGTAGCCGACGTAGCCG
This sequence comes from Hyphomicrobiaceae bacterium, assembly GCA_025351355.1. Classification (GTDB taxonomy): domain Bacteria; phylum Pseudomonadota; class Alphaproteobacteria; order Rhizobiales; family Hyphomicrobiaceae; genus JABFRJ01. The sequence continues at coordinate 6,087 of JANXWC010000258.1, forward strand.
ACGCCGAGCGAGATACCGATTTTGACGATAGGCGGATAATCGTAATTGGCGACGAAGAACATGTAGATCAGCGCCGCGAAGGTCACGATGATCGGCATGAACAGGCGGAAGAACATATAGGCGACGAGCGGCGCCTGACCGCGCAGGCCGGCCATTTTCAGCCGATCGCGCACTTCCTCTGTGTCAAAGCTCGCCCGCAGATCGAACTTGTCGACAATGCCCAGCATGAAGCCCTGCGGTGTCTGCCGCAGCGACACGCCGTCTTTCTTGAGATCGGCGATCCGTGACGCGCGCATCTTATCGCGCTCGACCGCCATCGTCCGCATCCGCGCCGGCAAACGGTTGCGCGACATCGTCGGGATCAACACGACCATCGCCGTTGCGAACATCGCGACAGCTGCAAGCAGCGAGATCAGCACCTCCGGTCTGACGAACGCGATAATGAAGTCCTGCATGGCGGTTCTCGAATGTTGGCGGCGAGCTCGAAGATTGGTCCCTGACGCGGCAACGTGCCAGAATGCGAAATTCCCAAATCAGAATTTGAAATTGATCATCTTGCGCATCATCAGCAGGCCGCAGCACATCCAGAAACCCGAACCGAGCAGCATGAAATTGCCGTACGTCTTCTGCCACAGCAGCGCGATGTAGTCGGGCGTGGTCACATAGACCAGGATCATCACGATAAACGGCAGCGAGCCGAGCACTGCCGCCGAAGCCTTCGCTTCCGCCGACAAAGCTTGAACCTTGGCCGCCATTGTCTTGCGGTCACGCAGCACGCTCGACAGGTTGCCGAGTGCTTCCGACAGGTTGCCACCCGCCGATTGCTGGATCCCGATGACGATGGCGAAGAAGCGCACTTCGGCCAGCGGCACCCGCTCCATCATGCGCTCGAAACAGGCTTGCAGCGGAATGCCGACGCGCTGTTGCTCGCACACTTCGCGGAACTCGTTGCACACCGGCTCGGGCGATTCCCTGGCGATGATGTTCAAGCATTCGTTGAGCGGCAGGCCGGACTTCACGCCGCGGACGATGATGTCGATGGAGTTGGCGAATTCATGCAGGAACTTCTTCTGCCGTTTCTTGACCAGGAAGTTGAGGACGAAGCGCGGCAACCCGAACCCACCGACCAAGCCAAGTCCGATCACGATAAGGAGGTTCAGATTCTGCGACGAGAAAAACGTGATCACAGCCACCAGTACGCCGCTGACCGCGCTGGCGATCCAGAACGATCTGACGTCGGCAGGCAAGCCGGCCTGCATCATCTGCTGCTTGATGGTGACTTTCTTGGCGGCCAGCTGCTTCTGCTCGAGATCCTTAAGTGTTTCGGCGACCTGTTTCTTGCGATTGTTGGCCGCGTCCTGGACCTTGCCGCCACTTTTGCGCACGGGATCGCTGACGCCTTGCAGGCGCTTCTCGGCGCGGCGCTCGCCGGTCATGTACGGCGCAACGAGCAAGTAGATCACAATCACAACCGAAATGGCTGCAACTGCGATCAGCGCAACGAATATAAGGTCATCTTGATCCATCTGCCTCAGTTCCCCATCGGATTGCCGTTGCTATCCGAGACTTCGGCCGACGACAGCGCTTCCGCGAGGCGCCCGGTATCGCCGTAGTACTGCGCGCGCTCCCAGAAGCGCGGCCGTGCGATGCCGGTCGAGCGATGCCGTCCCAGCAACTTGCCGTTCGCATCTTCACCGGTGATTTCATAGACAATGATGTCTTGCAGTGTAACGACATCGCCTTCCATGCCGATCACTTCGGTGATGTGGGTGATTTTGCGGCTACCGTCGCGCAGACGGGAGGCCTGCACGATCACATCGATCGAGCCGGTGATCATTTCGCGAATGGTCTTCGGGGGCAGGGCATAGCCGCCCATCATGATCATGCTTTCGAGACGGCTAATGGCCTCGCGCGGGCTGTTGGAGTGGAGCGTTCCCATCGAACCGTCGTGACCGGTATTCATGGCCTGCAGCAAATCGAACGCTTCCGGGCCGCGGACCTCGCCGACGATGATGCGTTCAGGCCGCATACGCAGGCAGTTCTTGACGAGGTCGCGCATGGTGATTTCGCCCTCACCTTCGAGGTTCGGCGGTCGCGTTTCCAGGCGCACGACGTGGGGCTGTTGCAGCTGGAGCTCGGCGGAGTCTTCGCATGTGATAATGCGCTCGTCGTGATCGACGCAACCCGTCAGGCAGTTGAGCAACGTCGTCTTGCCCGAGCCTGTACCGCCGGAGATCAGTACGTTGCAGCGCACGCGTCCGATGACTTCCAAAATGGTTTTAGCCGCCGGCGAGATCGAACCGAACTTGACGAGGTTGTCGAGGCGCAACCGGTCTTTCTTGAACTTACGAATAGTCAGGCACGGTCCGTCGATCGCCAACGGCGGGGCGATGACGTTGACGCGACTGCCGTCGGGCAAGCGGGCGTCGCAGATGGGGCTGCTTTCATCGACGCGGCGGCCGACCTGACTGACGATACGCTGGCAGATGTTCATCAATTGCGAGTTGTCGGCGAAACGCACCGAGGTCTTCTGCACCTTGCCGCCGACTTCGATAAACGTCGATTCGGCACCATTGACCATGATGTCGGCGATGTCGTCGCGGGCCAGTAACGGCTCCAGCGGCCCGTAACCCAAAACGTCATTGCAAATGTCCTCGAGCAGTTCTTCCTGCTCGGCGATCGACATTACGACATTTTTGAGCTGGATGATTTCGCTGACGATGTCGCGAATTTCTTCGCGGGCGGCCGGCGCCTCAAGTTTCGCCAGCTGCGTCAGGTCGATGGTATCGATCAACGCGTTGAAGACGGTCGTCTTGACGTCGTAGTACTCTTCCGAGTGACGGCGTTCAGGGGTGACCACTTCGGGCTTCTTGGCAGGCGTCGGCTCGGCTGCCGGTGCGGCCGGACGCTGGGCATCAGCCGGTTTCATCGGCACGCCGGATCCGGCAGCTGCGGCCGGCGCAATGCGCCGTTGTGTGCCGTCGTTTGAACGTTTACCAAACATCGTGATCTGACCTCAGCGCTTGAGCTTGAGCTTTTGCAGCAATGGCGACAGGCCGCGAGCCGGCGGCTTGGCTTTCTTTTCCACACGCATGTCCTTGCGGTGCGACAAGGTCAGCGCCAGGTCGCGAAAAAGTGGCGCCGCCTTGGCCTTGGCGGAGAACTCTTCCACCATCTGCCCGTTGTTGGAGGCCTGTCCGAAATTCTCGCAATCGAACTCGATGACTTGCAGCGGCTCAACGCCGAGTGCGGCCGCAAACTCCTTGATCGCAATCTCAGGACGCTTCGGCATGCCTGCCATATTGATCACCAAACGTGGCGGCACATCGTTATTGCGGCTCGCTTTGACGATATCCATGATATTTTTTGCGTTGCGCAGGTTAGCCAGATCGGGGGCTGCAGTGATGACGATTTCGTCGGCTTGCAACAACATCCGCTTGACCCACGGACTCCACGTGTGCGGCAGGTCAACGACGACGAACGGCACATGCTTGCGCACCACGTCGATGACGACGTCGCATGCGTCGCCGGATATGTCGAAGTCCCGATCCAGCACCACCGGTGCCGCGAAAATCGACAGCCGCTCCGAACATTTTGTCAACAAGCGGTCGAGCAGCATTTCGTCGAGCCGTTCCGGCGACTGCAGTGCGTCAGCGATGCCCTGGATCGGATCCTGGTTGAAGTCGAGCCCGGCGGTGCCGAAGGCCAAGTCGAGGTCGGCAACGATCACATTGGTCTTGAGCTGTTCGCTGAGCGACCATGCCACGTTGTGACAGATCGTGGATGAGCCGACACCGCCCTTTGCGCCGATGAAGGCAATGACGCTGCCCACCGGTTCCGCGTCGGGGCTGTTGTAGAGGTTCGACAGGCTTTCCATCAACGCCAGCGGGGTGATAGGGGCGACCAGATATTCGCTGACGCCGCGCTTCAGCAATTCCCGATATAGAATAACGTCGTTGTGATGCCCGATAACGACGACGCGCGTTCCCGCGTCGCAGAATTCCGAGAGATGATCCAACTGGACGAGCAGATCCGACCGTTCGTCCGTCGATTCGATCACGATCAGATTCGGCGTCGGATTTTCCTGATAGTGAGCGATCGCCGCGTGGATGCCGCCCATGTGAATGCTGACGTGCGTCTTGGCCAGCCGGCGGTCCTCGGCGGCTACCTGCAGCACTTCGGCTGTATCGCCGACCTCACAGAATGCCTGAATGGAGATGCGCGGGATCGGGCGAGCGCGTTGTGCATGTTCCGCGTCCGTCGCAAGCAAATCGGGTGAACCGCCTTCTTGCTCTTCGATTTGCTCGACAGTGGTGGCTTGGCGGGTCATCTGCGACTCTCCTCAGTTCGTCTGTGGTTTCGTGACCCGCTCGTCGCTGGACCGATCGGCGTGCGGCGACTCGCCCTTGATATACTTGTCCCAGTTGGTGCCGCGCCGCTCGGCGCTGCCTGCAGTCATGGTCCGCGGCCCCAGCAGATCCGCCGGATTTGAGACCAAGGCCGCCAGGTTCTTCTGCTGCGCGCACCCAAAGTTCTGGTAGTTTAAGTTACGAGAGGTTTCCGCAAGGTTCTCAGGCCACTTGCCGCATTCCGGTCCCTCGGCCGCAAACCGCAGATAAGAGATCCTGAGTGGTGGCTGGGGATCGCCGTCGGCGTGATAGGGCTCGATCGAAACGGAGCTCTCCGAAAATCCGCGATCGCTCAGAATTGGCCGCATGTCCGCCACCGCATTCATGGCAGCGATCTCGTTGGCCGAGCCACTCGGGACAGATATCAGCAGCTTGCTGTTACCGGCGTCGGCGGCGTGATACTTGGTTAGGAAATCGATAACGGACGCGCGCTGAGCAGGCGACAAACCTGCTGCGCCGCGCGCAACCCGCAGGGTCATTTTGTGCGGTTGCTGCGACACCAGAATGGGGTGGCGCTGTGTGGGATCCAAGATGACGGGGCCGGCATCCATTTGTTCCAGCCGGTCGCCCATAAGATGATCGCAACCACCTAACCCAAGTGCCGCAAGCGAGATCGCAACCGCTGCAACCGCTTGGCGGGCCGATCTGTGACGAATAGAAAATGTCATAAGTGTCTCCGTGGTCCGCAGCCGGACAGGGATCGTAGTTATTCAACGATGAAGCCGTAGTTGCCCTTGAGGCCACCATCGGGGATCTGGCGACCCTTGCCGTAGACGCGGTTAAGATGGCCAAGGAAATTCATCTTGAGATCAGACGCCGGCGCCAAACCGTCGTTCGGTCGGGCCAGATTGGCCATCGCCGTCGGACGCACCAGGATCGGCGTGACGATGATCACCAGTTCCGTTTCAGACTTCTGGTAGTCCTTGCTGGAGAACAGTGCCCCCAGAATGGGCAGATCTTTCATGCCGGGCATTCCGTCCATGTTCTGGCGGGTTTGGTCGGATAGAAGTCCGGCCATCATGATTGAGCCGCCGGAGGGGAGCTCCACCGTCGACAGCGCCGAGCGTTTCTTGAGTGAAGGGATCTGGTAACCCGACAATACGAGCGCGCCATCGTTCGACAATTCCGACACCTGCGTATCGATCTTCAGGCTGATGCGGCCTTCCGAGAGTACGGTCGGGGTGAAGGCGACACCCACGCCATACTCCTTAAATGTGATACCAAGCGAACCGTTGTCTGACGAAGCCGGCACGGGGTATTCGCCACCGGCCAGGAACTTCGCCGACTCACCCGACACCGCTGTCAGGTTCGGCTCAGCCAGCGTGCGCACCAGACCTTCGCGTTCCAACGCTTTGATGACGTAGCTGAGGCAAGCGCCACCGGCGGAGAAGCCGCCCGACATTCCAGAAGCTGCGACGTAGTCGTTGCTGATCGACGGGAGGATGACATTGCAAGCAGATGGCATGGGTGTTTTATTTGTGATCGCGTTGGCGGCGGCGCCGTAAGTCAGTGTGCCCGCGTTCGGCATGCCGCCGAGTGTCGAGGAGTTGAGCGGCAACGCGTTCTGACCGATGGGACTGAAGTTGAACGGACCGATATTAAAGTTCGACGCGAAGTTGACGCCAAACTGCTTGAGCACGTTGCGTTGCACTTCGGCAACGGTGACCTTGAGCATTACCTGCTCTTCGCCCTCGATGCTGAGCAGATTGATGATCTTCTTCTCGGATGCCGAATCGCGCGTCTGATTGAAGTTGCCGGATGTCGTCGTGACGCCGCCGACCGTTTGCGACTGATAGGAATAGCCGCTGCCGGTCAGGTTCTTGTTGGCGGCGGCGAACTGCGTGGCAATTTCGCCGGCGCGCGAGGCATCGCTCGGCGTACGGACGCTGCCCATCAACACGATGGCCGTGCCGGCGAGATCGGTCTTGATGCTCGACAAAGGCAGCAAGCGTTTGAGCAGATTATCGAGCGCGCTGAGATCGCTGCCGACGGAAATTTCCAGCGACATGATCTGGGCGCCGTTGGCATCGAAGAAGAAGGCGTTCGTCGAACCCGCGCCTTTGGCCACCAGGAACACCCGGTCGGAGGTTTGCACGACCGCATCGACCTTGCTGGGGTCGGCGACCATCACGTCGCGCAGCTCCATGGGAAACTGCACCATCATCGATCGGCCGACGCCGAGCGTGATTTTCTTGTAGATGGGGAAGGTCGATCGCGGCGGAATATCCAACACCGAGGCATCCGCAGTCGTTTCCGAAACGATCGGCGACCGCGAGCTGGCCTGCTGCGCTACAGCCGGGAGCGCTGCAACAACAGCCGCGCCAAGCACGAGCGCGCCAAGCGCTCGGCGAATATCAATCTGCATGTTCCAATCCCCTGGGACTACGTCCGCGACCCCCGCTGGAGTCCTTCAATTCACGCCATATGCACGCGACTTGACGCCGTAACGCAGAATACGAATGGAACTGCCACGCTGACCGGTCAGAACATTGTTGACACCCGGTGCCGACATCGACATGTCGGCCACCGAACGCAGGGCCAACGAGATTTCACCCATCGAGTTGCCGAGTGCCAGGAGCTCGGCTTGACGCGGTGTAAGCTCCAGCGTCGCCGTCTGGCCCTCCGCGCCCTTCTTGCCTTCCTTCACTTCCAGCACCTGGCCGATGGCCAGAACGCGAACGTTACGGAACAGCGTATCGGAAAGGAATATATCGTTGTTATTCGGCCCGCGCTTGCGCTGGATGAGAATGACATCGACGTGGTCGTTCGGCAGTACCAGCAGGCCGACAGCCGTCTTGTCGCTGATCTTGGTCGAGATAGCGCGCATACCGGCTGGCAGAATCGCCGCCAAGACGCCACCATCGCCCGGCTTGACCAACTTATTTGTGGTGATCGGTTCGTCTTTGAGGATCGGCGCACGCGCCACTGAGCCGATCAGAGCCAGCATCGGATCCTTACCGCCGCGGTTCTGGATATAGGCGCCCGCGACCGCGCCAGCCGGCCACTGTTGCCAACGGAAATTCTCTTTGTTGACGATCTGGCCAAGACTGATCTCGGTCTTCGCCACCAAGACGTCGGTCGTATTGAGCTGCTGCGCGACGATTTTGACTTCCGGCTCTTTCTTCATCGTCGAATAAAGTCCGATGGCCGCCGCGATGCCAAATACGCCGGCTACTCCCAGCGCGATGATCTGCCCTTGCCGCATGGCCTTCTAGTTCCTTGTGTTCAATGCAGTCTTGAACTCGCCGCCTGCACACATTGCTCGCCAATCCTCAACACGGCGTTAATGACCGCGCCAAAATAAGTCAGTGGCTGTTGTTCTCGCGCGCGCATGGCCGACTGGCCACGGTCGCGAACGCAAAAAGGACGACCGTGCCGGCCGCCCCTTTCAAATGAAACCAAAGCTTGCGGCAGCGGATGTCAGCTCGAGAGACCGCGGAGCCAGAAGGATTGGTGGTAGACGATGAGGGCCGCGACAGCGAGCGCAATGCCATAGGGAATATCGCCGCGTGGTTTGTGCAACCGCTCGATCCAAGGCGCGCGCGCCCAGGCATAGGGAAGCGGCATCTGCCGGAAAGCAAGGAAGGCCAACGAAAGTGCACCACCGAGCATGGAAGCGGTGAACGCATAAGCCATAAGATCATTGAAGCCGAACCAAAGCGCCACCGCAGACGCAAGCTTGGCATCGCCGCCGCCGATGAAGTGAAAGGCAAAGAGCGTCACCGTCACAGCCAACATCAGCAATCCCGCCAACACGTGCATGCCGATGTCTTCAAGGCTGAGATTGGCGAACGGAGCAAGACAGAAGAAGCCTGCTATCAGCGCGAGCGAGATCCGGTTGGGGATCGTCATGCTGAACAGATCCATGGCGGCGGCAAAAATGACCGCGGCCGGAAAAATCGTGAGAAGGGCGAGTTGATACACGCGGGCCTCATGAATTCGTATTAGTGAGAGGCTGCCCAGGTTGTTTCTGTGCGCCAGGGGAACTCGGGATGGAACTCGGGATCTGGCCAAAGTACGGAACAGCGGTTAATGGCTGATTAATCGGTGCACATTCTGAGTATTGCTATCGACCAAAAATGAAAGGGCCGAAAGCACTGGCTTCCGACCCGTTCAAATTCATTTCGGAAAGGTTAGAATGCGGACTGAACGCCAGTCGCGCATTCAAGCCATTACTTCGAGGTCATGTTGTTCGAAACGCTGCCGAACGTGGTGGCGACGTTCGTGCCGAGCTTCGTTGCGGCAGTGATAATGGCAACCGAGATGAGCGAGGCGATCAGGCCGTACTCAATGGCGGTGGCGCCGGATTCATCGTTCACGAAACGCGAGAAAAGGTTTTGCATGGTGAGTCTCCCAACTCTGACTGAAGCGCCTGTTGCGCGGGCAGTTCGACCAGGGCACCCGCCCGAATGGCTGAACTGTAGGAGAAGTTACCGGCGGGGATTTAAAATGGGGTTAAAATGCGGGGGAGTCGGCGCCGAACCTTAAAGATCGACGTCGAATGTTAGCAAAAATGGTAAAAAATCGGTTGGTCTCAACACATAATCAACTGTGACCATTTTTCGGGGGCCAAGCGGCAAAGAGGCAGTTCCGTTTTCGGACGACGTTTTGCAATTTGTTTATCTTTCGCTGAGATGCTGCTGGCTCGAGGCGTGTGCTTGTCCACCGCCCGTCTGGCGCAGGCGGCAAAACCCGCCGTTACAAGCAGGGATAACCTATGACAGCCCCATCGACGCCCGTCCTATCGGCACGCCACTCGATCCAAAAGGTATTACTTGTCGCTGTTGCCGCGCTCGCCGCGACGGCACTGGTGGCGGATGCGCTGGCGGAAGACCTGATTGTCAAATTCGACCAATCGCAAATTCTCCGCCTGCCGCGTCCGGCCGCCGAAATCATCGTCGGCAATCCGTCGATCGCCGATGTCGCGATCCAAGCTCCCAATATTCTTGTGATCACCGGCAAGAGCTTCGGGATCACCAATATCATCGCATTGGATGGCGAGCGTAATGTGATCCAGGATCAGCGCGTCGCCGTCCGTCGAGACGAAACCAGCGTGGTCAACCTTCACAAAGGCATCTCGCGACATACCTTCGCGTGCACGCCGCAGTGCAATCCGACCATCACGATCGGCGACGACGTCGGCTACTACGGCGCCGTGTTGAAAGAATCCAAGGAAAAGCTGGCGTTCTCTGAGGGTGGCGGCCCTGATGCTGGCGCGGCGGCCGGCAACTGACGGCGCTCCCGTCTTGAATACTGTTAATTTGCGCTTCCGGAAACCAAGGTATTTCCGGAAGCGTTTTCGTTGCAGCGGCTCCCATAGTGCTCGGCCATTGCGCGTTCCCTTGACGACGGTGCCCGCCAAGCGATACAAAATGGCGGTGTCGTGGTGATTTGGCCGGTCGGCTTGCAGCCACGTTAAAAAACTCGCTAAAGGGCCGTCCACCCCATCGGTGTTCCGGTTCTCCCTCTATGGCCCGGCCGGCTGTTAGCTGTTTGCCTCCGTCGGGCAAATGCGCGAGGTGGTGTCGATGAGCAAAATCGTAAAGGTCGATGAGGCGGCCCGCAAGGTGCAAGATGCGACATCGTCTGATCACGCCTCCTGTGACCGCGTCGGCAGCCTTGTTGCCAGATTCGACAGCCCGCTCGAGTTGGACTGCGGCAAGTCGCTGGCGCCTTTCGACATCGCCTACCAGACGTACGGCACGCTCAATGCTGCCAAAAGCAACGCCATTCTCGTCTGTCACGCGCTGACCGCCGACCAGCATGTCGCCAACGACCACCCGATCACCGGGAAGCCCGGTTGGTGGACAACGCTTGTCGGCCCTGGTCGACCGATAGATACCAACCGATTCTTCGTGATTTGCTCCAACGTGCTGGGCGGTTGCCTCGGCTCGACGGGGCCAGCGTCCATCGACGCGGCCACCGGCCAACCGTTCGGACTCAATTTCCCGGTGATTACCATCGGCGATATGGTGGATGCGCAGACGCGGCTGATCGACCGGCTGGGGATCGATCAGCTTTTTTCCGTCATCGGCGGGTCGATGGGGGGCATGCAGGTGCTCGAATGGGTGGCGCGGCATGGCAATCGCGTGTTCAGCGCGGTGCCGATCGCGACGGCTGCCTGGCATTCAGCGCAAAACATTGCCTTTCACGAACTCGGCCGACAGGCGGTCATGGCCGACCCCAACTGGCGCGGCGGCCGTTACCTGGAGGCCGGCACCAGCCCGCGCAATGGCCTGGCGGTGGCGCGGATGGCCGCCCACATCACCTATCTGTCGGAAGACGCGCTGCAGGACAAATTCGGCCGCAGCCTGCAAGCACGCACAGCCAAGACGTTTTCGTTCGATGCCGACTTCCAGGTGGAAAGCTATCTGCGGCATCAGGGCTCGACGTTCGTCGATCGATTCGATGCCAACAGCTATCTCTACATCACCCGCGCGCTGGACTATTTCGACCTCAAAAGCGAGCACGGTGGCATCCTGGCCAATGCGTTCAAAGGCACGAAGACACGTTTCTGCGTGGTCTCATTTACGTCCGATTGGCTCTATCCGACGCGGGAAAGCCGCGCCATCGTGCAAGCGCTAAATGCGGTTGCAGCCAACGTGTCTTTCGTCGAAATCGAGAGCAGCAAAGGTCACGACGCCTTCCTGCTCGAGGAACCCGAGCTATTCGCCACCATATCCGGTTTCATCAACTCCGCCGCTGAGCGCCGCGGCATCGCGTTGCCGGCGGAGCGCCATTGATGTTGCAGAACCCTCGCCAAATCGTCGCCGAGACGCCGCGCGTCGATCATCTACTGATTGCCGAAATGGTGCGCGCAGGGTCGCGGGTGCTCGACGTCGGTTGCGGCGACGGCGCGCTGCTGCATCTGCTTGCTGAGCGCCGCCAGGTCGACGGACGCGGCATTGAGGTGGCGCGAGACCGGGTCAATGCCTGCGTCGCCGGCGGATTGTCCGTCATTCAAGGCGACGCGGACCGCGACCTCAGCGAATATCCAGACGCTGCGTTCGACTATGCCATTCTCTCGCTTACCATCCAGGCCACGCGCCAACCGAAGGCAGTGCTGGAAAACCTGCTGCGCATCGCGCGTCATGCGATCGTGTCATTCCCCAATTTCGGCCATTGGAAGGTGCGCCAGCAGCTGCTGCTGCGGGGACGCATGCCGGTGACGCCGAATTTGCCAGATGCCTGGTATGAAAGCCCCAACGGCCATCTTTGTACGATCAAGGACTTCGTGGCGTTGTGCGAGGTGCTGGACGCGCGCATCGAACGCAAGGTGGCTTTCAATGCTTCTGGCCAACAACTCGGCACGTGGCTGCCAATGACGGCACATAATTTCCTCGGCGAACGTGCGGTGTTCTTGTTGTCCCCGCGCCGTCGCTAATTGGTGGTGTCGCCGTCACTCCGTCGAGAGACCAGACCTTCCGCCGTTGCCAGTCGCGGCGCTAGCCTTGCAGGGACTCCACCGGGGATGGACGCGGCGACTTCCTTGCGCGCTTCGACCAGGATTACGCCTGCAAAACGCGGCCACAGGCGCGCGCCAAATCGCTCGATGGCGGGGGCCCAACGCACACTCAAACGCTGGGTCAAAGGCAATGCATGCAGCGCCGTCGACCAGGCAGTGGGTGTGAAAAACACTTCCTGCAGCAAACGCTCGAGTTGCGCCCGGCTGTAGGGTTGGCCGTGACCGAATGGCGTTGCTTCACGACGGCTCCAAACACCATGCCGATTGGGCACGATCAGCAGCAACTGTCCCTCCGGCGCCAGGACGCGCCACATCTCGCGCAAAAGGGGGCGGGCCTGTTCGGACAATTCTAAGCAATGCACGGCAAGCAACTTGTCGACCGAGTTGTCGGCGAGCGGCAGACGCGCCTCGTCGACCAGCACCGTGTTGACGGGCCCTGTCGGCGGCCACACCAGCGCGCCCTGATGGGCGGGCATGAACGCCCCCAGCCGACGCACCTCGCCGCGATAGGAGCCGAGATAAGGAGTACCGAAACCGACGGCGATCAGCGTTTCGCCCGCCGCGCGCGACCAATGCTGCCGCACTTTCTGGGCAATGATCCGCCGTGCGACGCCGCCTAGCGGACTCGCATAGAATGCGGTGAGATCAAGGATATCGAGTTGCATCGGATCCAAGACAACAAAACGGCGGAACTTACTGGTGCAGCCAAGGTGCTGTATTCGCCTAAAAAAGCAAGACGGGCGCCAATGGGTATGAAAGCATTGGTAACACAGCTCACCATCCATCAGATTTTTCCGTCGATTTTTATTGACCGTGTGACTCGGCGTGTGATTCAGAGAGTCTGCCCGAATCAGCGGGTGGAGATGTGTCGATATGGCTGGTGGGATCGAGGCGGTTGCCGCGTCGGTCT
>JANXWC010000007.1 GCA_025351355.1 Hyphomicrobiaceae bacterium
GAGCGACCGTGTCGATGAAGCGGTCGCGGAGATCAAGATGAAGCACAAATACAAAGTCCCGGAAATTCTTGTCTCTCCGCTCACCGGTGGCCTCGGCGCTTACTTGCAATGGGTTCATGACGAAACTCGCCCGCGAGAAAAATGATATGACGGACGCTGGAAAATGTTTCTGCCCTCAATGCCAGGCGCTGCTCGATGGCCGTCTTCTCATCGACGATCACGTCTGGCTTAGCCGACGCTGCCCGCGGCATGGCGAAGTACGAACGATGCTTTACCACTCGCCAGGATACTTGGCGAAAGCTTTGCAAGTGCCGAGGACGGCGTCGAAGCGATGCGTCATCGTCGAGGTAACAGCTCGCTGTGATGTTGGCTGCGATACCTGTTCAGCGTCGTCAATCTTCGGCGGTGTCGACGATGACAAAGCAGTGGTAGTGAAGCGGGCCTTGGATGCGGCTACCGCCGCTAGCGCCGATGCCGTCGCCATCAGCGGCGGTGAACCTCTGATGCGAAGCGATCTATGGGAGATTGTTGACGCAATTCATGCCGTGGTCCCCAAGATCGTTCTGATAACCAGCGGCAGAGCAATGGAGAACGATCCGAACATCGCGCGACAGATGGCCGCCCGCGCTTCATGGCTGGAGATTTACTTGCAGTTCGACTCGCTGCGCCAACCGGTGCTGAAGAAGCTTCGATCGCCGCTTGTCACTCCGGAACTTCGGAGAACGCGCCTTGCCATCGCTGTTGGGTCTGGGGCAGCGGTGACGACTGTGTGCGTGGTATGTCCAGATGGTGAGCCCGAGGACATCGGCGAGTTGGCAACGGTGGCGCGTTCAGCCGGGGCTGTGGGAATCACGTTCCAGCCGCTTCGTCAGTTAGGCCGACACCCCACGCTTGACGCGTGCGATGGTGCCCTCGCGACCATCGACTACATCCAGAATCTGGCACTCACGGCGCTTGGCGTCTCCAATCCGGCGGTCTCACCGTTGCCGCAACAGCCGTTTGATATCGCGATCGCCAATCTCTCCGGCGACGAGCTGAGCGCCGATCTGAATTTCTTCGTTGAGCACCCCCGCGCCGGCTCGTTCCGGGTGGTAACGTCCTCCTATTGGGACGCCACCAACTACTTTTCTTCGTTGAACCTGCCATCGGTCTGCTACTTCTACAGCAGCGTCGGCCACGCGCTCAATGCCCGGTACTTCCCGCAATCGCTTGCGCTATCCAGGCGGATGGCGCATGCACCGGACGCTTCCGCCGCCTAGAGACCGCTGGGCCCGATTGCGGCTCGGTGACGAGCGGATCGCGCCAGAGCTTTGAGACTAAGGAAGTTCATCATGAAGTAGCTGTTCAGGTGGCCTGCGGCAGCGGCCTCGTTGTCTGTTTTGCGTGCGCACCCGTTGCGCAGAATATGATGACAGCGGTCAATGATCGATGGTGAGCGGCTTTGATCACGGGCCACGTCTCTCTGATCTTGATCGGGCTTGGAGGAATGCTGGCCGCACCGTGTTTGCTGACACGGCCGCACAGAGCAACCGCCTGCCTTTGCCACGGGAACCGGCTGATGAACGTCCCGGCGGTGAGGCTCAATCGCGCCGCGCGCGCACGTTTTCCCTCATACCTTCGACGTGAAGCACAATACCGTTCACTCCGGCGACCACCATGGCGGTCGGCCGATGAGCATAGTGATAGCAGTACTTGTACTCCGCTTGGCGCCAAGCGTGGCCTGAATTGAAGACAAACCGGGCATTGCCATCAAAGCCTTTGAAGTCTGACGTTATGGTGCCTTCGTCGAGGCAGACTGGCCCGCACCACTTCGATAGGGTCAGCCATGCAATCAAATTCTGCCATCCATCGGCCTCCGTCGGAATAGATCCGGACGTGTGGCCGATACTTGTATTTGTACTTGTACCGGCGCTGCTGCCAGATCTGTCCTTTGGTCAACCGGAAGACCGCGCCGTCGTTATATCCTGTAAATTCGCCTACCAATTGACTTCTGATTTCAGTCATCGTTTCGATCCTGCCATTCGAGTGCTATTATTTGCGGAGCCATGCGATCACAGCAGTCCAAGTGTTGAGTAGCTTGGCCTTAAGCCCGGCAACAGGGGACGCTCGGGCGGGGCGCACAGCCAACGCGTCGTGTCGATCGCGTGCTTGAACCGAATTGATTTGCTTTTTTGTGAGTGCGCCGGCCCAGCGTACGCGGCCCCGCTCAATCCAATAGTGGGATTGGCAGGGAAATCCCCAATTTCCAATCGAAGGCTGCAGAGATACGGTGCCGTCTCGCTCAATCAGGCGCCACTTGGCGGCATTCAACGGAGTGACGACTTCTAGCCCGCAGCCGCAGCAGCACAAATGCGAGGCTGTCGAAAAGCGTCTCGAGACGTAAAGAACGCCCGGCTGCAAAACTTCCGGAACGTACTCGACCCATTCCGTTTCGAGTGTCATGTGGCGCATCATGTGATGCCCTTGGTGACGATCTCGCCTGAGGCAATGGAATAGCCCACGTACACGGCGTCACGAATGTTCTGATATATCCCGGCATGCTGCTTCCAACGGATGACCGCGAGGGCAGCATTGAGGGCGTTCAGTTCCGGCGTCTGTATGTTGGTCGTGTACTCGTTGAGTCCGCCATCATCTGTTGCGTAAGAGATGTGTGGCGCCGCCGCATTTCGCGTCGGCGTTTTGCTGCAGACGACCCTGACGATGCCGCCGAGTTTGTCGTCGTTGACCAGAACGCCCATGCCAACTTCAATGAATGGTGTGCCGTTGGCGTTCAGGCGCTCAATCGCGATGCGCTTGGCATCGCCTGCGTCCATGCAGATGAACGCGAAATCAAGCCCATCCAGCAACTCGACATTATCGGGACCGATATCGACGTCGTGACGCACAATGCCCCGACGCATACGTTCGTAGATGGTGCCGAAGTAGGCGACCTTCTTCGGCTTCTGGCAGAGCTCGTCGATCGACGGTGCGCCCGGAGCACGGAATGCATTGTGGTTGAGCATGAGGTCGCCATCGATGACCCTGATCTCAGCAACCATGGACTTGGCCACCAAGTCAAAGACGTAGCTGCCAGTTCCGCCGACGCCGAGAATTCCAATTTTGTGTCCGGCGACGCGGGCGTTGATGGCCGCAATGCCCGCACGGCTCGACGCCGTATCGACATAGTGGAAGACACCTTCTGCCGTATCAGCAGGGATGACGGGGAAGGTCTCGGCCTTGGCGGACGGATCGAGCTTGGCCGCTTCGCCGGCAATGCGTCCGACATAGGTTTTCACCTTGTGGTGGTAGTCGCGATAGTCGGCCTTGGCAGAGAACGTGTGTTCGATGCGAACACCATTGCCGAAATCTTGTGGTTGGGATGAGTTTTCAATCGCTCTGATCTTGGCGCCAGTGCTGTGGCACGGATGCTGGCCAATCCAATAGGCAATGTGGGATGCCGGTTTGGTTGCAATTTCACCGGCGAGGTCGAGCGGCATCACGAGGATGCCGCGCGAGATAGATTTTACATCCGTGACGTAAGGGATGTCACGAACTAACAGGTAGCCACCGGCGATGGCGAGATCGAAGCCTTCGTTCTGCAGCTTCAGCAGGTCGGGACTACGAGCGATTGGTTGGCGTGACATCGAATTCGATCCCATTTTTGATGATGACGGACTGGCCTTCGAGCAGCGTTCCAGACGGATTCGTCTCAGGGCCTCGGGTAAACTGGATGGTGAATTGGACGCCGTCTCCTGTTGGCGGATTTTCGAAGGCGAGGGCGATGAGTTCTTCGAAGGTGAGGCTGGATTTTACTGTGGTCTTCCGCTTGCCGTTGATAAAGATTACGTAGGTTTGGACACGGGTGACGAGATGCTCGGTTCCCTGATCGTCCAGATCGACATGGTCATTCGGTCCGATGATCTTCTCGGTCCCGTCGGCGCGCTGGAGCACAATGTCCTTGCCGTGATCTGCGGCCACGAGGAGCTTGGCCAGGACGCTCCCAGAAATGCGCGGTTCACCCCATGCCTTTTGGTGAGCATCAAGTGTGAAGCGGTAGAGGCGGTCCGACCGAAACGCGATGAATGTGTGCGACGATTCTGCGCCGTGGTTTGGCACGTGCTCGGCGAGCCTGACTTCTTCGAAATCGCCGTTCGGCAGGACGGCGAGAAGAATGTGCTGGTCCGGCGGGGAGCGGCCAGCAGCTTCGAGGAGCTGTAGGCCAGTAGGATTGGGATGGTCGAGTCCGACCACCTTGGTGTCGAGTGCAGCATCGGCGATGCTGAAATGATGACGAGCAGACATAAGGTAGTTCTCCTGATCTTGACCGCCGCGGAGGGTTGCGGGGGCTTCTGATCAGGCAATCGCAGCTGCATTCATGAACCGGAAAGGTGCGCGTCAAATTTCCGCCAAAATTTTTCCATCGGGCAGTGCGCCGCAGAGGAACAGGTGAGGACAAACCGGGCATCGCCGGTCATCGGGATCAGGCGGGAACGCGCCCGATCGAATTGCCTGCATCGCTTCCATGGTCTTGGTGCGCCTGCCTGAGAGGCTCCGGTCTGTAATGTCGGCCACTTCAACCGTTCTGCCGGTCAAATGCACGGCTTCGACGACAGCAGATGGACCATAGGCATCACGGGCGGCCAGGAGGAAGACTGTATAGTCGAGCCCCTTGAATTCGTCGGAGCCACGCTTTCCTGTCTTGACACGGCGCACGGCGACACTGCCATCCGTCCGAGAGACCACGTGATTCGGCGTGACAGTGATCCGGCTGTCGCCGAAGGCGATGGTCAGCGGCTTGGGCGGCAGAAGTTTTTGGTTGGCGCGCGTGGAAACCAGATAGTCGACCAGTTCGACGGCGAGCCGGCGGTAGTCAGACGCATACGGGTG
>JANXWC010000083.1 GCA_025351355.1 Hyphomicrobiaceae bacterium
CCCAAGCGGGCCGATCGTGTAGGCGCTGGTCGGCGTGCCGTTGACGTAGACGGTTGGTGTGCCTTGGACGCCCATGACGGGCTCGCTGTAGCTGTTCGCGCCGATTGTCGTGGTGCGCTTCAACTGAAACGCCGTCGTCACCCCGTCGCCGGTGCCGATGGGCTGACCGACAACGGTGTGATCGAACCGGTCGTAGTAGAAGAATTCCTTGAAGCTGCCCTGGTGCGTGTTGAAGAACAGGAACAGGCGCTGCAGTTCGAGGTTTGCTGGCCCGTCGCGCAGCACCTCGTAGCTCACCTTGAATTTCCAGATCGGGTAGGACCACAGCGCGCGGCGGCGTTCGACGCCGGAAATCGACGTGACTGTAGAGGTGGACCAGACCGGCGTTTTCAGTTGCAGGAACGATTGCCCGGCGAGGAACGGAAAGACGTCGGGATCGTCGCTGGCGTCCGCCGCGCTGATCAGCCAGCGGGTCGGATAGTAGGGGGTTGTCATCGAGCGCCGGCCATGCGGTGACCGTTGCGCACCGCTTCACCGACCGCTTTGGCGACCGAGTGCTTGTTGTCCATCAGGAACTGGTGGCCGGTGCGGGTGTCGATGGCGGACAGGTTGACAGTGACGTTGGACCCACCGCCAATTCCGCCGCCGCCGTTGTCATTTGATCCACCGCCACGCCCTGCCATGCCGCGAATCGTATCTGCGATCGGGGCCGGAAGTACCATTTCGCGCTGATGGAGCTGCGTGATCGGGTTGACGCCGGCGGGTACGTCGTAGCCTTGCTCGGCATAGGCCATGACACCTGCAAAGGCGACGGCAGCGGCCGGCGGCGCGAGAAATGGGCCGATGATCGGGATATGGACAACGGCATTCCACGCGCCGGCCGCGGCTTCCTTGGCCTGCTTGAGCATGGTCTTGGAGTGCGACGCGGCCTCAGCCGCTTCCTTCGCGCCGAGTCCGGCGATCCACGTCATGACCATGCGCGAAACGGCTTGGGAGATAATCCCTTGCAGGCTCTGCCAAGATCCGCGCAGCGTGGCCATGAATCCTTGCTGCAGGGTGACCATTTTCCCGATATTGTCGGCAAAGCCCTGATAGGTTTGCTGGAAAACCGAGCGCTGCGCCGCGACGACTGCCGCATTGTCCTTTTGCTTCTGAAGATCGGCCTTGCGGTTGATCATCATCGACTGGTCGGCATAGGCTGTATCGAGCGCGATAAGCTGCTCGTTCCGGCGCTTGCGCTGGTCGGCTGTCATCTGACCGAACAGCAGTTCCGCTACGATCGCGCCGCGCTTGATCTGATATTCCCTGGTCGCCAGATCCATGTCGAGTTCGATCAGACGCTGGTTGAGGACGACGCGCTGCCTTGCCGCTTCGGCCGCAGTGATGGCGCCGGCCTGCTCTTCCTGATCGACAATTTGCAGCTTCTCCTGAAGCGCATATTTGGCGAGCTCGACCTCGTTCTTGACCGCTGCCACTTGCAGGGCCTCGTTGGCCTTAATCGTATCGAGGGTGTTGGACTGGTCCTCGCGGTGCAATGCGGCGCGCGCCGCAAGCCACTTCTTTTCGAGTTCGAGCTTAGCCTTTGCGGACACGTCGGTCCGGTCCTTTTGCGCTTCCCAGAATTTCGCTTCATCGGCGAGCGAGTAGTTTTCGTAGGTGCCTTGCGCGGCCTGCATCTCAGCGAATTTGGTTTTCAGGGTTTCAAGCGCGGCCTCGGCATCCTGGACAGTTGTATCCTTTTCGGCCTTCGCATTCTTCGGCTTACCGTGGTGCTGCAAATCGACTTCGCCGCCGCGCGCGCCTTCGCCTTCCTTAACGCCCGTTTCCGACGGGCCGCCATGACGCTTGGTCAAATCGGTCTTGAGCAGCGCGTCGCCCTTGGCTTTATCGCCGGCGGCGGCTTCGAGAAGTGCCTTCGCAGTGTTCTTGATGTTCTGCGCGTCGGCGATGATCTGTGCGCCGCGAGATTTTACGACGTTGTCGACCTGGCGCATCCCGGCGTCCCAGTCGGCTGCGATTGATCCCCAGCTGAGCGTGAGCGCGTCGATCGCAACCTTGCCGAGCGTCTTGAAGTCATCGCCCAGGATCGTCAGCGCCAAGCCGGCACGTTGGAACATCTCGCGTGTGTCGCCGTACCAGCGCACGGCGTCAGCAGCCATGGATTCGAAGATGACCTTGAACGCGAGGCCGATCAGTTCAACCGACGTGATCAGGATTTTGATCACGATGACCACTTCGTCGATCACGAACTTTATGACCGAGCCCCAGTCCTGCGCCGAGACGCCGGTGGTGCCGAATAGGGTCTTGAACGCGTCGCCAACGGTCAGCAGTATCTCGCCAATACCCGACATGACCTCGGAGATCGCATCGAACACGACCTTGACTGTGCCGCCCGCATTGTAGCTTGCCGTGATCGCCGCGACCATGTCGCTGAAGCCGCTAACCATTGATGTGAGGATAGGCCCGAGCGCAGACGTCAGCGTGTTGCTGAGGCCCATCGACGCGACCTTGCCTTCGTTGATCGCTTCGGCCAGCGCGACGCCTTTGTCGCTGGCGTCCTGGCTGATCGCGCCATACTTTTCGGCCTTGCCGAGCAGTTCTTCGAGGCCCTTCGATCCTTCGTTCAGGAACGGGATCATTTCCTTGCCTGCGCGGCCCATGATCGTGAGCGCCAGCGCGGTTTTTTGAGGGCCGTTTTGGAGGCCTTGGAAGCGGTCCATTGTCGCCTCAAGGATTTGCATCTGTGTCGCGTTTTGCGGCAGCAGGATGCCCAACTGCTTGAATAGCTTCGGGTCGCTCTCGAATTTCTTGTCGATCAGGCCCAAGCCGGTAACGAGTTTGTCGAAGGGCACACCAACGGCGGTTGCAGCGGCCTGCAGGCCCTGCGTCTGCTTGACGGTGAGGCCCATTTGTTCGGAGACGTGCTTGGTGTGTTCCGCCGCTTCGCCCAGCTTGTCGGCGAAATGCTCGATCGCTTCGACGGCGAACGCGGCGAGCAAGAGTTCGCCGAAGGCCATCGCTGCCTCGCGCATTTCGCCCATGACGCCGAGCGTTTCGCGCAGCTTGACGCCCGATTCGCTGATAGTCGCCGACAATGCCGCAAACCCGCGTTCGGTTTCGTGCACGGCGGGCGTGGCTACGGCGGCCATTTCCTTGAGTTCGGTGTTGACCATCGAAATCTTGGCGCGAGCCTGTTCGGCCGCCACCGCGCTCGCCAGCATTCCCTCGCGCAGTTCCGCAGTGTTCGCGCCGCCGGCCGCTTCCTTGGCGAAGGTGTTTAGGTCTTTCGTGGCGGCCTTGAGTTCGGCCGACATGATCGCGCGCTTGACTGAGAGGTCGGCGACGTCCGCGGTGATGCTGACGGCGATATTGTTTGCCATGGCCCACCGTTCTGTGAAAAATCGTCTCATGGCTGTCAGGGCCATGGAGAAGCGACATGATGTATATTCTTGCGATCTTGGTGCCGCCGCTGGCCGTACTTTTCAGCGGCAAGCCGTTTCAGGCCATTTTCAACGTGCTTTTATGCTGTATGCTCTGGCTGCCCGGCGTCATTCATGCGGTCGTTGTCGTGGCAGACAAGAAGTCGAAGCAGCGGCACGCCGAGACGATGGCCGCGATCGCCGCGGGTCGTCCGATAGCAATCAGGTAGCCAGGGGCCGCGCAGTCATCGCCAATTCGGCAATGCTCGGCGCATCCGGAACGTCGATCGCCTGCTTGGCCATCGTCGGGCCGGTTTTCCATTCGATGCCTAGTGCCCGGCCGATGACATGGACTGCGACGTTCAGAGGCGGCCCGTTGCGCTGCCAGTAAGAGCACATCGCCTGCACGCGGGGCATCTTCCACTTAACGATGCGATCCCAACTGCCGCCTTCGACGCCTGCGTCCACAAAGCTGCAAACCAGATCGATCAGCGTTTCTTCGAGGCTCCCGCCGCCTTGCGCGGTTTGGCGGGAGCCTTCGCTTCCCCCGGTTCGACAAGTCCGAATTCACCGAGGACGTCGCGCACTGCCTTGGCCAGTGCCATCCCGCCGCCAGGGTCCGAAAGGGCCATTTTTGCGATCGAGGTGATCGTCAGTGACGGGTCGATCTTTTGCAAGCCGACCGACAGAATCGCGGCGTTGTTCTTCAGCGCTTCCAGCATCTGCGTGAAGCTGTTTTCGTCACGCAGCGCGCTGAAGGCATCGGCATACGGCGCGGCAAGGATCATTTCCTCGATGTCGTAAGGGGCGATCTCGAAAGACCGCCCCGCGATGGTCAGCGTAGCCATTACGCGATTGTGCCGAACTGGAAGACGTTCTGGTTGG
>JANXWC010000137.1 GCA_025351355.1 Hyphomicrobiaceae bacterium
GCTTACAGCTGCTTCAGCGTGGTCACCGTCTCAGCGAGCGGGCCTTGTCCGCAGATGGTTTCCACCCGCGCCCCTCTCTCAGACGCTGTTGCGATGGCCATCGCGGGGCGCTCAAGGAAGGAGTGCTTCCATATTGCACAACCCCAAGTTTAAATTCAATCATTTGCCGCCGTCATGGTAAAGTCGGCCCAATTTTCCCGACGCGTTTCGGGCAATCGACATTCCGCGTCTCCCCGTCCTATCGCGCCGTGCCGAACGCGAACCAGACGGCAATGAGGGCTAGCGCCAACGAGAGGGCTCGCCGCGCGATGCGACTGCGATCGGGATCTTCGAGTAACGGCAGAGCCGCCCCGGCAAGCAACACGATCACCGTGTGCATCGCGGTGGCGATCATCACGTAGATGATCGACAGCAGCATCGTTTGCGACAAGATCGGCCGAACCGGTTCGACGAAGGTCGGCAGCACCGCGACATAGAACACGGCGGCCTTCGGATTTAAAATGTTCGTGGCAAGGCCCCGCATGAAATAAGCGCTATCGAGGGTGCTGTCGTCGATCCGCGACGGCGAGGTTTCACGATTGTCCCGCCACCCATCCCACGCGAGCCACAGCAGATAAACCACGCCACCCCAGCGAAGCGCCTCATACAGGAAACGCGAACTCGAGATGGCCGCAGCGAGGCCGAGCGCCGCGGCGATGCCCACGATCAACAGGCCCACGGCGACGCCGGCAGTCGCTGCAAAACCCGACCGTCGGCCACGTGTAGCGCTGAGGATCGCGAGGTACGCCATGTTGGGTCCCGGCGTCACCTCGATGACGAAGCAAGTAACAGCAAAGGCACCAAACGATTCCAGCGAAATAAAGGTCATTTACTGCTCTGACACGCCAGCCACTACACGACGGTGCCAAACAGACGCCCGATCCCGGCCGTTGCAGCCATTGCGACAGCTCCCCAGAATGTCACGCGAGCCATGCCCTTGATCGGATCGGCACCGCCCGCTCGTGCGCCGATTGCGCCCAATAAAGCAAGAAATGCCAGCGATGCGACGGTGACGATGGGCACGAGTTTTCCTGTCGGTGCGATCAGAACCATGAATAGTGGCATCGCAGCTCCGGTCGCAAACGTCGCCGCAGAGGTTAGCGCGGCCTGAACCGGTCGGGCCGTGGTGATTTCTGAAATGCCAAGTTCGTCACGGGCGTGCGCGCCGAGCGCATCGTGGGCCGTCAGCTGATCGGCGACCTTGCGGGCGAGATCAATTGCGACGCCCCGCTTGACGTAGACTTGCGCAAGTTCCTCCCTCTCGAACGGGATGTTTTCGCTCAATTCCTTGCGTTCGCGACCAAGGTCCGCGGCTTCCGTATCCGCCTGCGAGCTAACGGACACGTACTCACCGGCGGCCATCGCCATTGCGCCCGCAACCAGTCCGGCCACCGCAGCGACGAGTACCTCGCTGGGTTTGGTCGATGCCGCGGCCACGCCGACAATCAAACTTGCGGTTGAGATAATTCCGTCGTTGGCCCCGAGCACTGCAGCGCGCAGCCATCCGATGCGATCGACGCGGTGAACTTCACGATGCAGGTGCAGCGGGCTCATGTCAGTCCCTCGAAGTTAAGTCGGTCCACGGCGTGCTGACCCGCTGGGCCAAAAATTCGGGCCGCCGGTGTCTCTCACCACATTCGCATCACCCCAACAGCCTGTTAAGTTAGTGCGGCTACAGATCATTTCGTTTTCTCAGCACCCACTCCGCACGTAACCCGACACCGGGCGCGCACACCGAGACATAGCCTGCAAGTGCGCTCACCACATCAAGCGCACCCTATCACCCAGCCCTCGCCAGCACTTCGCCCCACACACGCAGAAAATTCCCGCCCATCACCTTGACGATTGCCGCGTCGCTCCAATCGCGGCGCACAAGTTCGGCGATCAGATCGGGAAATTTGCTGGCATCCTCCAGCCCCGGCGGATTAGGCCCGCCGTAAAAATCCGAGCCGATGCCGATATGGTTCTCGCCCACGATTTCGCGGAAGTGTGCGAGGTGATCACACAGATAGGCGATGCCATCCTGGTTCCAGCCCGTCAGGCAAGCCGCGCGCGCCTTCTGATAATCGGCAGCCGTCATGCCTGGTCGCAGCTTGCCCCATTGATCCTTGAAGCTGCCCACGCCCGCCAGCGCCGCCGGATTGAGAAACTCCGGCACGAACGTAGCCATCGCCAGTCCGCCGTTGTCGCGCAACCGATGCAGCACATCGTCCGGCGTATTGCGCGGATGCGCGCACAGCGCCGTCGCGCAGGTATGCGTGATGAACACCGGCGCCGTCGTCACGTCCAGCACCTTGTGCATCGCATGCGGTGCCACGTGCGCCAGATCGACCATCAGCCCGAGCCGGTTCATTTCCGCAATCATCGCGCGGCCGAAATCCGACAGCCCATCGTGGCCGCCATGCGGCTTGTCGGTGGCACTGTCGATCCACGGCAGCGTTTCATTGTGACAGAGCGTCACGAGGCGCACACCGAGCCGGTGCCACAGGCGCAGCGGCGCCAGCGACCCTTCCAGCCCCACCGTGCCCTCCACCGCCGGCAATGAACCGATTTTTCCGCGTGCCTGCGCGAGCCCCACGTCTGCCGGTTTGCGCACCGGATAAAATGCGTCGGCGTGCTTGTCCTCGATGCGCAGAATAAGATCGATCTGTTCGGCGGTGACGGTTGCCGGATTGGCGGACTTGGTCGGCAGAAATGCGGCCAGCACCTGCGTTCCGACCTTGCCGGCGCGCAGCCGCGGAATATCGGTATCCGTTTCTGGATGCAGCCGTGTCAGATCGTAACTGTCCAGATCTGAGCGTCCGGCCTGCCGCACCGTCCACGGCAGATCGTTGTGCCCGTCGATCAAGGGATGTGTCGTCATCAACGCCACGGCATGGGCATAGGCCCGATCGCGCGGCCGCGCCAGCGGCACGGAAGACGGTGGGGCACTCGTTTCGGCCATGCGGGATCTCCGGATCTGCGGGTAACGTCTGCGTCTTGGACTTCCCGCGTCTCACCGTTACGCTGCAATGCCGTTCGGCGTCGAGCGCCAAAAACGACTTTCTCCCAAGCGCCACCCGTGCCAGTAAACGCCCAACTCCGACCAGAGCAAAATTTCCATGAGTGAACCTACGCCCGCCCCTCGCGTTGCCGACCTGCTGGCTGAAGCGCACGCGCTGGCTGACCTGGCCGGCGCCCGCATCCTGCCCTACTTCCGCAAGGCGATCGCAGTCGCAAACAAACAGCAAGGTATAGGCTTCGATCCGGTCACCGAAGCCGACAAATCAGCCGAGCGGGTCATGCGGCAAGCCTTGCGCAAACGCTTCCCCGACCATGGCATCGTCGGCGAGGAATACGCCGCCCACGAGACGGCCAGTCGCTATCGCTGGGTGCTCGATCCGATCGACGGCACGCGCGCTTTCATCTGCGGGTTTCCCTTATGGGGCGTCTTGATCGGCCTGCTCGACGGCGACGACGCCATTCTCGGCATGATGGATCAGCCCTATACCGGTGAGCGCTTCTGGGCAGCCGGATCCAAAGCACAGATGCACGACCGCCACGGCAAGGTGCGCTCGCTCAAGACGCGACGCTGCGCGGAGCTTTCGGCGGCGACGCTGGTGGCCACGGCGCCTGATATGTTCAAAGGCGCCGAGCAGGCGACATTCGCTCGCGTTAGCAACGGCGCACGCATGACGCGCTTCGGCGGCGACTGCTACGCCTACTGCATGTTGGCGGCCGGCCAGATCGATCTGGTTGTCGAGGCCGGCCTCAAGCCCGTCGATATCGTCGCGCTCATTCCGATCATCGAGCGCGCGGGCGGTCGGGTCACCACTTGGGATGGCGGTTCGCCCATCAATGGCGGTCGCATCGTCGCAGCCGGCGATCCCCGGCTCCACGAAGCGGCGCTGAAAATGCTGTCGACGCGCTGATCGGCAACCCTACGCCGCGGCTCGGATGGCTTCGACGTAGGCATCGAACGACGCCCAGAAGCGACCGCGGATATCGTCGCTTTCCTGCAGGATCTCGTGCTTGGATGGACCGATCAGCGCCAGCGTGCCGAGCTTCAAGCGCGGTGCGAAGTCTTCGATCACCGGCGTCGAGACGATGGTGTCACGCCCGGCCGCCGCCATCAGCACGGGCACCTTGATGCTGGCCGGAAAATCCAATGCCGCGATTACTGCACACGACCTGAACGCTGCCCGCATCCAGCCGATCGTCGGCGCACCGAGTGCCAGTTCGGGCGCCGCATCGAGCACGGCCTGCGCGCGGACGTAGCGCTCACGGTTCGACGTCAGTTGGTTGGTCTCGAACGGCGCGGCAGTCGGTGGGCGTTTGTCGACCCCTGGTGGAAACAGATGGCCCAACCCTACCCCGGCCACGATTTCGGTCAGCGCCCGCGCAACGGCAAGCGGCATACCCAATTGCTCCCGCGCGATCTGCAGCATCGGTCCGGTGACGATGATGCGCTCGAATGGGCACTGCGTCAGACCGGCCGTCCGCATTAGAATATGCCCGCCGAGCGAATGGCCGAGCGCCAGATACGGCGCCGGCATATTCGGGATCACAACTTCCTTCATGAACAATGCGAGATCGTAATCGTACTCGCGGAAGTGGCGCACATGGCCCTTCAGCGGATTGTCCAGCATGCGCTTTGAGCCGCCCTGGCCGCGCAAATCCATGATCGCCACCGAAAAACCTCGGCGCCGCAGGTCGGCTACGGTTTCGAAATACTTTTCGATAAATTCGCTGCGTCCGGGCACCACCACCACCGTGCCGCGGTTCCGCCCCGTAGTTTCGGTCCAGCGGGCATAGCGCAGCGGCGCGCCGTCAAAGCCCTGGCAAAGCCCGGCGATGGCGCCGCTCGGAACCGGATTTCTGGCGAGGGCTACGAGGGTCATGGAATTCAAACCGGATGCAGAAGACTATGTTGCAGTGGCGTCGTCGTCG
Source organism: Hyphomicrobiaceae bacterium (assembly GCA_025351355.1). Lineage (GTDB taxonomy): Bacteria > Pseudomonadota > Alphaproteobacteria > Rhizobiales > Hyphomicrobiaceae > JABFRJ01. Next base: position 4,969 of record JANXWC010000137.1, read on the forward strand.
CGTTGCATACTTGAGAAGTTACGCCCGCTTCGCTCCGTGTCGCCGCAACGATGTATGCCACATTCCGCCCCGCCTCGCGAGCGCAGTACAAAGGTATGGTCAGATTTGATCGCTGGAGCCACAATGACGCAATTATCGCCATCAGATGATGTCGCGCATCCGCCGGACTTTCACTCCCGTCCCGTTAGGGCGAGCGACTGGCCGGCCATCGAAGCGCTGCACGATGTTGCCTTCGGACCCGGCGCCTTGACACGTGCCGCCTACCGGGCCCGGGAAGGACAGCCCAGGATTTCGCCGTTCTGTCGCACAGTCTACCGGGCGGAAACAATCATTGCGGCCATTCGCTATACGCCCATCCGGATCGGCGGCACCAGCGGCCCGCTGTTGCTGGGGCCACTAGCCGTAGCGCCGGCATTTGCCAACCAGGGCCATGGGCGTCGGCTGCTCGCCGAAAGCCTTGAGGTCGCGCGGGCAACCGGCATCGAATTGGTCCTCCTGGTGGGAGATCCCCCTTACTATGCCCGCTTCGGATTTGTGCGGGCTCCTGCTGGTCGGTTCATCATGGCAGGCCCGGTCGACCCCAGCCGAATCCTGTTGCTGGAGATGAACGGCGGCGTTGACCTGAAGGGCCGCTTCACCGGTCGGGTAACAGGAGCGGCCTGAGTAGCGGTGTTCCGCGGAAAGCGGTGTCATACCAGCGGTCATTATTCTTGACCGATGGTATGCGCGCGCGGGGTTGGTGGGGTGGCCGCCCGCAAACAAAGAATCTGATACCGACGGTCATTCTTTTTGACCGTCGGTGTAACGCATCTACAACAAAATAGATGCGCAAATGGCACAGACGCATGCCGCTAAACGTCGATAGTCACCGATAGCGTTGACCAACCTTCCAAAAAGCATGACGTCTTAATGACAAACGTGGTCTAGATCATGCTGCTGTTTTGCACGCGATACGTGTGCGATCGTCGCTAGCGCGGGTTGGTCCGAAGCGGCATCCGGTACCGCGTGTAAAACCGCGCCAAACCAGAAAGCGGGAGCATGTTTTCGGTTCAAACAAAAGCAAACGTGCTCTAGGTGTGTCGAGAAGTGTAAACGAATGTTTGGTGTCTTGCCGATTGATCCAGCTGCCGCCGTCAAGATCGGCGAATTCGCCACATTTATCTGTGTCGTCTCGGCGTGCGCCGGCGTGTTGTATCTGGTCTATCGCTACGTCATGCCGCGCGAAGATGACGAAGCCGAGTTCGCGGCGACAATTTTCATTCTAACGGTGGCGATCGGCCTGCTGGTGTCGATCATCAAGCAAGCGCCAGCGATCTCCTTTGGTTTATTTGGCGCCATGTCGATCGTGCGCTTCCGGGCGCAGATCAAACGGCCGCAGCGCATGATTTTCATTTTCATGGCCGCCGCCATCGGCGTATGTTGCGGCGCGGGCGAGTATTTGACGACGGTACTCGGCACCTTGATCCTTTCGGTGCTGACGATCATCTCTTTCAGTCTCACTCCGGCGAAAGTCAAAGGCAAAGCCAAGTCGGGCAAAGCTATACCCGCGCTGCCCGGCGTCATTGCGGCGCCAGTCCTTGCTGCCGGCATTCCGGTGCGCTGGGGTGTCGATTTCGTGCCTCTGACTTTGGGTGACGGCTGTCGCATACGGATTTTGGCCATCGTCGATGAGGGCAGCCGGGAAGCGCTTGCCCTGGTGCCGGAAACGTCTTTTTCAGGCTCGCGTGTCGTCGGCGAACTCGACCGCTTGATTGGCGAGCGTGGCAAGCCATCGGAGATCATCAGCGACACCTGGCCGCAGTTGTCGTCTCGCGCCGTGCTTGATTGGAAGCAATGGACCGCGATTGACTGGCTGTGGTCGGAAAACCAAGGGCCGCGCGGTCCGTTCGCCGCCGACTTCGCCGTCATAGTGCAGGACCGTTGTCTGGGGCCGGGCTATGCCTCGCTTATCTCTGCCCGCAGCGGCCTCGAAACCTGGCGACTGCAGTACAATCAGGAAATCAGTTTAACTGCCGTACCTGCAATAAAAGAAGAACGCATCGTCGAGCCGGCCGGGATGCGCCGGGCGATCAGCGCGTTGCGCGAACCCACGTCTGCTATTGCGACGGCGACGGCGGTGTCCGAGGCCGTCACCAGCCTCGCCACGGGCGCCCGCGTCAAGTCGGCTGCGGGCCATTGACAGTAATTAGTTTCGGACCAGATTTGATGTCGAAGTTGCGCATATTTGTGCTCGCCTGTGTGGTGGCCGTGCAGCTGGCCGTGCCGGCGCTGGCCCAAGATATTGCTGGCAACAAGGCCGATCTGGCGTTCGATGCGGCGATGAAGACGCTGGACTTGGAAAATTCGACCTATGAGTTCACCTATAAAGCCGGCAAGCATCAGGGATCGTCGATCGGTTTTCATATCGCCGAACCCGGTCACCGCAAGAGCGCTACTTTTGCACCCTACAATTCCTCGAACAATCTCGAGTCCGAGGTCGTCAGCTATCGTTTGGCGCGTTTCCTGGGGCTTAGCGATATCTATAACCCCGTCACGTACTATCGATTAGGACCGCTGGCCCACGCGCGTTTCAAAGCAATGCTGCGCAAGCAGACCGAGACCGATCCGGACCGGCGCACCAACTACGCTGCCGTCGTAGCTGAACTGAAAACCAATCCTCAATCGCTGTTGGGTATCTATCGGCTACGCCCGCGCGGAAAGCGTTACGTGGCCCAGACCCTCGGCACGGCCAACGGGCATCTCAATCAAGACCATCCGCTGGCGACGTTCATCCGCGCCAATGGACCCCCGCCGACCGAAAAGCCGATGTCGCTGCCCGGTGTCAAAGGCCAGCGCGATGGCTTTCCCAAGCCGTCAGAAAAGGCGAGCGAATTGGCGCGGCAATTGTCCGATATTCTGTTGGTCGACCAGCTCATGGGGCAGTGGGACCGGTTCTTCAACAATATGGAAGCGACCGGCGACGAGACCGGACGGTTGAAGCTGCTGGCCAGAGACAACGGCGGCGCGACGGTGGACGATTGGGAATGGCACGATCTCTATGATCGGTGGGTTTCGCGCTACGACCGGCCGGTGATCGAGAAACTGCGTGCGCTGCTGGCTTTCTTGCAGGGTCGCGAAAAACAATTCGCCGGATTTGACGATGTCGAAAAATGGAAAACCGCCGTCGGTTTCCTGAAGTCCGGCAGCTTCAATACATTCAAACGAAAACTGGAACTTCTGGTCGAGAAAAAAATCCCCGCTCTCGAAAAGCAGTATGGCAACCGCATGTATTTTTCAGCAGCGCCGACAGGTAGCGCCGCCCCATCGCCAACTCCGGGCAAAATCTAACTTCACTTGACCGCTCTTCATTCGCCGTACAACTGCTTCGAGCCTAGGTTGCGGAACAGCTTCTTGACCACGTTTTCGTCGCGTGCCGAGTCCGCCGTCTGGTTCTTCGAGTAGTTCACTACCTTGCCGTCCTTCAGTCCGTATTGGCCGACGCGCTCGACAGCTCCAAATTGGTTGAAATAAACGGCCAGCACCTTGCGGTCGGTTTCCTCGGGTGAAAAGAACGCCGTCTGTTTTTCCGTCGACGAAATATAGTAGTGCGTCAGGCCGCCGCTTACGGTCGCCGTCGTGGTGGGCGATCCGAGCACGCCCGCAACCTGTTGCTGGCTCATCCCCGTCTGGATCTTCTGCACGTCGTTTTCTTGGAACTGATGGCCGTGTTTGATCACCGTCGGCGCACACCCGGCAATGCCGGCGACCAGCACCAGCAGTGTTCCGCCGACGACGCTGCGCCTAGCTTTTGTCCTTGGCCGGATCGTGATCGCTGGCACCTTGGAATTCCCCATCAGTTTGCGGCACGGATTTTCAAACGAATCACGTGGTATTCCCTGTCACAGCCGATAACTGGGGAACAAGGCCGGCGCAACGCATGCGACCCTGCTCGTCCCCCGTTACGTTACCTGCTCTGCCCCAAATCGCTGTGTGCGACGCAAGGCGCCCCGAATGCCTGTGCGCAAACGCACATTGACGGCGCCGCCATCATCCATATCAGCTGCGTCTATCGGCGTCGGAACTATAATCCCGCACCCACTCCAATTCGATCGAGTACAGCATGCTGAATTGGCTCACCGGCAAGGCGGACTATAGCCGCAGGGCAGGGGAAATTTATGGCCCGATTGTGGCATCCGCCCGGCAGCACACTTTCTTCGCGGCGTGGGGTGTTCCCGACACTAGCGAAGGGCGCTTTGAAATGCTGGCATTGCATGTGGCATTGGTGATGCTTCGGCTGGGGCGCGCCGGGCCGGATGGTGTGCGCCTCAGTCGTGCCGTCGCCGAAACGTTCATGACCGACATGGACGACAATATGCGTGAAATCGGCATCGGCGATCTGACGGTGCCGAAAAAGGTCAAGCGCGCTGCCGCCGCACTTTACGATCGCCATCGCGACTATGCTGCAGCACTCGCCGTCCCTGCCGGTAGCGAGACGACGGCGGATGCTGTATCGCAGGCTTTGCTGCCGGTCATCGGCGCCGCACTCTCTGGCGCGCATCCGACCGCCCGAGACATGCCTGGCCTCGATAGATTGGCGCTGGCGCATTATATTGAACGTCTGAGCGGGGCTCTGGCGGTGACGCCGGATGCCGATTGTCTGGCCGGCAAGTTGCCGTTGCCGTGGCCTGCACATTGAGCCACGACCTGAACCTGTTTGTTACGAACTCACGAGGCCTCCATGAGTAATCCGATCGGCACGTCCGACCCAAGCGGGCCCTCTGTGCCCCTCGATTGGGGACATGAAACCGACGAGGTGCACGCCGGCGGGCTCGACATCAAGCGCGTCGCCACCGATGCCGAACGCAGCGTCCTGGCCATGGCGCTCGATATTCTCGATTGCGAGCGCCTCGAAATCAGTTATCGGCTGACTCGCGCTCCCGCTGAAGGTTATCGCCTCAAAGGCAAGGTTATGGCGGAGGTCAATCAGGCCTGCGTCGTCACGCTGGCTCCCGTCCATGACACCTTGAAACTTGATCTCGCGGCCGAATTCCGCCCCGCGGAGGAAGTGGCGGCGGCCGATGGCGGCGCCGTCGACCTTGATGAGCAGACTGAAATCGAACCCATCGAGGGCAAATGGCTCGCCGTTGGCCGGATTGTGTTCGAGGAATTGGCGGCCGGCCTCAACCCCTACCCGCGCCGTCCTGGTGCCGAATTCCAGCCGGTCGTTGACCCCAAGGACGCCGCCGCCAAGGAAAGCCCGTTTGCCGTCCTCGCCAAGCTGAAACGCCCGCCCGACGCGCCGCAGTGAGCTTAGAGTGCTTCCGGATAAAGCATGCCCCGGACGAGATCCGGGTTGTGCAGCGGTTTTCCGAAAAGAAGCACGACAAAACAAAAAGCTAGGGTCGTTCCCCGATTCCACTAAAATCGGAACGACCCGAGTGCCCAACAAACACGTGAGGAAACACCAGATTGGTGTGTTCTGCCGCTGCCGCTGCCGTTAGTGTGTTGCCGGATAAAGTTTGCCGCGGCTTTCCGGTAAGTAGCACGACAAAACAAAAGACAGGGTCGTTCCGCCATGCAGCTGAAACCGGAACGACCATAGGCTGTCAGTGCCCGCCCCTCACGTAGGGTGCGAATTTCCGCAAAGAGGTGTATGGGAGGCGACGCGCGCCTGTCTGCGACATGACTGCGCAACGGGGGGATAGTCGGAGTTGAAGGTATCGATGGCAGAGCCGCACTATCTGGCACTCGACGCAATGGGCGGGGATTTCGGTCCCTCCGTCGTCATTCCGGGCGCAGCGCTTGCGCTGAAGAAACATCCCGATCTGCAGTTCCTGTTGTTCGGCAATTCAGCCGCCATCAACAAGGAACTCAGCGCCCACCCCGCGCTCGCCGCCCGTTCGCTTGTTCGCCATACCGACAGCGTCATCGCCAGCGACGCCAAGCCCAGCCAGGCGCTCCGCCGCGGCAAAGGCTCCAGCATGTGGCAGGCCATTGAAGCGGTGCGCGACAACGAAGCGGCGTTCGCCGTCTCGGCCGGCAATACCGGCGCGCTGATGGCCGTCTCGCGGCTGATCCTGCGCACATTGCCGGGGATCGATCGCCCCGCCCTCGCTGGCCAGTGGCCCACCATCGCGCGTCCCAGCATCGTCCTCGATGTCGGCGCCAATATCGGCGCCAGCGCCGCCGAACTCTGTCATTTTGCGTTGATGGGCGCGGCCATGTCGCGCTCGGTGTTCGGCATCGAACGGCCGACAGTCGGCTTGCTCAATGTGGGCGTCGAGGAAATCAAGGGTGCCGACGAAGTCAAGCAGGCCCACAACTGGCTCAAGGAGGTCGAACTCTCCTTCGACTATCGCGGCTACGTCGAGGGCGACAAGATCGGCCAGGGCATCGTCGATGTCGTGGTCTGCGAAGGCTTCACCGGCAACATCGCTCTGAAAACGGCGGAGGGCACCTCCAAGCAGATCGCCACCTATCTGCGCGAGGCGATGGCCTCGTCGTGGCTGACCAAGGTGGGCGCGTTGCTGGCCACTGGCGCCTTCAAGATCCTCAAGCACCGCAGCGATCCCCGCCGCTTCAACGGCGGCACGTTCCTCGGTCTCAACGGCATTGCGGTCAAGAGCCACGGCGGCACCGATGCGTATGGTTTTGCCAGCGCCATCGAGGTCGGCTATGGCATGGCCGCGAGTGGCATTCTCGACACATTGCGGACCGATCTCGCGGCTTTGCAAACCCGGCTGGATAGCATTGCGGCAACGGCGGCGGCGGCGGCCCAGGCCGAGCAGCCGACCGACAAAAGCGCCAGCGCAGGTTAAAAACGCCAGCAAAAATTGAACGCGGAACTCGCAATCATTCAGAAGGACAGGACGTGGCCATAATTCGTTCGGTGATCAGGGGTGTGGGCGCCTACTTGCCCAAGCGCGTGCTGACCAATGCCGAATTGGCCACCACGGTCGACACGACCGACGAGTGGATCGTAGAGCGCTCCGGCATCCGCGCGCGCCACATCGCAGCCGACGGCGAATTCACCTCCGATCTCGGGGCGCATGCCGCCCGCCAGGCCCTTGTGCGTGCCGGCATCGATCCGGTGGAGATCGACCTCGTCATCTGCGCGACAGCCACGCCCGATCGCACCTTTCCCGCCACCGCCGTACGCATCCAGAACATGCTCGGCGTCACCAAGGGCGCGGCCTTCGATGTGCAGGCCGTCTGCTCCGGCTTCGTCTACGGCATGTCGACGGCCGATGCCTTCCTCCGCACCGGCCAGTTCCGCCGCGCCCTCGTCATCGGCGCCGAAACGTTCTCGCGCATTCTCGATTGGGAGGATCGCAGCACCTGCGTGCTGTTCGGCGACGGCGCCGGCGCCGTGGTGCTCGAGGCGCAACCGCAGACCGGCGGCCGCAACGATCGCGGTATTCTCTCCACCATCATCCGCTCCGACGGCCGCTACGAGGATCTGCTCTACGTCGACGGCGGACCCTCCACCACCAAGACGGTCGGTCATCTCCGCATGAACGGCCGCGAAGTGTTCCGCCACGCCGTGCAGAAGATTTCCGGCGTCATCGAGGAAACCTTGGTGGCCACCGGCTACGCCGCCAGCGAGATCGATCTGTTCGTGCCACATCAGGCCAACAAGCGCATCCTCGACGGCATCGCCAAAAAACTCGGCATCCCCGCAGACCGCATCGTCGTCACGTTGGCCAAGCACGGCAACACCTCGGCGGCGTCCATCCCACTGGCGCTCAATCAAGCCTTCGAGGACCACAAACTCGGCGAAGGCAAACTCGTCCTCATGGAAGCCATGGGCGGCGGCTTCACCTGGGGCGCCGTGCTGGTCAGGTGGTAGGTGGTGGGGTTTCCCTCTCCCCGCTCGCGCCCTTCCGCGCGAACGGGGAGAGGGCTAGGGTGAGGGGCGGCGGTTGTAATGCGGAGCAAACGGACAACGGCCGATCTTCGCTCCGAGCTCTTCTTGCGTTCAATGCTACCTGAAGCAGCTGAACCACCAAGACGCAAAGAACGCCCCGCGACGTGATGGGCCGGAGTCGTAAAAATGACTCACGGATTCCCTCTCCCCGCTCGCGCCCTTCCGCGCGAACGGGGAGAGGGCTAGGGTGAGGGGCGGCCCCAAGCGAAATGCCCACCACTGGAACCACTTCATGCGACGCGCGCAGCCTTGGTTGACCAATCGAGCGCGTGTTCTGCGCGCCAACGAAACATCGGCGGAAGATCGCGTTTGGCAGGCAATTCGCAATCGTCAACTCGGCGGCTTCAAGTTCGTCCGCCAACTGTCGATTGGCCCTTACTTCGCGGATTTCGTCTGTCGGGAACGCCAAGTGATTTTCGAACTTGATGGCGCCACCCATGGCACCGACGCAGAGATAGCAGCCGACGCCGCCCGAACAGACTTTCTCTCAAAAATGGGTTTTCGCGTCTTTCGTGCGCACAATTCAGCAATCTACGAAAATCTCAACGGAGTTCTAGACACTTTGCTGGGCTTCGTCGAAGCAGATCCCGCAAGTAGCGCGTCCAAATCCGTTGCCGCCCCTCACCCCAACCCTCTCCCCGTTGCGAAAAGCAGCAGGGAGTGGGAGTAGTCGCGCCTGCCTCCAGCGCAAAACGCTTGAAGTGGGCTATTGCACCCTTCAATGCGCTCATGGCTCTAGTGACCCAACGTAAGCTGCGAGGGAAATCATGTCCTCGATCGAAAGTTTTTCGACTGTTGGCGTCATCAACGCACTCGTACTTCCGGTGCGCACGCCACGCTGAAAATCATAGAGCTGGCGCACGAGGTACGTTGGCGACCGACCGGCGATCCGCGGAATTGGTCCGTTGCCTCTCAGGTCTGGCCCGTGGCAGAGAGTACATTGCACGGAGCGACCGTCGCCGCCAGTTTTGGCGAGGACTTCGCCCTTGGCGATGCTTCCCGGCGGTGCGTAGGCCGTGAACTGCGAACGTGGGTCGCGAAGCTCAAATTGCTCAACGTCATCCGGCATTTCGACAATGCGCTGGCCCAGTGGCTCGGTGCCGCCCTCCGGCCGCTTCACGAAAAACAGTCGCGCGATATAGGTCTTCGGAATCGTATCGCTTTCGACGATCCTGATTGTGCGCTTCGGCTTTAGCGTCGCAAAATACTCCGCCGCTGTTTGCACCTCTGCATCCGTCATCGCCTTGGCCGCCGCGGTCATGAGCAGAACGGCACTTCGTTGCGGGCCGGAAAACTTTCTTGCGCCGCTCTTGAAGTCAGCCATTTGCTGCTTGAAATAATCGACGTTAAGGCCAGCGAGGCTTGAATTTTCCGGGCCGCCAGTCCCTGTCGCGCGATGGCATGAGGCGCACGCGCGCACATCCGGCTTGCGACCAGATTTCACCACATCGGGCATAGGCCCATGATCCTCGGGGAGCCAGTCCGGCGCAAAGAATAAATCCCGCGCCTGCTTCCAGCTGAATGCGGCGGCGCTTCCGGGAAGACGCTGCGGCACATCATCCGCTGGCGACACGACGAAATCCGGCGCCCATGGATAAGCCCACGATGGAAACGCCTCTGGCTGTGTCATTGTGGCGGGTGCACTGCCTACCGTCGATTGAGCAAATGCAATATCAAAATGAGCGACAGGCGCTACAAGCAATACGGAAGAAAAACTAAGTGCCTGGAAAAAGATGCGCATAATTTCCCCCAAATGAATTGAACAGGCATTGCAAGCAGCAGTACTTGGCGAAGCGTCATGGGGCAACGAACATCACTTCCCCACCACAGCCGGCAGCACCACGCTCCCCAGAATATCCAGCGTCGCCATGCCCTGGCGCGGGCTGGCATACATCCCCGACGTCACCATAACCACCATCTCCAGCGCGGGAATGATAACCAATCGCTGCCCACCAAGCCCGACGCCCGCGATCCAACTCACCTCTTTGCCGTCACTCAGCGACCGCCCCAGCCACCACTGGTAGCCATAAAAAAACAGCCCGCCGAAATAACCCGTCGCCTGAAAACGCGGCGCGATCGATTGTTCGATCCAGACAGCCGAAACAATTTGTCGGCCATTCCACGCACCGCGATCAAGCACAAGCTGGCCGATTTTCGCCGCATCGCGCGGCCGCAACCGCAGCCCGGCCGCCGCCGCCAGCTTGCCGTTCTCGTAATTCTTCCACTCCCAATCGGTGATCCCCAACGGCTCGAACAGCGCCTCGCGCGCGAACGCATCGAACGGTTTGCCGGTGACCTGGGTGATAATGTTGCCCAACAGATCCGTGCCGCCGCCATTGTACGTCCACAGCGTATCGGGCGGCGCCGCGATCGGCTTGGCCAGCACGTAGCGCAGCGGGTCGGCATCCCGGCCCAGATGCGGTTCGTCGTTCTTGGGATCGTTCCACGCCCGCGCCTCGTCCCAGCTGATGCCCGACGACATCGTCAGCAGATGGCGCAGCGAGATCTTCTCCCACCCCGCCGATTTGACGTCGGCGTAGCGTGAGAAATATTTCAATACGGGCTCGTCGGCGCTGGCGATCAACTTGCGGTCGATGGCGATGCCCACCAGCAGCGACGCAACGCTTTTGGATACCGAGCGCATGTCGTGCTTCGTCGTGGCATCAAACTTGAATTGAGCTTCCGGCACGCCCCACGGATCGTCATAGCCGGGGAAGTACTGCTCGAACACCAGCTTGCCCCGCCGCGCAATGACGACGGCGTGCACGTTGGCGTCCTGGGCTTTCAGCCGATCGGCGATCCCGCACAGCCGTGCGCCATCCATGCCGGCGCTTTCCGGCGTGGCAATCGGCCAACCATCCTCCAGCGCTATCGGCCTGCCGCACACACCAGTCGCGGCAGGCTGCTGCGCCTCAACAAGCGAAGCCATCAACACCAGCGCCACTAGCCAGATCAACACCCTCATTCCCGCACGTCCCACATCAATCTGCACTTCTACCCCCGCTCATTCCGCCGGCAACGCGTCCACCGCCTGATGCACCTCGATGACGTTGCCGTCGGGATCATGGAAGAAGATCTGGTGCCAACCCTTGATCGCCCAGCCACCATAGTCGGAATAGGGGATGCCCTTGTCTTCCAGGCGTTTCTTGAAGGCAGCGATATCGTCGGTGCGGAACGCGATGTGTCCTTTCTCGAGCGGGTTGACGATCTGCCCGGTGCGAAAGCCGACGCCGAAATCTTTGGCTGCAATGTGCATCTGCGTCGTTCCGTCCGTGACGAATGCGACCTTGCCGTCATAGCTGTCGGCATCCGTCGCGCGGCTCGCCTGCATGGTCGTCTCGCGGTCCAGTTCCAGCACGCCGCGATAGAAATCATCCATCGCGCCGACGTTGGTCGAGCACAGATTGATGTGGTGCAGCTTGAGTTTCATGAAGGGCTCCTGTGTTGAACATTGTCATCCCAGGGCTTGTCCCTGGGACCCAACCATCCGCGACTCCAAGCGCAGAATATGAATGCCTAGCTGGCGTTGCACGCATATTTGACCGGTGAAGTAGGTTGGACAATGGGTCCCAGGGACAAGCCCTGGGATGACACACGTGGATCATCGCCACCAGCGTCACCCCGCACTTCGCACCATCGCAGCGACAAACTCCCGGCACGATTGGCCGACAGCGCCACCATACCTGATGGCGATCTCGTTGAGCGCGGAAATGACGCCGTCGTCATACGTAGAGCGGGCATCACCGATGCGGGCGGACGTGCAGGAAACACATGCCCCCGCAATGCCGCGTGCGTCGAGCGCAGGCAGTCGCGAAATGCCGGCGGCGTCGATGCCCACCCCCGCATCGTTGTAGACGGCCGCGCGCACGTCGACCTTGATGGCGCTTTCCGGCTTGTTGCCGAGCAGGCCGCCATGGCTGCCGGTCACGGCAATGTGCCCCACGTCGCCAGCGGTGACGAGTGCGTTGCTGTCGATGCCGAACACGCGGAGGCGGTCATTGCCTCCAGCGATCACAAAACGCACTTCCGCCATCGGTGGCGGCGCCGGCGATGGCGAAAGTTTGGCTTCCGCCAGTCGGTGCAGCGCCGTGGCACACGTCATGCCCACCTCGAGGCCTATGCGACGTGCCGCGCCGTTGACGAATGACAGCCGCCCGCGCGTGTGGCCGTCGGCGCCGTCGCCGATGCGCGCACTGGTGTGGGCGATGGCGGCAGCCGGAACGCCCAGCCGCTCCAGCAGATCCAGCCCCGCGATGCCGGCTTGCTCCCGGCCAACCCCGGCATCGTTGAGGATCATGGCACCGCTGCCTGACTTCGCTGCATAGAAGCCGGCGTACATTCCGCCATGCGATGCGCAATACGCGGCCTTGCCGCGATGCGCGGCCACAAGGTGCGTGACGCTGTCGAGAACGATGCAGTGTGACACGCGAACCTCGCCGGATTGAGCTACTGGGTAACAGCCACACGCGCTAAAAACTTGATTTTTAAAGTACGCCCCCCGAGGATCGGAGCCAATAGGAACCTGCAGGGGCAACGCTACAATGCCGAAAAAGAAAAGTTCAGAAAAAGCCGGCAGCGGGCACAACCTCGCGCGGCTCACCGAACTCTATAACACGATGACCCGCATTCGCGCCTTCGAGGAGACGGCGCTGACGGCGCACAAAGCGGGCGAGATTCCCGGGCCGCTGCACGTCTCGATCGGCCAGGAAGGCGTGGCGGCAGGTGTGTGCATCAACCTGACGCGCGAAGATCGCATCACGTCCAACCATCGCGGCCACGGGCACGCGCTGGCGAAGGGCGCCGAGGCCAGCCGGATGTTTCTCGAATTATTCGGGCGCGCGGGCGGCTATTGCGGCGGCAAGGGCGGCTCCATGCACATCGCGGATTTTTCGGTCGGCATGCTCGGCGCCAATGGCGTCGTAACCGGCGGCATACCCATCGCGGTCGGCGCGGCACAGGGCTTGAAGATGCTCAAGTCGAAGGCGGTGGTTGTGTGCTTCTTCGGCGATGGCGCGATTAATCGCGGGCCGTTCCTGGAAGGCTTGAACTGGGCTGCGCTATATAATTTGCCAGTGCTGTTCGTGTGCGAAGACAATGGCGTGGCGGCGTTTACCGCAACGGCGTCGGTCACGGCGGGGCCGGGCGTCATGGCGCGGGCGGCAAGCCTCGGCGTGTCCGGTGTTTCTGTTGATGGCAACGATGTGGTTGCCGTCGATGCAGCGGCAGCACATTTATTGGCCGAGGTGCGCGGCGGTGTCGGTCCGCGCCTGCTGCATGCCAAGACCTATCGTTGGACCGGCCACACGTCGACGGATGCGGCGGCGTGGCGCGATCCCGTCGAGGTGTCGGCGGCGAAAGCAGGGTGTCCGATTGCGCGTTTGAAGTCGTTGCTGATCGAGCGGGGTGCCGCCAATGTCGAGGCCATCGCCCAAGCCGCAGCCGGGGAAATGACAGCGTGCCGGAGCGCTGCGCACGCCGCGCCTTGGCCCGATCCGGCGACCGCGTTTGACGATGTGCAGGATGTGGGGGCGGTGCGGCATGTCTGAGAAAATCATGATCGACGTAACGCTGGTCGATGCCGGGCGGCTCGCGGTGCAGCAGGAAATGCGTCGCGATCCTCGCGTCTGGGTGCTTGGCGAGGACGTGGCGCGCGGTGGGCTTTGGGGCCAGTACCGCGGCTTTCTCGAAGAGTTCGGCGCCGAGCGCATCGTTTCAACGCCGATCTCCGAGAGCACGATCATGGGCGCCGGTCTCGGCGCGGCCCTGGTTGGCACGCGGCCGATCATCGAGATGCGCATCTTCGATTTCGTGATGTGTGCGATGGATGAGTTGGTCAACCAGATCGCCAAGATCCGCTACATGTTCGGCGGGCAGGCGCGACCGGCCGTCGTGGTGCGCATGCCGCACGGCATGTGGCGCAACTCGGCAGCGCAGCATTCGCAGATGCTGGAGAGCTGGTTCGTGCATCTGCCGGGCGTCATCGTGGTGGCGCCGTCGTGCGCGGCCGATGAAGCCGGTCTGATGGTATCGGCCATTCGCTCCGATGATCCCGTGTTGTTCTTCGATCCGAAGGATCTTTGGCTGGCGGCGGACAGAATGCCGGCCGGCGAGATCCAGCCGATCCCGTTCGGCAAGGCGCGTCGACTGCATGAGGGCGGCGATCTGACCATCGTGACCTGGTCGGCGATCGTACCGAAGGTGATGGAAGCTGTGACGCTTCTGGCAGCTCAGGGCGTGCACGCCGACGTGCTGGATCTTCGGACGCTGTGGCCGTGGGACGAAGCCGCGGTGCTGGCGTCGGTCAAAAAAACCAAGCGGCTGCTCGTGGTGCATGAAGCCGTCGAAGTCGGTGGTTTCGGCGGCGAGATCGTTGCCCGCGTCATCGACCAGTTGGGCACCGCCCATGTGAAAGTCGCCAGACGGCTTGGCGCGCCGCGCCTGCCCATCCCGTTCTCGCCACCGCTCGAAAACCAGATCCGCGTGACGACGGAAAAAATCGTCGCAGCGGCCATGAAGGCGGCGCGGGAGTGAGCGTGCATCACCTCAAACAAGTTGGCGTGAATGCTGTTTCTGAGGCTTTCAACGGTTAGGGCATATTTTAGAAACGATAGCTTCATCTCGATCACAGGAGGTTTGTGGCATATTAGCCACTGAAAACGATCAACAGTGCAGGTCTGCTTGTTTTCTGTGGACGGAAAAGTATCTTCACCGAGCAGGTAATTTTTTGGTTTTGCGTATTGTGGTGATGCGTATGCGAAATATAGTCGGCGGACCAATTATCGTCATCGCGGTGGCTCTCGGCGGTTGCACGCTGCATCCGCTGCAGAACGAAGTCACCGACTTGCCATTGTATGACGTAGTTCACAAGATCCGCTGCGAGGCGAAAGAATCGGTTCTCGGATTATTGGAAGCCAAGGACCTGACGCCGCTCAAGCTTGGCCTGGACGATGCCAACAAGCACCTTGACGGTACCAAAAAAACAATTTTGAAGCCGCTTCAAGACGAAAAAAAGGGGTTTGATTCAGATAAGCTGACTTTGCAGCGTGAGGCGGCTGGCGTGTCGGCGCAATTGGATCTTGCGCTGGCGGTCGGCGACGAGGCCCTCAACCGTGGCGTCGAAACACCTGAAATAAAGGCGGCAATAACCGCGGCTATCACGAAGTACAAAAAATTTGTGGTTAAGAAGCAGGCTTATCGGGTCAAAATCGCGGATTATGATCAAAGACTGTTCGAAGTGAATCGCATTGTCGATGCTGAATCGAAATCCATCGATACGAAATTCAAGCGCGTGCAAACATTCTTCGGTCACCAGATGGCCTATAGCTTCCGCTTCAATATAAAGGAAACGGACGTCGCGACGCCGACCGGATCATACAAGTTTCCCATTCATCTCGGCTCCATGACGGTGTCTCTAACCGGGGGCGACACCAAGGACCGGGAAAGCGAGCGCAACGTCAAACTCGTCGCGTCGTTCGGAGAGCTGAACGATCTGGATTGCCAGAATGCCGCCCCCGATACCCGCGATTTGCGGACCTTCCATTACCCCATCAAGGGTTCGATTGGCGTGGACGAAGTCATCGCCCAATATCTGCAGCTGTACGATTCTCCGAAGGGAAAATTCGCCAAGGATCCGGCTGCCGCCTACACCGACTCCATTACGTTTACGACGACGCTGACCGGAAGCGTAAACCCGCAAATAACCATTACCCCGACGCCATTGACGCAAGTCACCTTGGGCGTAACCGGCGGTCCAACCCGGAAAGATACGCATTACGTCATCATCAGTTTGTCACCGCCGGTCACCGCCGATGTCGCGACATCGGCGGTGACGCGCGTGCAGTTGGTCAAGGACGATGGTTTCTAATGCTTCCAGGTTCGTTTGGCTGAAATGCAGGGGAGGGGTTGGTGTTGACCGAATGTCACCCCACATTCATCTTTGTCGATGCAAAGTGCGCTGCTGTACCTTCGGTTTCGGGTATTTGAATTTGAATTGGATCGCGACCATGAGACAAATTTTCACCGGGGTCCTGTTTGCCGGCTGCGTCGGGCTGAATGCGCCAGTGGCGTCGGCACAGAGCCTGAAGGAGCTGCTCGAAAAGGGGCGGGAGGTGCAAAAACAAGATATTATGACGCTCCCGAGCGCCAAATCGCCTCAAGCGGGGGCGCCGGCCACGTCGGCGCGCGACAACAATGCGGCCGCTGCCAAGGCGCTGGATAACCTGGACAAGGCGCAAGCGGATCAGGCGCTGCGGGGGATAGTCGTCGTACCGAAGTAGGCCGGCATCGATGGCACTGCGGTAGTTTGCAATTCGGCCGCACAGCCGCGATCGAGCATCCGTATGCGGCAAGAGCAGCAAGCGTCACGGTCTCGATTGGCCCGAAGCGTTTGAAGCCGCTACACGCCGCTATGTGCAAGCCGAATTGGGTGTCGTGCTTAACTGAGCCCGCCTAAAAATTTCAGCAGCGCGGCGTTCACTTCGGCGGGACGTTCCTGCTGCACCCAATGGCCGGCGCCTTCGATCAGTTCGACCAGTCGCAGGTCCGGCACCTGCTTGCGCATCAGTTCGATCGGATCGATGCCTGGAACGAAACGCAACACCGGATCGAGACTGCCGGCAATGAACGCCGCGGGCTGTGTCACTTGCTTATCCTTGATTTCCGCCTGCTCGGCGAAGTCGATGTCGGAGGTGCGATAGCGGTTGAGGGGTCCGCGAAACCCACTTTGCGTGAACTGCTCGGTGTAATAATCGAGATCGGCTTCGCTGAGCCACACCGGCAACGGCTGGGGATCGGGCAGGCCGTCGAGCAACCGCGCATCCGCAGGCTTGTCGACTTTCAATCCGCCGCGCGCGGCTTCACCTGACGCCCAAAAATACACCTTGCGCAGGCTCATTCGGATATCGGCCTCGAGTTCGGCTTCCGCTACACCCGGCTCTTGGAAGTAGAGCTGATAAAAGAAGCGATCCTTGTAGAGTTTGGAGAACAGTTGGAGGCGCGGCATCATTCCACGTCCGAAATGCGGGACGCTGAGACCTGCAACGGCGCGCACCTGCTCGGGAAAATAAAGCGCGGTGTTCCATACGATCGGGGCGCCCCAGTCGTGTCCGATCAGGATCGCCTGTCGTTCGCCGAGTGCCGAAATAAGTCCAGCAATGTCGGCGCTCATCGTCTTGATACCGTAGGCCTCGATTGCATCGGGCTTATCGCTGCCACCGTATCCGCGAACATCAGGCGCCGCCACCCGATAGCCCGCCGCGACCAGCGCCGGAATCTGATGCCGCCAGGAATACCAACTCTCCGGCCAGCCGTGCACCAGCACGATCAGAGGTCCATCACCCGCGATCGCCGTCCGCAAACGGATGCCGTTGGTTTCGATCATCTGCAATTTCTGTGCTGGCTGCATCGGTATCTCCTGGCTAATCGTCGAGCCTGCCGGCCGACACGTGAGTTCCACATCCCAAAGTTACACTACGGGCCGCGCGATCTCCGGCGGCACCAGTTTCTGATACGCCTGCCCGATGCGCAGCAACAGCGGCTCGCTGAACGGGCGACCAATGATCTGCACGCCGCCCGGCTTTTGCTTACCCGAACGTGGGATCGGCAAGGTCAGCGTCGGCAGGCCGAGATAGCTGATTGGACGGCAGAACTTCACCACGCGTGCCATCGTTGTCTGCACGGCGGGGCTGCCGGCCACATCCAGTTCGGCGATCGTCGGCAACGGATCTGCCGTGATCGGCAGGATCGCTACATCACACTTTGCGAACGTCTCATTGAGCGTGCGCTGCAGCAGCATGCCGCGGGCGCGCAGCGCCGTCATGTGATCGACGCCTGAGATGAAATGCCCGACCTCCAGTCTCGCACGCACTTGCGGTCCGTAGTCGTCCGGCCGCGTCGTCAGGTAGTGGGCATGAGCTGCGGCAGCATCTGGCAACTGCATCGCTTGCGCCGCATGATCCAGCAGCGTCCAGTCGGGGAATCGGCACTCCGTTTTGATGAGACCAGCCTTGCCGAGCACCCCCAGCACCGCCGTCACCATCGCCTGCACATCCCCGTGCCCTTCGCCAGCGACCTTTTCGTCGAGCCCGACGCGCAATCCCGCAACCGGCGTGTCGAGCGTGGCCAGATAGTTCGGCACGGCGACATTGAACGCGGAGGCGTCGCGCGGATCGGGGCCGGCGAGAAATTGCAGCATCAGCGCGAGATCTTCGACATGTCGGGCAATGACGCCGAGTGCGTCGAGGCAGGCGGCCAGCGGCATGGCGCCGGCGCGGCTGACGCGTCCCCACGTCGGCTTGATCGAGGCGATGCCGCAGTTGGCGGCCGGCAGCCGCAGCGATCCCGCGGTATCTGATCCAAGGCCCGCAGGGATGGCGCCATACGCAACTGCACAGGCCGTGCCGGCCGACGAGCCGCCGGTGATGCGCGTCGGGTCCCACGGATTGCGCGCGTGGCCCAGCACGTAGTTGTGGCCGGTGGGACCGAAGGCGAATTCGGTCAGATGCAGCGCCGCCAGCTGGATCGCGCCGGCAGATTTGAAGCGCTCGATGACGGTGGCGTCACGGGTCGCCGGTTTTTCAGCGCGGATTTTGGCGCCCCAGCTGGCGATTTTGCCGACGCGGTCGAACATATCCTTGTGGGCCAGCGGTACGCCCGCCAGCGGTCCTATCTTCTGTCCCTTCGCGATGGCGGCATCAACAATCCTAGCCGCTGCCAGCGCTTCATCGGCCTCGCGCGCAATGATGCAGTGCGTGAGTTTGTGCGCCTCGTCCAGCCGCTGGATAGCGGCCTCGGTGGCTTCGACGCTGGATATCTTTTTGTCGGCGATGGCACGGCCGAGCGCGCGTGCGGAGATGAAATCGAGCCGATCGATGGCAGCAGCGGTCATCACTTGGCCTCCGCAATCAGCACGCGTCGGAAATCGTCGACGTCGGCCGATAGGGGCAGTTCGACCGCAAGCTTCCGCATCGTTGCCGACAGGGTGCCGGCGTGCAACTTGGCTGCCGCACGACGTTCCGCCGGCATGTTGAGATACGCCGCGGGTTCGCCAGGATCGGCGGCGGCAAAGGTCTTGGGTTTCGGCATCGGCGGCTCCAGTCAGATGATCGTTATTGTTCGAGGCGTAATTTCACTTCACGTCATGCCTGCCACTTCACATGCCCCATCACGTGTTCTTCCGCATGCGTCGCCACGATAATGCGGCCGTCAGCCATGATCCAGCCGCGATACATGCCGAGCGTATTGTAGGGAGCCAGGATGAGCGCCTCGGTCCATGTCTGCTCAGGCAGCAGCGTTGGCGCCGGCGTGCCGCAGCCTGCATGGATGCCAATTCCAATCTTGTCCATCGCTGGCGTTTCTCTGCTAATTGCTTTCGGGACTTTGCCCTATCACCCTACCGCGATGAACTATACACTGCTTTGCCGGGCGCGCGATCCCAGCCACTGTGATGATTTCTTTGCCGGAGTGAACTATGCCGCATTCAGACGCTGCCGGCCTGCTTGCAGGCATTCGCGAATGGGTCGAGATCGAAACGCCGACCTATGACGCGGCCAGCATCAATCGGCTGATGACGCTGGTGGCGAGGCAGTTCACCGCCACCGGTGCAAAAGTCGAACGCATACCCGGCCGTGACGGTCGCGGTGATCACCTGTCCATCGTGTCACCCTGGAGTGGCCCTCGCGGAGAGAACAGCGCCGGTATCCTCGTGCTCTGTCATCTCGATACGGTGCATCCGCTGGGCACGCTGGCCGATCACCTGCCGTTTCGTGTCGATGGCGACAAGGCCTTCGGCCCCGGCATCTCCGACATGAAGGGCGGCGCCTATCTGGCGTTTGCAGCCTATCGCGCGATCGCCGCCGATCCAAAACTGCAGCGCCTGCCTATCCGGCTGCTTTACACATCGGACGAAGAGGTGGGCAGTCCGACCTCACGGGCGTTGATCGAAGCGGCGGCCGAAGGTGCAAAATATGTGCTGGTCACTGAAGCGGCGCGTGACGGTGGAAAAATCGTGACGGCACGCAAAGGTGTGGGGCGCTACGACATAACCACGCATGGCCGGCCCTCGCACTCCGGCGCGCGGCATGCCGACGGGCGGAGTGCGATCGTCGAGATGGCGCACCAGGTAGTCGCGATTGAAGCCATGACGGATTATGCGCGCGGCATCACCGTCAATATCGGCCAAATCCAAGGCGGCACGGCTGACAATGTCGTGCCTGAAAAATGCACGGCGGCAATCGATTTGCGGGTAACGTCACTGGCCGACGCCGACGAGATGCATCATCGCCTAACGGCGCTGCAACCGCGCACGCCCGATGTCCGCATCGAAGTTGCGGGTGGCATGAACAGGTTGCCCTACGAGGAAAGCGCCGCCGGTCGCCGGCTGTTCGATCACGCCAAGGACGTGGCGCGCGAATTCGGCATCGATCTCCACGGCGTGCACACGGGCGGTGGCAGCGACGGCAACTTCACCGCCCACAAGGTGGCGACGCTGGACGGTTTGGGCTCGGACGGATTCGGCGCCCATACGCTGAGCGAGCACCTCTTTGTTTCGTCGCTGGTGCCGCGCAAAATGCTGCTGCAACGGTTGATGCAGACGCTGGCGTGATGCCCCGCGCCGTCACAGCCTCACTGCGGCAACCGTTTCGCGCACCAGGCGAAGCAGGCCGGGCATATCCCCGTTTGGATCGACGGCGTCACCCAGGCGCACGATGACCAGACGTTGCGTGGGCAGCACGACGATGCGTTGGCCCAGATCGCCGGAGCCAAAGTACGCGTCTTGCGGCAAACCTGATTTGACCCACTGTTTTGCCCACGGATGATCGCTGCGAACAGTCCACAGCCCGGCTCCGTAGTACGACCCGAGCGTCGCGCGCGCACTGTCGTCAACCCACCCCTCCGGCAGTATGCGCCTGTCTCCGATCATGCCGTCGTCCAGATACAATTGGCCCAAGCGGGCCCAATCCCGCGCGCTTGCAAACATGTAGCTGCCCGCCATCAGATTGCCGGCCTGGTCAAATTCCAGCGTGACGTTGTCCATGCCCAGCGGAACGAACAGTTCGCGCCAAGCAAACTCCAATACGTGCTCCGGTTTGCCGCCGAGCTTTTCGCGAATGATGCGGCCTAACAGAACTGTGCTTGGGCTTGAGTAGGAAAAGCGTGACCCAGGTGCGGCGATGAGTTTAGCGTTGGCCGCAGCAACAGCCATGTCGCTCTCGAGATAAAGATTGCGGCTGGAGGCATCGAAACCCGAACCCGTTTCGTCTAGGTCCAAGCCACTCGACATGCGCATCAGATGTTCGATGGTGATCGCATGACGCGGATCCGCGGCGTCCCGCCATTCGGCGATGGGCGCTGGATCACTGGTTTTCAGTCGCCCCTGTTGAACGAGAATACCGAGCATGGCGTTGACCGCCGTCTTTGTCAGTGAGAAACCCATCAGCGGAGTGTTGGGTCCGATCCCCGAGGCGTGGCGTTCGGCGATGATCTTGCCGGCGTGCACGATGACGACCGCCTTGGTGCGGCGCAGGGGCGGTGAGGGTGGTTCCGCAAAAGCATTGTCGAGGGCCGCGGCGAGTTTCTGATTTTCAGGTTCGACGACGGCGAGTGGCGCCATTGCGGGCAGGGGTGCCGATCCGCGCGCGCGCTTCAGCGCCGCCACATCGATTTCGATCGGTTTGCTCCCGGCTGAATTGCGCACGATGACGCAACCCAACGCATTGCGAAAAACCGCGCGGCTGCTGAGAATACCCGCCAAAGAAGCGGTGACAGTCTTCTCAGCCGTATTGACGTTTTCGTTGAGCAGCCAGGCAATGCGGCGGATGCCCGGCCGCGTTATCGTTTCGGCCATGACCGCTGCCGGCTCGAATCCGGAGGTGAACGTCTTGGAACAGATGTCGTGGGCAACGACCCCGGTGGCCACACGAATGGCGAGATCGGGGCGATAGATGAGCGCCACTGTCGTCAGCAGCGCTGCCACGAAAAGTCCTGCGGCGCGCCAGAAGCGCTTTGCCGGAACCACTCGTGGCCCTGTCGCAGTCATGCCGCCTCCAGCGCAAACGTCAGGCCGGCATATTGTTGCAGGCGGTTGGTCAGCGCTTTGGCCATCAGTGCACCGGGGGTCCAGATACCGCCGGGTGCGCTTGGCACGTCTTGGATCAAGCAAAGCGCACTTTCCGTGATCATCTTCGACGTCGATCCGTATCCGGGGTCCATGTCGCCTTTGACGCTAACGCGCAAAGTTTTTCCGTCGCTGCCTTCCCCAATGAAGAGCAGATCGTAGAAGCCGGTTTCGCGCTCGACTTTGGTCGGGCCTTCGCCGGGCTTTGGGCCGCCATCGCCACTCATCGGCTTTTCAGTCGCCATGGCCTCGGCGATTGCCTTGCCCTTCTCGCCGGCTCCGGTGATCACCATCTCGTCGTAGACGAAGTCGCGGCCATAGGCGTGCTGCAGCAAGTAGTTGGTGCGGTGAACGTTGCGGGTATTGATCGCGGCCATCACGAACGGACCGACCCAGACGTTGAGTGCCGCATCAAGTTCCGGCTTCATCCCGTGCGGCTGCGTTGGGCCGACAAAACCCGGTGTCAACGCAAATGGATCTCGCAGTCGATCGTAGACGCGCCGATCCTTGGCAGCGGCAGCCAACGTGGCTTTCAGGCTGGCAGCCGTGCCGCCGGAGAAGGTGCCCTTCATCCGGCGCACGCGTCCCTTCACGCGCGGCATCGCGCAGCCGAATTTCTGCATCGCTTCAGCCTCGAGAAAATACACACCGAGATCGAACGGAATGGAATCGAAACCGCATGAGAACACGATGCGCGCGCCACTCGCCTTAGCCTTGGCGTCGTAGCTGTCGATCATTTCAGCCATCCACGCGGGCTCGCCGCAAAGATCGACGTAATCGGTGCCACGGGTCGCGCATGCTGCCACCAGTCCGGAACCGTAAAGCTGATACGGCCCCACCGTGGTCAAGACGCACTTGGTGCGCCCCGCCATGGCGCTCAGCGAGGAGACATCATCGCCGTCTGCCGCAATCAGCGGTGTATCCTCAGGCGCCCCGACCTCCGTGCGCGCGACCGCCAATTTGTCCAGGTTACGCCCGGCCATCGCCCACCTGAGCTCAAGCCCACCGGCAACGCGCCGTCTGAGGTATTCGGCAACCAGTTTCCCCGTGTAGCCGGTGGCACCATAAACGATAAGATCGAACTCTGTTGCGCTGCGCATGGCGGACCTTTGAGGATGTTATTTGACGACGGTGTCGCGTTGCGGACAATGTCCCCAATAGCAGGGGCAAAGTAAACACATCGCCGGCACCTCACATCCGACATGCATCGAGTGCAGCACGATTGCAGCACGTTGACAGCCACAACGGTGATTGATACGTAGTCGTCATGGGGTTACCGCGATTGCCCCGTGAGGCTCCGGCCTAATAATCGCGTCCATCAACCTCAAATTATGGAGGGAGGACGCGCCATGACGTCTCCAACCGAAATCACTGTACAGCAATTGTCCCGGCTTATCGGCCTGCCCGGTGCACCTGTGCTCATCGATGTGCGTATCGATGAGGACTTCGACGCCGACCCCAGTCTGATCCCGGGTTTCCACCGCCGTGACTATCGGCTCGTTCAATCGTGGGCTAAGTCTTTCGCCGGCAAATCCGTTGTCGTATCCTGCCAGCACGGGCTGAAACTCAGTCAAGGCGTTGCCGCGTGGTTGCGTCACGAAGGTGTTGAGGCGCAATCGCTTGAGCACGGCTTCGTGGCGTGGCGCGAGGCGGGACAGCTGGCGGTGCCGATGGCAAAGCTGCCGCATCGAGACAACGAGGGGCGCACAGTCTGGGTGACGCGTGCGCGTCCGAAAATTGACCGCATCGCCTGCCCCTGGCTGATCAAGCGCTTTGTCGATCCGACTGCGGTATTCTTGTTTGTTGCGCCGGCTGAGGTGCCGATGGTTGCCGAGCGTTTCTTTGCCACGCCGTTTGACATCGATGGCGTCTATTGGAGCCACCGTGGTGAAACGTGCACGTTCGACACGATGATCGAAGAGTTCGAACTGAAATCGCCGGCCCTGCTGCATCTGGCTAAAATCGTCAGGGGCGCGGACACGGCGCGGCTTGACTTGGCGCCGGAGGCAGCTGGGTTGGTGGCAGCGTCGCTCGGCTATTCGCGCATGTTCAAAAACGATCTTGAACAGCTCGATGCTGCAATGGTCATGTACGATGCCTTCTATCGCTGGTGTCGGGATGCGACGGGTGAAACCCACAACTGGCCGGCGACGAAATCGGCGTCCTAGTCATTCGGTTCCCATCTGGTGTTGTAGTCCCGTGCTTGATGAAGCACTCTCGTAGGTGTTTCCGGCGCGGGCTCCACAAGTCCCTCCCAGAATGCAAATTTCAAGGAATAGGCGATGCAAGAGTCTTCGCAAAAAAATCAATTCATTGGTCCCACGTATCGCGAAGCATTGGCCGTGTGGCTTCGCATTGGATTGCTGTCGTTCGGTGGCCCATCCGGGCAGATCGCTCTGATGCACCGCATGCTCGTCGACGAACGGAAATGGATCGACGACGGCCGGTTTCTCAATGCGCTCAATTTCTGCATGCTGCTTCCGGGACCTGAGGCGATGCAACTTGCCACCTACATCGGGTGGCGGCTGCATGGGGTGCGCGGCGGCTTGACGGCAGGATTGTTGTTCGTGCTGCCGGGCGCGTTAGTGGTGCTTGCATTGTCGATGATCTACGCGGCGTTCGGCAACGTACCGACGATCGAGGCGCTGTTCCTCGGCATCAAGGCTGCAGTGCTTGTGATTGTGATCGAGGCATTGCTGCGGATTGCCAAACGGGCTCTGAAGGGACCGGAACATTGGGTGCTGGCGGCACTGTCGTTCGTCGCCATCTTCTTCTTCGGCGCGCCTTATCCTTTGCTGGTGCTGGCGGCGGCCATTATCGGGTATGCCGTGTCGGCGCGCCAGGTTACGAGTGCTACTTCCGCGGCTGCCTCTGAGGCCGTGCACGGAGTGCCGTTGGCGAAAACCGTGACGAGCGCCGGGCTATGGCTTGCCATCTGGATCTTGCCGCTGCTCGCCGTCGCCGCGATCTTCGGCAAGGGGCACGTGCTGGCGCAAATCGGCTATTTTTTCTCCAAACTCGCCATCGTCACTTTCGGCGGGGCTTACGCGGTACTCGCCTACATGGGGCAGGACGTCGCCACGCAGTACGGGTGGATCACGGCGGGGGAGATGATGGATGGTCTTGGGCTCGCCGAGACCACGCCCGGGCCGCTGATCCTCGTCACCGAATTCGTCGGCTACATCGCCGGCTACCGCCATGGTGGGGCCGGTCCATCATTGGCCATGGGAGTAGCCGGCGCGGTCATCACCTTGTGGGCGACGTTTGCGCCCTGTTTCCTCTGGGTCTTTACGGGCGGGCCCTATGTGGAATGGCTCAATAGCCAGCCGAAACTCAAGGGTGCCCTGGCTGGTGTCACCGCAGCCGTGGTCGGCGTCATCCTAAATCTGGCGATCTGGTTCGCGCTGCATGTCTTCTTCTCCCGCGTAACCCCGCGATCGGTCGGCATTCTCAAACTCTGGGTCCCCGATCTGGCGACGCTCGATTGGCGGATCGTGGCGTTGGCGGCGATCAGCGCATTCCTGCTCTTGTGGCGGCACTGGAATGTCATTGCAGTGTTGGCCGTCGCCTCGGCTGGATCGCTGCTGTTGCGGTTAGCGGGCGTCTGACCGGCTGAGCAAAGAGCATCGCCTTGTCACGGCTGGTGAGCCATGACACAGGTTCAGCATGTCTGCTTCGTTGCCTTCATCTTCAGGGATCACCCATGCTCGCCACTAGCCTTACGACCCCCGTTTTCCTACAGGTACTCTTGATCTTCCTCGTCGTGCTCTGGATGGGCATCAAACGCCGCCAATCGCTGTATGCCAGCCGCACGCCGGTGAACAACCGCGAACTCGCGTTGGGCGAACATAAATGGTCTGATGCCGCGACGCAGGCCGCCAACAATTTCAAGAACCAGTTCGAAATGCCGGTGCTGTTTTTCGTCGGCGTGGCGTTTGCGCTGATCCTGCGAAAAACCGACTACGTGCTGGTCGCCTTGGCGTGGCTATTCGTGCTGTCCCGCTACGTGCACGCAGCAATTCATCTCGGCTCCAACGACGTGCGGGTGCGGGCGCCGATTTATATGGTCGGCGTTGTCGCGCTGTTTGCATTCTGGGTCATGCTGTTCTTGCGCGTCAACACGGACGGCGCGCTGCAATAATTGCTCGGTCTATTTCTGCTTGGCAGCAATCGGCCAGTTATAGTTGAAGCTGATTGAAATGCGGTTCTGCTTGGCGCGCGACGGCGGCACTTCATGCCGAAGCCAACTTTCCCACAACAGAATTGTGCCGGCCTTCGGCGCAATCTCGACGAAATTTTTGTTGAGCTGGGCCGCGTTGGCACGCCGCGGTGGCGCAGCCATCATGTGTTGCAAGCGCGGGTCTTCGAACTTCAATCCAGCCGCGCCGTCAGGCAAAGCAACGTAATACGTGCCGCTGATCACGCTGCCCGGGTGGATATGGCCGGCATGCATGCCGCCCGGTTCCAGGATATTGACCCACAGGCTATCCAGCGCCAGCGGCCGGCCGCCGAGGTCGAAATCCAGCGCGCGCGCAAATGTTGCAACATGCCCGTCCAATGTCGCGGCGAGATCGGCGATGATCGGGTCGCGCCACACCAGATCATCGAGCGAGGCGTACGAGGTGTACCCTTGGTAAGCGTGCTCGCGGCACCAAGCCTGCCCGGCGCTGTCGCCGTCCGCGATGGCCACGCAAGCGCGCTCTAGATCGTCGCGCAGCCGCACCGCCTTGGCACCTTTGGGGCGGGCTTGATAGAGCTGGGTCGTAAACAGCATTTCCAGTGGCGGCATGGAGATCCCTGCGTGCAGACAGTACAGGCGTCTCTCTACGCGTCGGGCGCTCGGGTGCCAACCCATTCACTCGTCACTAATGCAGCTGCGGCATGATCGGGTTTGCGCCCGAGCCCAGCCGTGAGATAGTAACTATCCCTAGCTCTCCGATCACCGGATTATCAGCCGATGTCTCCTCCGCCGACCAACAAGAAAGAAGCGCCCACCGAACCGTTCAAGCGGACGCTGGCGTTAACCGTTCGGGCGATCGCCGGGGATAAAGAGGTGCAGGTTGCCTACGGTCCCGGAAAACCCGAAATCGAAGGCAAGAACGTGTCGCTGCCGGAGCCGTCGCGGCTGCCCACGGCGAAGGAGATTGCCGTTATCCGGGGATGGGCTGACAGCCTGGCCCTGACCGCGGCGGTCCACGACAAAAAAGTTCATCGGCGGCTGGCCCCGCCGGCCGGCCCTGCGCGCAATGTCTTCGAGGCGGCGGAGAAGGCGCGGATCGAAGCGGTTGGCGCTAACCGTATGCCGGGCATGGCCCTCAATTTGACGGCAAAAGTCG
The DNA here is from genome assembly GCA_025351355.1 of Hyphomicrobiaceae bacterium. Taxonomy (GTDB): domain Bacteria; phylum Pseudomonadota; class Alphaproteobacteria; order Rhizobiales; family Hyphomicrobiaceae; genus JABFRJ01. The sequence continues at coordinate 32,324 of JANXWC010000137.1, forward strand.
ACGACCAGTTTGGCAACGGTCGTTATGCCGAGATCAACGATCGGTCGGATGCGCCGCTCGAAGACGCCATTGCACTGTTGCTGCGCGAAAAGCTGACGGGCCTGCCGCCACCTGAATCGGCGCGCCAGATGGTCGATCTGTGGCGGCCGTTCGTTGAGGAAAAAGGCGGCAAGACGCTCGCTCGGCTTCAACAGAGCCAACTCGACCAGAAAGCGTTCGGCAAGATTGCTCGCGACCTCTTAAAAGACCTCAATCTCACCGAGACGGCGGCCGAGGGGCAGCCCGACGATGGCGACGACAAAGAGCAGGAGCAGTCCGAAGGCGGCGACGCCGAAAGCCAGGAACAGCAGGAAGGTGCCGACCAGGAAGATACGCCGAGCGAGGACCAACGCGCGGAAGGCGAGGAAGGCGAGCAATCCGAGACCTCGGAATCGGCGGAAGCCGATATGTTCGACGGCGAGGATGACGGCGACGATATGGCCGATACGCCGGAGCCATGGCGTCCAAACCATAACGTTCTCGATAACCCGGAAGCGTTTGGCTACAAGGTTTACTCGCGCGCGTCGGATGAAGAAGTCGACGCTGATAAGCTGTCGACACCCGATGAGCTCGAACGCCTGCGAACCTTCCTCGACAAGGAATTGCGCAACCTCTCCAGCGCCGTAGCTCGGCTGGCCAATAAGCTGCAGCGCAAGTTGATGGCGCAGCAGAGCAGGTCGTGGGATTTTGACTTGGAAGAAGGCGTGCTGGATCCGGCGCGCCTGCCGCGCGTGATCGTTGATCCGATGTCGGCGCTGTCCTTCAAGCGCGAACGCGATACCGACTTCAAGGACACCATCGTCACTCTGCTGCTCGACAATTCCGGCTCGATGCGCGGCCGCCCGATCATGGTGGCGGCTTGCTGTGCCGACATTCTGGCACGCACGCTTGAGCGCTGCGGCGTCAAGGTGGAAATTCTCGGCTTCACCACCAAGGCGTGGAAGGGCGGCCAGGCGCGCGAGGCGTGGCTGGCAGCTGGAAAACCTCCAAATCCAGGTCGCCTCAACGATCTGCGTCACATCATTTACAAGAACGCGGACGCGCCATGGCGACGCTCCAAGCGGAGCTTGGCGCTGATGATGCGCGAGGGGTTGCTAAAGGAAAACATCGACGGCGAAGCGCTGGCCTGGGCCCACCGACGCTTGCTGGGGCGGCAAGAGAATCGTCGCATTCTCATGATGATCTCGGACGGGGCGCCTGTCGACGACAGCACACTGTCGGTCAATTCGGGTTCGTACCTCGAAATGCACTTGCGACAGGTTATCGACGAAATCGAAAATCGCTCACCTGTGGAGCTGATTGCAATCGGCATTGGTCACGATGTCACCCGCTATTACAAGCGCGCCGTTACCATTTCCGATCCAACCGAACTCGCAGGTGCCATGACCGACAAGCTCGTCGAACTGTTCGGAGAAACCGGCGGACCGGAACCCGTCAAACGGGGACGAGGTGCGCGAGGTCGAGCACGCGCCGCGGCGCGGTGAAACGCAGTCTACTTTGATTTGTTCAAGACCGCACAAGATTGCTCGAAATGTTCTTCTGACCATGTCATCCCAACGGCCATAGGTTCTGACTTGAGGTCGTTGGGATCAATCGATATTTCATCCGGCGACCTGTGATCGGTTTACCAAAACCGCAATCATAGATTGCTGAAAAACAATTCATCCCGCACTCTTGCATCATTCCCATCGATCGGGGCGGGTCTAGAACCGTCGGGATTTGCGATGGGATGCCGGTGCATAAACCGTGGTTAGTCTGGGTAAATAGACGTTACGCCCTCGGACCCACGGCACTGTCGACAGCCTTCGAAATGCGGAGGTTCGGGCCGCAACCCGCAAATGTCGGCGTGAA
>JANXWC010000140.1 GCA_025351355.1 Hyphomicrobiaceae bacterium
CGACCCGCCGGGTGCTTGCCCTTGCGCAGCATCGCTTCGAGCCGGGCGCGTTCGTCCGCGCTCAGCCGCACAACGTACTTCTTTACCGCCACTTCCTTCCGCGCCATGATCGCCTCCATTGCGAATCGCAATCTGGAAAGCAAATCAAAAGTTCCTTTCAAATTAGTTGACGCGAGCCACTAGTGGAGAGCGGGCCTCGTCCGGGGGTTGATGTTAGACGGCGAGCTTTCGGTGTTGCAAGCGCCGCGCAAGCCATCCAGCACGATGCGGAACTTGTCCCCGGCCGAGAAATGGCGACGCGCTCGGCACCGGATGTCCTTCACTATCCGCTCAGCAGGGATCTTCACCGGCGATTTTTTCAAGGAGGACTTGGGCTTCGTCGCAGTGCCAAAGGAATGAAGATGAAGACCCAATCCTCCTTAATTCACAACCTCAAATCTGTGCCATAGGTGCTGATGAAAGACAATTTATTCTCAAGGCTTGAAGCGTACCACCCGACCAACCATGGCCGGCGCCATGTTCGGACCCGGCCCGATCACATCCGGCTGGTACGCCAAGGCAGCAACCACGGTGGCCCGACTGGTGTCGGCTATTCTCTGGCACAGGTTTGTCGGATCAGTTTCGCCGTGTCGTATCGCTGTACTCGCTGCCGAGCAGGCATAGATGTGAATTTCCCCGACTAACCCAGATAGCCCACTGAAAGCTTGAACGTTTTCCGGAACGATTCCGTCACCGATGGCCAACTTGAAACCGGCCGAGACATGCGGAATGCCGCCGGCACTATCCAGTGTCCCATCGTAGTTGTACCCAAGTTCAGCGTGGCAATTGATCACCAGTGCTTGCAGCCGGCCACCCGGTGCGCCACGGGCGACAACCGCCGTCCAGTCCACGAGCCCTTTCAACGGGGACCCCTTTGTCACATGCAGGGTGTTGTTGAAAGCGAACGGCTTCACGTCCTCTGCATTCCAGCCCATACTAAATACTGCGAAGGTGACAGGCGAAGCCATATCTTTCTCCTGTAAGTATGATTGAGACCATATTCACGACACGCACCAACATACTTTTTTGCTCAGCGGGCTATTGTGACAATTATCACTTTAGGCGGCTCTGTTGCAAATTTATGCATTCGGCCGAACGGAGTATCGCAGTGTCGGCCATTTTGCTTGATCAGGCCGCCTGAGGCTGAAGCTGCTTGTTGAGGCGTGCAATGGTGTCCGGGAGGGCGCTGGCTCCAACACCAAAGGCGCGCTCGATCATGCGGGCCTCGCCGAGCATGTCGCGGGTTAGATTGAACGCAGACGCCTGACCTTTCCTGAGTGCCCGCATCAACTCGAAGCCCTTGATCGTCGCGTAAGCGGTCGGCAGCGTCTTGAAGCCGCGGACCGGTCGGATCAGCTGCTTGAGCTTGCCGTGGTCTGCCTCAACGACATTGTTGAGATATTTGACCTGCCGGTGCTCGGTTTCCGGCGGCAGCTTGCCTTCCGCTTTCAGTTCCCTGATTGCGACGCCGTAGCTCGGGGCCTTGTCGGTGTTGATGCAATGCGGCTTCTCCCAGTCCTTCAGGCCGCGCAGCGCCTTGCCCAGGAACCGCTTTGCCGCCTTGGCGCTGCGTGTGGACGACAGGTAAAAGTCAATCGTATCGCCGTGCTTGTCGACCGAGCGATAGAGGTAGGTCCAGTGCCCGCCAACCTTGATGTAGGTTTCGTCGACCCGCCAGCTGGTCGAGCGCGGTGATCGCCACTGCCAGCGCAGCCGCTTCCCCATCTCGGGCGCATAGCGCTGGACCCACCGGTAGATTGTCGAGTGATTGATCTCGGCACCACGCTCGGCCATCATCTGCTCGAGGTCGCGGTAGCTGATCCCATATCGGCAGTACCACCGCACGCACGTCAGGATCAGCTCAGGCGCAAAAAATGTCGCCCCTTGAAAACCGCATCCGCCATCATGCCGCTCCCTCAATTACCCGCGTGCCATCAACCTCCCGCCTAACCCCAAAATTTGCAACAGAGCCCTAGCGCGATCACTTTGCCCTCACCGCCTCGCGCACGTTTGGAGGAGAGCCCGTCGCACCAGGAGCGGGGCGCAATTCCATGCAATCGATTATGCGCAGGCAACGGCGGAGCTTGCGGTTCAGAAATCAACACATTTGGAACGGCGATTTTGGTGCGAAAACGCGGGGTTTTGAGAAGTCCCCGCGTTGCGTGGTTCAATCGTTTCTCAGGTGACAGTTTCACGCGACGGCGAAGCTCCGTCACAATCACCGCTTCGATACGAAGCGAGTACGGAACTCAAACGATCTGGATCGAGCGGATTTTCTCCGGTCGATTGGAGCGCGACGCCTACTTCATGACAACGGCGAGTTTCGGCCAATCTTCCATCTGCAGCTTGCCAACGAGGGTGTATTTGCCGCCC